>CAYUAF010000008.1:6239-17371 GCA_964442555.1 uncultured Allobrachymonas sp.
CCGATGCCCTTTGCGCAGGCGGGGCATGGGCGCGTTGGCGCGGGTGCTGTTGCAGGCGCTGGTACGATCGGCCCATCTGCCAGCATCTGTTTTTTGCGCAGCGGGTCGCCCTTTGTCGTGCGTGATGCGTCATCACATAACCGGCTGCCCAAGGCATGCAGCACATGCCGTGCATGCCGCGCATGCAGCGGGCTGGCAAGGCACGCACCATGACTGAAAGCACCTTCTTCGCACGCCCATTTCGCCGGATCACGCGCCTGCTGCGTGCCGCGTGGCAGCTGCTGGCATCCATGCGTTTTGCCGTGGGGCTGCTGGTGGTGATTGCGCTGGTGTCCGTCATCGGCACGGTGTTGCCGCAACAGCAGCCGTACAGCCTGTATGTGGGGTTATACGGTGCGTTCTGGGCGGATGTGTTCGAGGCGCTGGGCCTGTTTCATGTGTACCAAAGCACGTGGTATGTGCTGATGCTGGCCTTTCTGGTCGCCAGCACCACGGCCTGCATGGCGCGCCATGTGCCAGTCATTGTGCGCGACTGGCGCAATTGCAAAGAAGATATTTCCGTACAAGCCTTGCAGGCGCTGGGGCAGCAAGCGCGCGCCGTGCTGCCGCAAACGCCGCAGGCCGCCGCGCAAGCACTGGGGCAGCAGCTGGCTGACCAAGGCTGGCGCGTGCGCATGCAAGAGCGCGCCTTGCCGCACGGCAGCGGCTGGATGGTGGCCGCACGCAAAGGCCGCCTGAACCGCTTGGGCTACCTGGCCGGGCATGGCGCCGTGGTGCTGATCTGCGTGGGCGGCTTGCTGGATAGCCGCTGGGTGCTGCGCGCATACATGGCCTGGCAAAACAAAACGCCTTACCAGGGCAGCGGGCCGGTGGCGCAGGTGCCGGCGCAGCACCGCCTGGGGCCGGATGCGCCGGGCTTTCGCGGCCATCTGACCGTGGCCGAAGGCCGCCGCAACGACGCTGCCGTTGTGGCCGTACCCAACGGCGTGGTGATACAGGACTTGCCCTTTGCCGTAGAGCTGCGCCAGTTCCACATCGCATACCACCCCAACGGCACGCCCCGGCTGTTTGCCAGCGATGTGGTGCTGCACGACAAGCACAGCGGCGCGCGCCTGCCTGCGCGCATTGCCGTGAACCATCCCGTGCGGTATCGGGGCGTTACGCTGTACCAAAGCGGGTTTGACGATGGCGGCTCTGCCGTCACGCTGCGGGCTGTGCCGTGGGATGCGCGTGCGGCAATCCGGCCAGCGCCTGCGCGGCTGCAAGGCCGGGTGGGTGGCGAATTGGCGCTGCCTTACGGCGGCTTGCCGCGCACGCTGGAAATCGTCAGCCTGCACACGGTGAATATGGAAGACACAAGCGCCACCGAAAGCGATGCCCAAGGCGCCAGCCCGAACCCGCCAGCAAGCCACGCCCCGGCTGCGGGGGCTGCATCCGGCGCACGCCCGGCAGCCCCCCAACCCTTGCTGCGCTTGCTGCAACAGACGTGGGGCGGGGCGCATGGCGCGCACGCCCAGCCGCTGCGCGATGTGGGGCCGAGCATCGTCTATCGCCTGCGCGATGCAGCCGGGCAAGCCACGGAATTTCACAACTACATGCGGCCCGTGCAAATAGGCAGCCCCGACCACACGGTGCCGCAATACCTGTTTGGCGTGCGCGCCAACGCCACGCAAAACTGGCGGTATCTGCGCGTACCGGCCGATGCGGCAGGCGGGCTGGACGAATTTCTGCGTTTGCGCGCTGCCTTGCTGGATGCGCAACAACGCCAGCAGGCCGCCCGCCGCTATGCGCAACAAGCCGCGCCGGCAGGCGATGCGCAACTGGCAAGCCAGCTGGAACAATCCGCCCGCCGCGTGCTGGACCGCTTTGCGGGAGAAGATGCGGCTGAGGCAGAGCCGCCGCCCGGGCAGGCAAGCAAAACGGCGCCAGTAGCGGAGCACATGGCGGCACAAGTTGCGTCACAGGCCGCATCACCGGCAGATGCGCCTGCCGCAAACGCCCGCCGCTTTGGCCTGGCAGGCGTAGCCGCCCTGGTAGAAGCGCAAGCCCCGCCAGATCAGCAAGAACAGCTGGCCGGCGCTTTGCTGCGCGTGCTCAACGGCAGCTTGCTGCAACTGCTGCAATCCGCCCGCGCGCAAGCGGGGCTACCGCCGCTGGATATGGCGCAGCCGCGCCATCAGGCATTCATGAGCCAGGCCGTTATCGCCTTGAGTGATGTGCCCCTTTACCCCGAGCCGATCTGGCTGGTGCTGGAAGGGTTTCAGCAGCGGCACGCCAGCGTTTTGCAAGTGGCGCGCACGCCGGGCAAATGGCTGGTGTATGCGGGCAGCACCCTGCTGGTGCTGGGCGTGCTGGCCATGCTGTATGTGCGCGAGCGGCGGTTGTGGATTTGGCTCACGCCACATGTCCCGCAAGCGATTGATCCGCAAGCCGGTGCGCAGCAGGCAGCAAGCACAGACACAGACGCAGACACAAATGCAAATGCAAATGCAAATGCAAATGCAAACCCGGCCCTGCAAGTTGCTGGCACGCAAGCCCTTCTGGGCTATGTCAGCACCCGCCGCAAAAACGAAGGCGAACGCGAATTTGCGCAGCTAGCGCCCGCTTTGCTACAGCAGGCACAGGTAGAAAGACAGTCATGACCCCGCAGCCCACCGACCATTCCCCCGCCGCTCATCCCGACCACTCGTCCACGCCCGCCGCCGTATCTGCGCCGCAGGGCGCAAGCCATGCCCAGGGCGCGCGGCCCGCTGCGGGCCAGGTGCTGCAAACCGTTACCGTGCATGCCCGCCGCCAGCCGTGGCGGCGTAGTGTGTTTGATTGGACGTTTGCCGCCAGCGTGGCGTTGGCGGGCCTGCTGGCCGGTTGGCGCTTGCAGGGCGTCATGAATGGGCAGGAACAAATCCTTTTACTGCTGACCCTTGCCGGCTTGATTGCGCTGGGCTGGTTCTGGCGTCCGCTGGCCTGGCTAACGGCCGCTGCGGCGCTGGGCGTGGCCGCAGCCGTGGCGCTGTATCAGGGCGATGTGCAACGCGCCGGGCAGGTGTTCGGCTTGAAATATTTGCTCTCCAGCCAATCGGCCTTGTTGTGGATGGGCGTGCTGGTGTGGATGGCGACGCTGTTCCATTGGGCCGGTTTGCTGGGCGCGGGCAAACGGCTCACAGGCAAGCTGCCCGCAAGCGAGCTGCCCGTCCATCAGGCGCAAGATCAGGCGCAGGATTTGGCGCAAACGGCAAAACAAGCAACAGCACAAACGGCAAAGCAGGCAGTGGCGCAGGGCGGCCATGTGGCACAGCGCCTGGGTAGCCGCCTGGCTTGGGCGGCGGTGGGCATGGCGCTGATCGGCAGCGGCGTGCGCTGGCATGAAAGCTATCTGCTCAACCCGCAGGCCGGGCATATTCCCTTGAGCAATCTGTACGAAGTATTCGTGCTGTTTATTTGGCTGACCCTGCTCTTTGGCCTCTATTTTGAAAACCGCCGCCAGGCACGCGGGCTGAACGCCTTTGTCTTGCTGGTGGCAAGCGCCGCCGTGGCCTTTTTGTTCTGGTACAGCGCATCGCGCCAAGGGCAACTCATCCAGCCGCTGGTGCCGGCCTTGCAAAGCTGGTGGATGAAGTTGCACGTGCCCGCCAACCTGGTGGGCTACGGCATGTTTGCCCTGGCGGCCATGGCGGGGCTGGTCAGCCTGCTCAAAACGGCCCGGCCACGCGCCCTGTGGCTGGGGCTTGCGGGCGCGCCGACGCTGGCGGCAGCGCTGTTGTTGGCGCTGGCGCACGGCACAGGGCTGGAGCCAGCCAAGCTCGCAGGCATTGGCCGCATGGCGCTGCTGCTGGCGGCCTTGTTTGCCGTGTTGATCGCGCTGCGGCCCGTGCTCAATCCGCGCACGCCCGCAGTGCCCGTGCTGGACGATGTGATGTACAAAGCCATTGCCGTGGGCTTTGCCTTTTTTACGGTGGCCACCTTTACCGGCGCTTTGTGGGCGGCCGAGGCATGGGGTGCGTACTGGAGCTGGGATCCCAAAGAAGTCTGGGCGCTGATCGTGTGGCTCAACTACGCTGTTTGGCTGCACCTGCGCTTCATCCGGGGCTTGCGCGGCCAGGTGGCGGCGTGGTGGGCGCTGGTGGGCTTGCTGATCGTGACCTTTGCCTTTGTCGGCGTCAATATGTTCTTGGGCGGCATGCACAGCTATGGCCGCATGTAGCGCGTGCCATCCGTCATCGCGGCAACTTAGCAATTCGGCACGGCATGCCGCGCAGATCAAATGGCGGGCTGGCGCGTAGACAAAAAGCGACAAGCCGGCTAGCTTCCGCATGCCGCTTTCAGAGAGTGGCTGGCCGTGCGGCAGGGGTATTCGGTCTGATCGTGCCTGGCGGCGCGGCATGCTCGCCTACAATCGCCGATTCTTTGACTTCCGCAAAACGGCATGAAACTGATCGGCTCCACAACCAGTCCTTATGTGCGCAAGGTGCGCGTCGTGCTGGCAGAAAAAAAGCTGGAATACAGCTTCGAGCAGACCAATCCCTGGGCGCCTGCGCCGGAACTGTTGCAGCACAACCCCCTGGGCAAAGTGCCTTGCCTGATTCTGGCCAAGCCCGCCATGTCGCTGTACGACTCGCACGTCATCGTGGAGTATCTCGATACCTTGAGCCCCGTATGCCGGCTCATCCCCGCAACAGGGCGTGACCGTTTGGCCGTCAAAATCTGGGAGGCTTTAACCGACGGCATTCTGGAGGCAGGCGTGCTCGCCCGCCTGGAACAAAGCTGGGACGGGCGCGAGCCGCAACAGCGCAGCCAAGCCTGGACGGACCGCCAGCTGGACAAAGTGCAGGCCGGCCTGGCCGAAATGAGCCGCATGCTGGAAGACAAGCCTTTCTGCACCGGCATCTACTTCTCGCTGGCCGATGTGGCCGCAGGCTGCACGCTAGGCTGGCTGGACTTTCGCTTCCCGCATATCGACTGGCGCAGCGCCCACCCCAACCTGGCCCAGCTATACGAAAAACTCCGGCAACGTCCGAGCTTTGCCGAAACCATGCCGGGCTAAACGCGGCCAGGCGTAGCCAATCGCAACCAATCACAACCAACCACAACCAACCACCAGCCGCAACCGACTGCCAAGCGGGCCGGATCGCTTCCGGCGCGGTGTGTGCGGGTCGCGCAGCATCAAGCCGCTATTCATCTCCGTTATTTGCGCGCATGGCTGTGCACACAGCAGCGTTTTTCTTTTTGCATACCTTGCTGAAAAGGGTCATGGCCGCACGTCATGACCGCGTGCAGTCGCCGCGCTGTTGGCACATCCGCACCAGCTTGGCTGGCGGCGCAGCAGCGTCGCGGCCTGGAGTCGGCGCGGTGGCGCAAGTGGCGCTGAAACAGCGGCGTTGCAACGCTTGGCAACACATGCCTTGCCTTGTCGCATCTGCGATTCGGGAACTTTTTTCCTGCCCTGCGCTCTGTATGACGCAAGAGCGACACAATTCCGTGATATCCATTCCGTTACATCGGCGGTCGGGATTGCGCGCATACTGTTGCCACGCAGGCGGCGTGGTGTTTGCGGCTTGCCTGGGCCGGTTCTGTGCCGCCTTGTCATTTTTGAAAACAAGCCGAATCCAGATCTTTATGTGGAAAAAACTCCGATCCCATCCGTGGTGGCTGGCAATGGCTGGCCTGTTGCTCATCGCTTTGATCTGGACGGCTTACAAGATCTGGTTTGCCAAGCCCGCCAGCGCGCCTTTGATTACCGCCACGGTGGAGCGCGGGGATATTGAAAATTCCGTACTGGCGACGGGGACGATTCAGGCTTCGCAGCTGGTCAATGTCGGCTCGCAGGTCAGCGGGCAGCTGAAGAAGCTGCATGTGAAGGTGGGCGATTCCGTCAAGCAAGGGCAGCTGGTGGCCGAGATTGATGACACCACCCAGCGCAACAATCTGCGCGAGGCGCAGGAGCAGGTCGCCTATTACAGGGCGCAGCGTGCGGCCAAACAATCTTCGCTGGTGTTGGCACAGCAGAATTTCGAGCGCCAAAAGTACATGCACGAGCGCGATGCCAGCAGCAAGTCCGACTACCAAAGCGCCAAGCAGGCGCTGGATGCGGCTCGCGCCGAGGTCAAGGCGCTGGATGCGCAAATCGCCCAGTCTTCCGTTCAGATCGAAACGGCCAAGGCCAATGTGGGCTATACCCGCATCACCGCGCCTTCTGACGGGGTGGTGGTTTCCATCGTGACCAAAGAGGGGCAAACGGTCAGCGCCAGCCAGTCTGCGCCCACCATCATCAAGTTGGCCAATCTGGACACCATGCGCATCGAGGCGCAAATTTCCGAGGCCGATGTGCCCAACGTCACGCCCGGCATGCCGGCGTACTTCACCATTCTGGGGGACCCCGATACCAAGCACGACGCCGTGCTCAACAGCGTGGAGCCAGGCCCCATCAATATGAGCAGTTACGAGGGCACCAATACCGACAGTTCCAGCAGCACGGCGGTGTATTACAACGGCATTTTTGATGTGCCCAACCCCGATCACCGCTTGCGCATCCAGATGACGGCGCAAGTCACCATCGTGTTGCAGCAGGCCAAAAACGTGCTGCTGATTCCGTCCGGTGCCCTGAGTGCCGCGCGCAGCGGCAAAGCTCCGGCTGCATCGGGCGCGGCAGCCGCCGCGAAAGCCTCTGCACCGACAGCGGCAGCAGGTAGCAATGCGGGCCGAGCAGGCAGCGCAGGGGGCGAAGGCAAGTTCTATACCGTGCGCGTGGCCAAGGGCGAGCCGGGCCAGCAAACCATTGAAGAGCGCCAGGTGCGCATCGGCCTGAACAACCGCGTGCAGGCCGAGGTGCTCAGCGGCCTGCAAGAAGGCGAGCAAGTCGTGGTGGGCGATGCCAGCGCCAATCAAGGCAGCAGCAATACGCAGCGCCGTGGCCCGAGGATGTTCTGATGCAAGAGCGCACACAGCCCGATACCTCGGCTACACCCGCTGCGCCCGCCCACGGCGGCGCTACAGCAGCAGCGTCTGCTCCTGCATCTGGCGCGCACCAGAAACAGCCTTTGCTGCGCCTGCGCGGCGTGGTGCGCGAATACCCCGCCGGCAATGATGTGGTGGCCGTGCTGAAAGATGTGGATCTGGATATTTACGCGGGCGAAATGGTGGCCATCATCGGCCCATCCGGCTCGGGTAAATCCACGCTGATGAACATTTTGGGCTGCCTGGATCGCCCCACGCGCGGCAGCTACCAGGCCAGCGGCAAAGAAACCCGCGAGATGGCGCCGGACGAGCTGGCCCGCCTGCGGCGCGAGCACTTCGGCTTCATCTTCCAGCGCTATCACCTCATGGGCGATTTGAACGCCATGGGCAATGCCGAAATTCCGGCCATTTACGCAGGCGTTGCGGCTGCCGAACGGCACGCGCGCGCGCGCAAGTTGCTGACAAGGCTGGGTCTGGGCGAGCGCCTGAACAACAAGCCCGGCCAGCTCTCGGGCGGGCAGCAGCAGCGCGTGTCGATTGCGCGCGCACTGATGAATGGCGGCGATGTGATTCTGGCCGACGAGCCGACCGGCGCGCTGGATCAGGCCAGCGGGCATGAGGTGATGAACATCCTCAAAGAGCTGCATGCCGACGGGCACACCATCATCCTGGTCACGCACGATGCCAATGTGGCCGCCAATGCCGACCGCATTATCGAAATTCGCGATGGCCGCATCGTGAGCGACCAGACCAAAGGCGATACCAAGGCGGCTACCGTCAAAACCGACAAAGGCCCCACGCAGAAAGAAAGCTGGGCGGCTGCCTGGGGGCGCGTGAAAGAAGCCACGCACATGGCCATACGCGCCATGATCGGCCACAAGCTGCGCACGCTGCTGACCATGCTGGGCATCATCATCGGCATTGCCTCGGTGGTGTCGGTCGTGGCGCTGGGCAATGGCTCGCGCGAAAAAATCCTCAGCGACATTGCCAGCATGGGCACCAACACCATCGACATCATGCCCGGCACGGGCTTTGGCGACCGCACGGCGGGGCGCATTCGTACCCTCAAAACGGGCGATGCCACGGCGCTAGCCAAGCTCGGCTATGTGGATAGCGTGACGCCCAGTGTGGGCACCAGCAAAACCGTGCTGCGCGGCAACGCCAGCAAAACGGCATCCATTTCGGGCGTGGGAGCCGAGTTTTTCCGCGTGCGCGGCTACACCATCGCCCAAGGCGCCATTTTTGATGACGACAGCGTGCGCCGCCAAATGCAAGATGCCGTGATCGACTCCAACACGCAAGAAGCCTTCTTTCCCAATGGCGAAAACCCCATCGGCAAAGTCTTGCTCATTGGCAGCATGCCCGCGCGCGTGATCGGCGTGACCGAGAAAAAAGACAGCCCCTTTGGCAACGCCGACGCGCTGAATATCTGGTTGCCCTACACCACCGTGATGAGCCGCATCATGGGCACGGACTATCTGCGCTCCATCACCGTGCGCGTTCAAGACGGCGTGGACAGCTCCGCCGCCGAAGAAGGCATTACCACCTTGCTCACCCAGCGCCACGGCACCAAAGACTTTTTCACCTTCAGCTCCGACAGCATCAAGCAAACGGTCGAAAAAACCACCCAGACCATGACGCTGTTGGTATCGGCCATTGCCGTGATCTCGCTGGTAGTGGGCGGCATCGGCGTGATGAACATCATGCTGGTATCGGTTGCCGAGCGCACGCAGGAAATTGGCGTGCGCATGGCCGTAGGCGCGCGCCAGGGCGACATCCTCAAGCAGTTCCTGATCGAAGCCGTGCTGGTCTGCCTGGTAGGCGGCCTGCTGGGCATTGCCCTGGCCCTGCTAATCGGCTTTGCGTTTGATGCCTTGGCCGGCGGCTCGTTCCGCATGGTGTTTTCAACCACATCCATCGTTTTGGCCTTTACCTGCTCCACGTTGATAGGCGTGCTGTTCGGCTTTTTGCCTGCGCGCCGCGCCGCCCAGTTAGACCCCGTGGATGCCCTGTCCCGTCAATAAGAAAGTATTTGCTGTGGAACAACGCCCTTTTCCCCGCCGCTACGCCTCGCTTGTTGCCGCCGCCTGCGCAGCGGCTCTGCTGGCGGGGTGTGCCAACACGCCGTACCAAACGCCGGCGCTCAATCTGCCTGCGCAGTGGCAACATGCGGATGACAAACACACCCAAACCGCGCCGGACGCCATCTATGGCGATCGGTGGTGGACGGCCTTTGCCGACCCGCAACTCGACGAACTGATCGACCTGGCCCTGCAACGCAACAACGACCTGGCCGCAGCCGCCTACACCGTGCGCAACGCCCAGCTGGAAGCGGGCAATGCTGCGGGCGACCGCCTGCCCACGCCCAGCGCCAGCCTCAACTACAGTCACCGCCGCGAAATGACGGACACCAAAACCAGCAGCCGTGGCTATGACGCCAGCCTGGGCGTAAGCTGGGAGATCGACCTGTGGGGCAAGCTGGCTGCCACGCAGCGCAAGGCCGAGTGGGAAGCCAGCGCCACCGAGCACGACCGCCAGGCCACCGCGCAGGCGCTGGTTGCCACCGTGGCTACGACTTACTGGCAACTGGCTACCCTCAACCACCAAATCGCCAGCCAACAGCAAAGCGTAAGCACGGCTGCCAAAACGCGGGAACTGGCCCAAGTGCAATACCAGGCCGGCGCCGTTTCGGGGCTGGAAGTGGCGCAAGCCCGCCAGACTGAAGCCAGCCAGCGCGCCACCCTGGCTGATCTGGAGCAGCAGCGCGTGGAAAAACGCAATGCGCTCGCCATATTGTTTGATGCGCCCCCCGAACAACTGCCCGCAGCCGCGCAAAACCCGCGCCTGCCCAATCTGGAAAACCTGCCCGCCGTGCCTGCCGGCCTGCCCGCATCCATTCTGGCGCGCAGACCCGACCTGCAAGCGGCCGAGCAGCGCCTGCGCAAAAGCCTGACCAACGTCGATGTCGTGCGCACCAGCTACTACCCCACGCTGAGCCTAACGGGCGCTTTGGGCGGCAGCAGCACATCGCTGTCGCGCGTGCTGGCCAACCCCGTGGCAACCTTGGGAGCGGGGCTGGTACTGCCTTTTCTGAAGCTGGGCGAAATGCAGCGCAACACCGCCATCGCCCGCAACAGCTACGAGCAAGCCGTCGTCAATTTCCGCCAAACGCTCTATGCCGCCTTGGCCGATGTGGAAAATGCGCTATCCGCCCGCACCCAGTTGCAGCAGCAGGCGCACCAGCAGGCCATTGCGCTGGAACAAGCCCAACGCGCCGAGCAACTCACCGAAGTGCAATACCGCGCAGGCGCCGTGGCGCTGAAAGACTGGCTGGACGCGCAAGAAAAACGCCGCGCCGCCGACTTGAGCTGGCAAAGCGTGCAGCTTGCGCGCGCCATCAACCAGGTCACGCTCTACAAGGCGCTGGGCGGCAGCCCCGTATTACCGGCTGTTACGTCTGCTTCTGCCACGCCGCCATAATGCGCTGTCATCACTTTTTTGCTTCACGCATTGAACCATGTTGCAGCGCTACCCTTTGATTGTTTTTGATTGGGATGGCACCTTGTTCGACTCCGCAGGCAACATCGTGCGCAGCCTGCAAGCAGCCGTGGCCGAACTGGGCGGCACGCCCCCCAGCGACGAAGTCGCGCGCCACGTCATCGGGCTGGACTTGCAGCAGGCGCTGCAACTGGCCGCGCCCGACATACCCGCGCACCGCCACCCCTTGCTGGCCCAGGCCTACCGCGCCCAATACCGCCGGCACCAGCACGACATCTGCCTGTTTACAGGCGTGCACGACATGCTGCTAGGCCTCAAAGGCAAAGGCCACATGCTGGCCGTAGCCACCGGCAAAAGCCGCACGGGGCTGAACGAGGCGTTGGACGCTGTGGGCCTGCGCCATATGTTCGACGCCACACGCACCGCCGACCAAACCGCCGGCAAGCCCGACCCGATGATGCTGCACGAGCTGATGGATGAACTCAACGCTGCGCCCGTGCAAACCCTGATGGTGGGCGACACCACGCACGACCTGCAAATGGCGCACAATGCCGCCTGCGCTGCAATTGCCGTCACCTACGGCGCGCACGACTCTGCCGGCCTGGCCGCCCTGCGGCCCTTGTACACGGCCAACTCCATCCACGAGCTGCAACAGTGGCTGATGCAACACGCCTGAAACAGCA
>CAYUAF010000008.1:17471-33617 GCA_964442555.1 uncultured Allobrachymonas sp.
GCCAACTCCATCCACGAGCTGCAACAGTGGCTGATGCAACACGCCTGAAACAGCATGCCCGGCGCAACAGGCACGATGCAACGGACCTGATGCAGCGTTCGGTGTGGCAAGCGCTGGTGAAGCGCCCCAAATGCGTCAAATGCACCAAACGTGCCAAACGTGCCAAACTCTTGCCGTACGCCGGCACAACAAAAACCTGCGAACTGCATCACAGCTTGGCGCAAAAAAACGGGCCACCTTCGGGCGGCTGTCATCCAGCCGTCAGCAAGCGTGGTATATTGGCGGCCATGCAAGTTTCCCGCGCTTTCTATTTTTGGTTTGCTTTTTATCCAGTCCCCGGTGGACAGGAGGCTTGAGCACACCACGAAGCGCCAGACTGTAAAACCGCCGAGGACATCATCCCCGGCGGTTTTTTTTTGCCAGCGCATCCGCTTTGCACACCTGCCTTGCATGCATGCGCGATTTAACCGAGGAGCACCATGTCACCACACGCCACAGCCGAAAACGCCTGGTACGGCCAGCCAGAAGACAAGACCAGCCAAACGGACGACAACCGTATTGAGAGCCTGACCGTACTGCCCCCGCCCGAGCACCTCATCCGCTTCTTCCCCATCAACGGCTCGCCCGTAGAGGCGCTCGTCGTGCAAACACGCAAAACCATCCAGCGCATCGTGCACGGGCAAGACGACCGGCTGCTGGCCATCGTCGGCCCCTGCTCCATACACGACCCCCGCGCCGCGCTGGACTACGCGCAACGCCTCATGCAACTGCGCGAACAATACCGCGACACGCTCGAAATCGTCATGCGCGTGTACTTTGAAAAACCCCGCACCACCGTCGGCTGGAAAGGCCTCATCAACGACCCCTACCTGGACGAAAGCTACCGCATCGACGAAGGCCTGCGCATCGCGCGCCAACTCCTCATCGACATCAACCGCATGGGCCTGCCCGCAGGCAGCGAGTTTCTGGACGTCATCTCGCCCCAATACATCGGCGACCTCATCAGCTGGGGCGCCATCGGCGCACGCACCACCGAAAGCCAGGTACACCGCGAACTGGCCAGCGGCCTCTCGGCCCCCATCGGCTTCAAAAACGGCACCGACGGCAACATCCGCATCGCCACCGACGCCATACAGGCCGCCGCACGCGGCCACCACTTCCTGTCGGTACACAAAAACGGGCAAGTCGCCATCGTTGCTACCAAAGGCAACCAAGACTGCCACGTCATCCTGCGCGGCGGCAGCCAAGGCCCCAACTACGACGCGCACAGCGTGCAAACCGTGTGCGAGCAATTGCAGCAAAGCGGGCTGTACCCCGGCGTCATGATCGACTGTAGCCACGCCAACAGCCACAAAGTCGCCGAGCGTCAAATCGAAGTAGCCGACGCCGTGGCCGAACAAATCCGGGCAGGCTCGCGCGCCATCTTCGGCGTCATGGTCGAAAGCCACATCCAAAGCGGCACGCAAAAATTCACCCCTGGCAAAGACGACCCCCGCAAACTGGAATACGGCAAAAGCATCACCGACGCCTGCCTGGGCTGGGACGAAACCGCCCGCATGCTGCAACAACTGTCAGACGCCGTGCAGGCAAGGCGGAACAAGCAATAAACAAGCCCACCAACCAACCGCATGCGCCGCCCCCGGCAATAAAAAAGCCCCTTGGCATAAACCAAGGGGCTTTTTTATTAAGGGATTTTGAAGATGAGAATTCTTTTAAAAAATATTTTAAACAATAAATATATATAGTGATAACTGTCTTAAGGCTACTGTATAGCAGTAGCCTAGCACCTTTCGCGGATATCTCTCATCAGTCGTGGCAACGGCTAGCAGGGCTCCATTGCGGGAGGATATTTTATGTCTTGTTGATTGGTATTATTTTGTTCAATTGCAGGTTTGATCAAGGAATCAGTAACAATGCTGCATAGCGCCGAGCGCGTTTGCTTTGGTGCCGTCACCGATATATCAATCGTTTCAAGTGCCTGAAGAAACTGTTTGATATTGTCTTGTACTGAACGATTGACTGATTCATGCGCACGCACTGCACCCATAAAAGCATAATTCATAGGCACCACAGCGGTAGATGTAATTTCTTGTGTATGAATAATGCTGCCAGTAGCTCGATCGATGATTTCGTAGCGAGCAATTGATTTGGTGGTCATTGCTAAGCCAACTGTAGGTGGATTAAGTGCAAGGATCTTGACTTGGATGCTTACCTTGTTTTTTGAATCGTCTTTGAATACTGCCATTCGATCAAGAGCTTCTTGTAGAGCCTCTTTCCAGAAGCCTGTAAGTCCTTCAAGACCTACCGGCATGTGGCCTTTCTTTTCTTCAGGTCGAGCCAAAGTGACAGTGATTGACTTTACCTCGGCATCAATTTTTTGCTTGATACTCTGACATCAGGAACAGAAAAGTTTGCTGGCGGAATAGATGCGCAGCCTGAGACGAGAAGGGCGAAAAAAGTAGTAATCAGGATCTGAATAAAACGCATAGATACCTCAATGGAAAAAGATTGAAATGTAAATTTGGATGCAAAATTTTACAATTAAATTGAGCTTTTCCCAATGAATGCATAAAAGGGCATGTGCATTAAATGGCACATGCCCTTTGTTTTTGCAGTTGTCAAAAAAACTGACGGAAGGTAATGCGGGGCGTATTGCGTCTTAGGCCGCGTTCAAATCCGCATCAGCCGGCACGATTTGCACATCGGCAAAGCCTTCTTCCGTGCTGGGCAGTTGGTACAGGGCAAAGGCATGGCGCACGGTGGATTCGGGCAGGCGCTGGTCTGGCGGCAGTTGCAGGTTGCGTTGCAGGGCCAGTTCGGGGCTGATGTCGATCCACACGGCGGTGGCGGGTACGCCGTGCTTGCGGGCCAGTTGCAGCACGCGCTGGCGGTGGGTTTTGGCGGGCACGGCAGCGTCAAAAAACACGGTTTTGTCGCCCAATTGATTGAGGTGGTGTTGCACCCAGGTGGTTTTGCCTGCGCGGCTTAGGCCGCAGACGACGTAGAGCGCGCAGCCGGGGCCTGCGGCTTGCAGGGCGGCGTCGAGGTCGGCATAGGCTTGCGCCCAGGCGCGGTTGGTTTCGTCTACGGGGTCGAGGTCGTAGGCAACGGGGTCGATGTAGCGGTTGGGGTCGATGTGTGCGGGCATGGCGAGTGTGTGGTTGGTGAGTTGGTGATGAATGGGTAAGTAGATTGATAGGGGATGAATGAAAGGGGCGGTGGGCCAAAGGGCTTGATTTGGCCGACTGGGCGGTTTTGATCAAGCGGTTTGGCCTTGGTTGCAAAGGCGAAAAGGAAGGAAGGGCAAAAAAGGGTCGGCCAGGGCAAGGGGTTATAGCGGTGTTTCTTCCGCGTCGGCTTTGCCGTGGCGGTTTTCTTTTTTGGGCAGGGGTTGAATGTCGAGCACGATGCCGTTGTTTTCGGCTTGTTGCTCGTTGTAATCGACGGTGAGGCGGCCACCTTCGGTGAGGCGGCCAAAGAGCAGCTCGTCCGCCAGGGCTTTGCGGATGGTGTCTTGTATGAGGCGCTGCATGGGGCGCGCGCCCATGAGGGGGTCAAAGCCTTTTTTGGCCAGGTGTTTGCGCAGGGTGTCGGTAAAGGTGACTTCGACTTTTTTGTCGGCCAGTTGCGCTTCGAGCTGGAGCAGGAATTTGTCTACCACGCGCAGGATGACTTGTTCGTCCAGCGGTTTGAAGCCGACGATGGCGTCGAGCCGGTTGCGGAATTCGGGCGTGAACAGGCGCTTGATGTCGGCCATTTCGTCGCCGCTTTCGCGCTTGGTGGTAAAGCCGATGGTGGCTTTGTTCATGGTTTCGGCACCCGCGTTGGTGGTCATGATGATGACGACGTTGCGGAAGTCGGCCTTGCGCCCGTTGTTGTCGGTGAGGGTGCCGTGGTCCATGACTTGCAGCAGCACGTTGAAGATGTCGGGGTGGGCTTTTTCGATTTCGTCCAGCAGCAGCACGCTGTGCGGTTTTTTGCTGATTTGCTCGGTGAGCAGGCCGCCCTGGTCGTAGCCGACGTAGCCGGGGGGCGCGCCGATGAGGCGGCTGACGGCGTGGCGCTCCATGTATTCACTCATGTCGAAGCGGATCAGGTCTACGCCCAGGATGTAGGCCAGCTGCTTGGCGGCTTCGGTTTTGCCTACGCCGGTGGGGCCGCTGAACAGGAAGGCGCCAATGGGCTTGTCTTGCTTGCCCAGGCCGGAGCGCGCCATTTTGACGCTGGCGGCCAGCACTTCAAGTGCTTTGTCTTGCCCGAAGACCACGCTTTTGAGGTCGCGCTCGAGCGTGGCGAGTTTGCTGCGGTCGTCGCTGCTGACGCTGGCGGGCGGGATGCGGGCGATTTTGGCGATGATGTCTTCGATGTCGGCTTTGCCGATGGTTTTTTTGCGTTTGCTGGCGGCCAGAATGCGTTGCGCCGCGCCGGCTTCGTCGATGACGTCGATGGCTTTGTCGGGCAGTTGGCGGTCGTTGATGTATTTGGTGCTCAGTTCGGCGGCGGCTTGCAGAGCGGCGTTGGCGTATTTGACGTTGTGGTGTTCTTCAAAGCGCGATTTGAGACCCTTGAGAATTTCTACCGTTTGCTCGACCGTCGGCTCTACCACGTCCACTTTCTGGAAGCGGCGCGAGAGCGCGGCGTCTTTTTCGAAAATGCCGCGGTATTCGGTAAAGGTGGTGGCGCCAATGCATTTGAGCTGCCCGCTGGAGAGTGCGGGTTTGAGCAGGTTGCTGGCGTCCATGGTGCCGCCGCTGGCGGAGCCTGCGCCGATCAGCGTGTGGATTTCGTCGATAAAGAGGATGGATTCGGGCTTGTCGCGCAGGGCTTTGAGCACGGCCTTGAGGCGTTGTTCGAAGTCGCCGCGGTATTTGGTGCCGGCCAGCAGCGCGCCCATGTCCAGCGCATGGACTTCGGCGTTGGCGAGCACTTCGGGCACGGTGCCTTCGGTGATGCGCCAGGCCAGCCCTTCGGCAATGGCGGTTTTGCCCACGCCGGCTTCGCCCACCAGCAGCGGGTTGTTTTTGCGGCGGCGGCACAGAATCTGGATGACGCGCTCGACTTCAAAGTCGCGGCCAATGAGCGGGTCGATCTTGCCTTCTTTGGCGGCGGCGTTGAGGTTGTTGGTGTACTGCTCCAGCGGCGAGGCTTTTTCGTTGCGCTCGCTGCCTTCTTCACCGCCTTCGCCGTTGCTGGCGTTGCTGTCTTCCTGACCGGTGGTTTCTTCGGCATCGCCGTTCTTGCGGATGCCGTGGGCGATGAAATTGACCACATCCAGCCGGGTAACGCCCTGCTGGTGCAGGTAGTACACGGCGTGCGAGTCTTTTTCGCCAAAGATGGCCACCAGCACATTGGCACCGGTGACTTCTTTTTTGCCGTTGCCCGTGCTTTGCACGTGCATGATGGCGCGCTGAATCACGCGCTGAAAGCCGAGCGTGGGCTGGGTGTCTACCTCGTCTTCGCCGGGCAGGGGGGTGTTGTGCTCCTGGATGAAGTTGGTTAAGCCCGTGCGCAGGTCGTCCAGATGGGCCGCGCAGGCCTTGAGCACTTCGGAGGCCGAGGGGTTGTCCAGCAGGGCCAGCAGCAGGTGTTCGGTGGTGATGAATTCGTGGCGTTGCTGGCGGGCCTCGACAAAGGCCATGTGCAAGGTCACTTCCAGTTCCTGGGCAATCATTTCAATGCATTCCTTTCCTGACACGGGCGCCGTGCGACGCCCTGCATGGTTGGGCGGCGGCGCGCGGTGCTTGTTCCGCATCGTAACGCGGGCGGGCAAAGCCCGTACTGCTGCAAGAGGTGGGGGCATCCGCGCCGGATTCAAGCACGCCCGGCAACGGGCTTGCAGGCATTATCCGTGGAATGGCGCAAGCGGGCGGCGCGCCAGGCGCGTGGGGCCGGCGCTGGCCGGGCAAGGCAGGGTGGAAAAAGCGGGCGGGGAAGAGTGGGTTGGAAAAAGACGGGAAGGGAAAAGGCGAGTTAAAGGCGAGTAAAAGGCGTACTGGGCAAAGCGGGCTGAAAGGGCGCGCCCGCGGGCGGGGCGGTTGTTTTTGCGCGGATTATTCGGGCACCGGCTCGAAGATGCATTGCAGCGGGTGGCCGGCGGAGCGGGCCGCTTCCATCACCTGATGCGATTTGGTTTGGGCAATGTCGCGCGTGTAGATGCCGCAGATGCCCCGGCCTTCGGTATGCACCTGGTACATGATGCTGGTGGCGGTGTGCAGGTCTTTGTTGAAGAACTCTTGCAAGATCAGCACCACAAATTCCATGGGCGTGAAATCGTCATTGATGAGCACCACCTGGTACATGGCCGGGGGCTTGATCGGTTGCAGGCGCGGCTTGACGACGGTTTCGGTCGCGCCGCCGTCGTGCGCAGGGGCGCCTTCGGCAGGCTTGCCGGGCGTGGTGCGTGACGGCGGTTGGGGTGGCGTGGAAGATGTCATCGGTGCCCTCTAATCGATCTCTTCAAGATTGCGCTGTTGGGCTGGGGCTATAGCCCACTTCGGTGATGATGGCCTGCAATGCCGCCGTATCCAGCGTGCTGCCGCTGACGCTGATTTGGTGTTGGGCGATATCGGCTGCGACCTGGGCGTTGGCATCAGCCGCCTGGATGGCGCGGGTGATGGACTGAACGCAATGCTGGCAGCTCATGTCGGGAATGGTAAAAGTGGGCATGGTGCTTTTTGTAAAGGAATGCTTCGGTTTGGGTGGGCGTGCCGGTGCGCTGAGCGTGTTGCTGAATGGATGGTGATCGGTTCAGGGCGACAGGCTGAGCGTCAAGGGCGGGGCGTGGTATCGGTTTCTGTTTCAGTCACGGCGGCGCGCGCCAGCATGTGCGCCGACAGCGGCAGCGAGAGCATCAGATAGAGCAGCACCAGGCCCAGCCGTACCAGCCAGCTCCAGTTGGGGTACAGCAGGCACGCCCCCACGCACGCGGTAGAGATGGCCAGCGTAGCAGCCTTGGTGGCGGCGTGTTGGCGCGACAGGGCATCGGGCAGAGCATGCACGCCCCAGGCGGCAATGGCCAGCAAAACGCCGCCTGCGGCCAGCAGAAATAGGCCCAGAAACTGCAAAATGGTCTGCATCGTGTTCATGATGGTGTGTGGTCTGTTGGGTTGTTGTCCACCAGTGCGCCCAGCTTGATAAGGCGCGCCCAGCCGATGGTGCCGATAAAGCCCACGAGCGAAAGCCCCAGGCCCACGTCGATGAAAACGGTGCGCCCCGTTAGCAGGGCCGAGGTGATGCCGATGAGCAAAGCGGTGGAAAACAGAATGTCCAGCCCGATGATGCGGTCGGTATCTGTCGGCCCTTTGACGATACGCACAATGGCAAAGGCTGCCGAGATGGCGGCCATGATGACGACAAAGGTGCAGGTGATGCTGGTGGCTGCGTTCGCGTCGATCATTTTTTATCTCCGAAAAGAGTGATCAGATCCGGTTCGAACATATTGCGCACGCCATCGACCACGCCTTGTGCATCGGTGGCGTCGAGCACGTGCAAAAGAATCTGGTGTTTCTTGATGTCGATGTCAAGCGCGGTGGTGCCGGGGGTGAGCGAGATCATATTGGTCAGCAAAGAGACACCCAACGCGGACATGGGCGTAAACGGCATGTGGATGAAGCGCGCAGGCGGCAGCGGGCGCCCCATGCCGTGGCGCAGGATGATGCGCAAGGTATCCACGCCGGAGGCGATAACGGCCCGGATGAAAATCAGCAATAGGCGCAGGGCGGCAAAGAATTTTTTCATTGTGGCAATCCTCGTGCGGGCAGGCCCAATGTTTGGGAGGCTGCGTCGGCAAAGGCGATCAGCGACTGGGGATTGAGGCTGATGAACAGAATGGCTGCCGTGAGCATCAGCGTGGCGATCCAGGCGGGCAGCATCTCGCGCGTCGGCACAGCGACCAGCGGCAGGCCGGATTCAGCATCGGGATGCGCTTTCCAGAAAGCTTCCATCCAGATCTTCATCATCGAATACATGGTCAGCACGCTCACCAGCAGGGCCAGGCCCATCCAGACCATTTGCGATTGGGCATAAGCGGCGCGCAGCACCAGCAACTTGGCCCAGAAGCCCGAAAACGGCGGAATGCCCACCAGCGCCAGGGCCGAGATGCCGAACAACACCCCCAGCATGGGCCGGGCGGCATACAAGCCGCCAATGCGGCGCAGATCGAAGCTGCCGGTGTAGCGCGCGATCATGGCGGCGATGAGAAAGAGATTGGCCTTGGCCAGAATGTTGTGCACGGTAAAGACCAGTGCGGCGGCAAAGCCCTGGCGCGTGCCCAAGGCGATGGCCAGCAGGATGTAGCCGATCTGGCTGATGATGTGCAGCGAGAGGATATGCCGCATATCCCAGTGGTAGGCCGCGCCCAGCACGCCGGCCAGCATGGTCAGGCAAGCCAGCCAGCCCAGCGCATCGCCCAGCCAGGCGGGCAGGGCGGCTGCAAACACATCGCCCAGCAGGCGCAAGATGGCATAGGTGCCTGCTTTGGTGAGCAGGCCGGCAAACAGCGCCAGAATGGATGTGGGCAGCACCGGATAAGCTGGCGGCAACCAGGCGTACATGGGAAAGGCGCCGGCCTTGGCCAGCAGGGCCAGACACAGCAGCGCCAGTATCGGGGCTGCCACATGGGGCTGCACGTGCGGCCAGGCGGCGCGCACGCCCTCGAACGACAAATGCCCGGTCACGCCGTACACCAGGCTTACGGCGGTTAGCAGCATCATGGTGGCCAGCATGTTCAGGCTCATGTACTTGAGCGCACCTTCCATGTGGCGCAGCTTGGCGCCGCCGCTCAGCAGGCCCAGAGCCGACATCAGCATTACCTCGAACCAGACGTAGAGGTTGAAGATGTCGGCCGTGGCAAAGGTGCCGCCCACACCGGCCAGCAGGCCGTGCACCAGTGGAATTTGCATGGCAAAGCGCCCGCTGCTGCCGGCGGTGGCGTCGCCCGCCAGAAAGATCAGGCTGACCAGGCCGATGAGCGAGGCAATCAGCAGCATGAGGGCGCTGAGGCGATCGATGCTGAAGCCGATGCCATAAGGCTGCGACCACATGCCGAAGGTGGCTTGCAGGGTAGGCCCGTGTGTGACCAGATACAGCAGGTAGGCCGAGCAAATCAGCGATGCGTAGGCGCCCAGCAGACTGACGCTGCGTTGCAGCGATTTGCGCGGAGCAAGAATCGCGGTCAATGCAGCTGTTAGCAGCGGCAAGAGAACAGGAGAAACGACCAGAAAGTTCATGGTTTAGGCGTGTTTTTCTTGTAAGGGGCCGCCTGCGCGGGTGAGGAGGGAAGAGGGGCAGTGTCCAGCAGCGGGTCGATCGAGGCGTGCAGGGTGCACGCATCCGGCGCAGTAGGGGGTTTGAGCGGTTCGGTCGGTTCGGGCTCGGCTGTGCGCATGGCATTGATGTCCATGCCCGAGCCGCTGCGCAGCAGCGCCATGGCCAGAATCAGCGAAAAGCAGGTCAGCGCGAAACCGATCACGATGGCCGTGAGCACCAGCGCCTGCGGCAAGGGGTTGGCGTCTTGCGCAGAAAGCGCGGTTTGCCCGGCACCAATCACGGGCGGCAGGATGCTGCCTACCCGGCCACTGGCAAAAAGCACCAGGTTGATGGCGCCGCTGAGCATCAGCAAACCGATCAGACTGCGCAGCAGATTGCGCGACAGCAGCAAGTAAATGCCTGCAAACAGGGTGAACCACACGGCGGCGGCAATGGCCCAAATCATGTTGGCTCCCTTGGTGTAGATGGTTCTGTGGACAGTGGTGGATGGTCGAGGGCCTCGTACACCTGTACGGCGTGTTGGTCGTGCGGTGTCGGATGCGAGGCTTCGACAACGGCTTCTATTTCCAGGCAAACGTCGTCGCCCAGCGCGAGCAGTTCGGAGGCATAGCCACCAATGCCGCCCCAGACGCACAGGTAAACGCCCAGATCGAACAATTGCACGGTAGAGAGTGCCAGCGGCCCCCAGGGCATGGGCACCTCCCACCACAAATGGTGCATGAAGCTGTGCCCGGCCAGCAGGCCGGCAATGCCCGAAGCCGCCGCACACAGCACGCCGAAAGCAGCCAGCCGCACATGCGAGCGAAAAGGCAGGAGTCTGCGGGCAACCACCACACCGTGCGTGTTGGTCAGCAACAAGGAGGCGCTGACGGCCAGCAGGCCGCCGATGAAGCCGCCGCCCGGCTCGTTGTGTCCGCGCCAGAACACGAACAGCGAAAACGCCAGAATCAGGTAGTACATGGGCTTGCCCATGACGTGGAGCAAGACCAGACGGTGCAGGATGGTCATGGTGTTTCTCCTTCTTGGGCGACCGCGGCGGCGGATTCAACCGCTTCATGCGGCAGCCGACGAATGGTGCGATTGAGGATGCGCTTGCGGATCACTGCCAGCAGCGGCAGGGTGGCCAACAGCGACAGGAAGATCACGCTGTTTTCGCCAAAGGTGTCAAAGCCGCGGAAGTCCACCAGAATCACGTTGACCACGTTGTAGCCATGTGCATCGGGCAGGCTGTGCTGGCCATAGTAGGCGCCCAGCACCGTGTCGAAAGGCTGGGCGGTCACGGCCAGCAGCAAGCCCGTAAGGACCGTGGCCGTGAGCAGGGCGATGAACATGCGGCTGCCGACGCGGTCTCCGGAAGCTTCGGATTCGGACGAGTAGTGATCCACGCGCATCAGCAGCAGGATGGATGCGATGACCGTTACCAGCACGGTTTCGACCGAAAATTGGGTAAATGCCAAATCAGGCGCGCCACTAAACAGAAACAGAATGGCGCTGCCGTAGCCCACCAGGCCGGAAGTGAGCACCAGCAAAAAGCGGTGGTGCACGGCCATGGCCAGTAGCGAGCCGGCGATGACGATGGCGCAGGCCAACAGCACGCCGACAGAAGGCGTGCTCCAGCTCGGCAAGATCCAGCTGTCGCTCGCGAGCATGACGATAAACACGCCCAGCATGATGCTGCCCATCAGCATGGCGTGGTAGCCGGTCAAGCGGCCATGCTGCATATTGCGGTTGGTGGTAACGGCCGCCAGCGTCAGCCCCTGCAACAGCCTGCGGAAAACGCCTGGGCCACTGGGAAGGGGACGCACCACGGCATCCATGATGGGGCGCAGGCGCTCCCACAGCAAGAAGATGGCGGCGCCCATGCCAAAGTACAGCGCCAGCGATGGCAGGGCAGACCCCAACGCGCTGCCATCCAGCGCTAGGCGGGCGGCTGCTTGCGGTGCGGCGGGGTGCATGGCGGCTGCGGCCTGTTGCACCACGTATTGCGCCGTAGAAGGGAACAGCCCCGCGATCAAGCCTGCGCCCGCCAGCAGCAGAGGCGGGGCGGTCAGCGCCAGCCCGCCTTCGTGCGGGTGGCCGGCCAGTGGCTGGGTGTTGCGCTGCTGCCAGAAGATGCGCAACGCAATCGTTGCGGCCACGGCAATGCCGATGGCGGTAAACAGGGTGTTGGCCCAACCGCCTGCGGCCAGATAAGGGGTGTCGGCCTTGGCCTGCATGAGCGTTTCCTTGGCGATAAAGCCAAAGGTGCCGGGCAGGCCCGTCATCGACAAACCGCCGAGCAGCGCGGCGGTGGCGGTAAACGGCATGGACTTGCGCAAGAGCGACAGCGAGCGGATATCGCGCGTGCCGGTGCCGTGATCGACATTGCCCGCCACGAAGAACAGGGTGGCCTTGTACATGGCGTGCGCCAGCAGCAAGGTCGCAACGGCAAGCGATGCCTGGTAGCCGGGCATGCCAACGATGAAGACCAGGGTGCCCAAAGTCGCCACGGTAGACCAGGCCAGAATCCGCTTCAGATCAAATTCGCGCAGCGCCAGCAGCATGCCCCACGCCGCCGTGACGGAGCCGGCGATTTGCAGGCTGCTTTGCCACCAGGGCCAGGCATCCATGCCCGCATCCAGCCGCGCCAGCAGGTACACGCCCAGCTTGACCATGGTGGCCGAGTGCAGATAAGCCGATGCGGGCGTGGGAGCCGACATGGCATCCGGCAGCCAGAAATGGAAGGGAAATTGCGCGCTTTTGGTAAAAGCGCCTGCCATGATGAGGCCCACGGCCCAGTAAAAGCGCGGGCTGGCCGGCATATGGGGCAACTGCGCCACGATGCTGCTGATGCGCCAGCTGCCCGCCATTTGCCCCAGCAGAATGAAGCCGCCCAGTAGCGCCAGCCCGCCTGCGCCGGTAATTAGCATGGCTTGCTGGGCCGATTTGCGGCTGCTTTCGTCTTCGTGGTTGAAGCCCACCAGCAAAAACGACAGCAGGCTGGTCAATTCCCAAAACAGAAACAGCAGCAGCAAATTGTCGGCGCTGACGCAGCCCACCATCGCCGTGGCAAACAGGCTCAGCAGCAGATAGGCGCGCCGCTGCTGCGGATGCCCGCTGAGGTAGCCGCCCGCGTAGATGAACACGGCGCTGCCAATGCCCAGAATCATGAGCAGCATCAGGGCCGAGAGGCCGTCGATGCGAAAGTCCAGAGACAGGTTGAGTGCAGGAATCCAGGGTGCGCTGAATGTCCACGGCAGGGGCGTGGCCTGCAGCGCGCCGAGCAGCAGCGTCAGCCCGCACAGCGGAATTAGGGTCCACAAAAAGCGCTCGACCAGCGGCATGGGAGCAATATTTTTTCCAGAAGCGTGTGGCGTCATGGGTTAAAGAGGACGGCTGCTAAGCAGCCGCCCTTGGTCATGCAATAGACAGTAGGGAAAGGGTCGCAAAACCGTTTACAGCCGGGCGGGGCGATTGCGTGGCTCCATGCCGCGTGGCTGGTGCCAAGCCGCAGAAGCGGTATCGGATGGTACCATGCAGACACCGCGCGGGCGCTGCCAATTTCCTGGCAAGCACCGGTGCGGCCCGTGTAAACAGACGCCCGATATTATTGCATTGGCGATTTGCGGCAATTTCTGCGGTGGCAGCCCATGCATGGCCGCTGCTGTGCATGCGGCCCGGTGCATGCCCGATGCAGCCCGCGCCTGCTGTGCCGAGCAAAACGCCATGGCGGCGATGTGGCTGGCAGGGCGTCTTGCTGGGGGTATCTGCCCATCTGCCCGGCCTGCACCGTTACAGGCAATAGGGTAATTCGGTCAATCAGTAAAATCAGGCCATATCGTTGCGAAACTGCCTACCATCCTGGGCAGGCCGTGGCGGCTAGCGCCCGTGCGGCGGGCGTTGCGGCATGTGTCGGGGTGTTGCCGCAGCGCATGTTGCATGCCAGATATATGCCGTCGTATGCCGCCAGCAGTGGCCCATATCCCTATATTGATTGGATAAGTCGCGCCCGGTGCGGTTTCCGCTTTCGTTTTCGATTTCGTTCTTTTTGCCTTTGCCAGCCATGCCCAACGCTCATTCTCCTTCCGCCCGGTCTTTCCAGCTGTCTGTTGAAGGCATTACGTGCGCTGCCTGCGTGCGCCGCGTAGAAAAAGCCTTGCTCGCCGTGGCGGGCGTGCAGACGGCCAGTGTCAATCTGGCAAGCGAGCAGGTGCGGGTAGAAGCCAGCGAGGCCGTCACGGCGCAGCAGTTGCAAGCCGCCGTGCAGGCCGCGGGCTACGGTGTGCGCACCGCCACGCTGGAGCTGCAAATACACGACATGAGCTGCGCCGCCTGCGTAGGCCGGGTGGAAAAAGCTCTGCGCCAAGTGCCCGGCGTGTTGGATGCCAGCGTGAACCTGGCCAGCGAAAAAGCCACGGTGCAGGTGCTGCAAGGCGTTTCTTTCGCGACAGCGGCGGCCGCCGTGCAGGCAGCCGGCTACCGCGCAGGCCCCGTGCCACAGTCCGAAGCGGGCGAGCAGCCCCGGCAACCTTGGCCGCAATGGTGGCCGCTGGCCGTGGGCGGCATGCTTACCGCGCCGCTGGTGCTGCCCATGTTCTTGATGCCCTTCGGCATCCACTGGATGCCCCCCGGCTGGGTGCAGCTGCTGCTGGCAACGCCCGTGCAGTTTGTGCTGGGTTGGCGCTTTTACCGGGCGGCCTGGGGCGCCATCAAGGCGCGTAGCGGCAATATGGATGTGCTGGTGGCCTTGGGCACTTCGTCGGCCTACGGCTTGTCGGTGTATTTGCTGTGGCGGCAGTCCGCAGCAGGCGGGCACGGGGCGCAGCCGCATCTGTATTTCGAGGCTTCGGCTGCTGTGATTACCCTGGTGCTGCTGGGCAAGTGGCTGGAGGCGCGCGCCAAGCGCCAAACGCTGGACGCCATACGGGCGCTCAACGCCTTGCGGCCGGTCAGCGCCTGCGTGCTGGCAAACGGGCAAGAAATCCACACGCCGGTGGAGCAACTGGCAATAGGCGACATCGTGCTGGTGCGCCCCGGCGAGCGCGTGGCGGTAGATGGCGTGGTGGAAGCAGGCCAAAGCCATGTGGACGAATCGCTCATCACCGGCGAGAGCCTGCCCGTGGCGCGGGGCGTGGGCGAGCGCGTAACGGGCGGATCGGTCAATGGCGAAGGCGTGCTGCGCGTGCGCACCACGGCCATAGGCGCAGAAACCACGCTGGCGCGCATCATCCGCATGGTTGAATCCGCCCAGGCGGCCAAAGCGCCGATTCAGCGGGTGGTAGATCAGGTCAGCAGCGTGTTTGTGCCAGTGGTGCTGGTCGTGGCGGGCGTAACGCTGGCGGGCTGGTGGCTGTACAGCGGCAACGCAGAACAGGCGCTGATTCATGCGGTGGCCGTGCTGGTCATTGCCTGCCCGTGCGCCTTGGGGCTGGCAACGCCCACGGCCATCATGGCCGGCACGGGGGTGGCGGCGCGCCACGGCATTCTGATCAAAGATGCGCAGGCGCTGGAAATTGCCCACGCCGTAACCGCCGTAGCGTTTGACAAAACCGGCACCCTGACCGAAGGCAAGCCCGCCCTGGTCGCATACGAAGCGGCTGCCGGCGTGCAGGCCCCCAGCGTGCTGCAACAGGCCGCCGCCTTACAGCAACACAGCGAGCATCCGCTGGCGCGCGCCGTCATGCACAAGGTGCAAGAACTGGGCCTGCCCGTGCCGCAGGCGCACAACGCCAAGGCCCTGCCTGGGCGCGGCGTGCAGGGCATGGTGGCAGGCAGCCATCTCGTGCTGGGCAGTAGCCGTCTGCTGCAAGAAAGCGGCGCACAGGCGGGCGCTCTGCAGGCGCGGGCCGATGCCTTGCAGGCGCAGGGCTACAGCATCTCCTGGTTGATGCGGCAACCCGATGCGGCCGCAGCGGCAGATGCCACACAAGGGCAAGTACAGGGGCAAGCACAGAGAGAAATGCAGGGAGAAACGCAGAGCCAGCAGGGCGTGCAGGTGCTGGGCCTGCTGGCCTTTGGCGACACCATCAAGCCGGCCTCTTACCAGGCGGTGCAAAACCTGCATGCCTTGGGCATCAAAACCGTCATGCTCACGGGCGACAACGCGGGCAGCGCCCAGGCCGTGGCGCGCGAGCTGGGTATCGACGAAGTCCACGCCCAGCTTTTGCCCGATGACAAAGCCCGCATCATTGGCGAGCTGCGCCAGCGCGGCGAAGTGCTGGCCATGGTGGGCGACGGCCTGAATGATGCCCCCAGCCTGGTTGCGGCCGATGTGGGGCTGGCCGTTTCAACCGGCACCGATGTCGCCATGGAAGCCGCAGGCATCACGCTGATGCGGGGCGACCCGCGACTGGTGGCCGATGCGCTGGACGTATCGCGCCGCACCTACAGCAAAATCCGGCAAGGGCTGTTCTGGGCGTTTGTGTACAACACGCTGGGCATACCGCTGGCGGCCTTGGGGCTACTCAGCCCCGTGGTGGCAGGCGCGGCCATGGCATTCAGCAGTGTGAGCGTGGTACTTAACGCGCTGACCCTGCGGCGTTGGCGGGCCAGCGCCAGCGGACAAGGCAACGACCAGCCGCAGGCTTGAAGCGCCCGCGCCATGCGGGCCAGATTGGGGTAAGGCGGGGCAGGGCGGGGCAAAGGCTTTGGCCTTGTTGTTGCCGCTCGTTGTGGGGCGCGAAGGTAGGTTTCCCCTTCAAGTTTTCCCTTCCAATTGCGCAAGCCGCCCCAAGGCGGCTTGGAAAGATCGGGAAATTCACTTGCCTTTCATCCTGCTGAACACCATTTGAGCGGTGACGAGGAAGCTGGGGCAATTCCAGTCCGACAGCCTTTCATGCGGTTTTAAAGGGTTCCTCGTCGTTTCGTGTGGAATTTGACAGCGAGAATCCATCGTAGTGG
>CAYUAF010000009.1:0-31059 GCA_964442555.1 uncultured Allobrachymonas sp.
CACATGAGGGTGCCCATATGGCGCTGGGGGTGGTAGTACTCGCGCTCGCCAAAGCCATAGTCGATAAAAAAGGCGGCGCCGCTTTGCAAGCGCCCGGCCACGGTGCGGATAAAGGCTTGCGCCTGCGGCTGGATTTCAGTGAGGTAGTCGTGATCGCCAGCAATGTCGATGGGCGGGCGCAATGCGGTCGCACGGTCTTGCCACACAAAGCCGAAGCTGCCGCCGCCTGCCACATCGTCTTGCACGGCCACGCCGCGCTCGTGCCAAACGCCCGCCCGGCGGTGCAGCAGCTGCACAGGCATGGCGTCCAGCACTTCGTTGCCGATGATGACGCCTTGCAGGGCAGGCGGCAAGGCATCGGCCCAACGCACCAGCGCACCGAAGCGGGCCAGCCGCTGTTGCTGGCGTTGGCGCAGGCTGGCCGAGACTTCCACAATGGTGTATTGCCGCAGCGGCTGCCCTGCCGCGGGCGCGGCGAGCGCATCCAGCAATTGTTCGGCCAGCGCGCCGCTGCCTGCACCAAACTCCCACACGGCATCGGTGCCGGTGTGGCGCAGGGCGTCTTGCACCTGCACGGCCAGGGCTTGGCCAAACAGGGGGCTTAGCTCGGGCGCAGTCACAAAGTCGCTGCCATCGCCCGGCCAACAGCCCAGTGGGCTGCGCAGGCCAGCGTAGTAGCCCAGGTTGGGCGCGTACAGCGCCAGGTGCATGAAGCGGTCAAACGGCAGCCAGCCGCCCGCATCCAGCACGGCTTGGCGAATGGTGGCGGCCAGCGCGTGTTCGGGCCTATAGCAATGGGGGGGCAAGGCGTGGGGTGTGGGGTGTGTCATGCCTGCATTGTCGGGGCAAATGCCGGGCTTGCGCTTTTTTACGCGGGCAGCCGCCTGGCGTTTGGCCTGCGGGGCTACACTAGGGCTTGTTCACGCCGTGTTGAAAGGATGCGTTGCGATCAAAAGGCCATTCGCCAAGGCGCCAACCGCAGCCAAGGTGCTTACTTCTTGGCAAAGCGGGCAACGCCGGTGATGGCCTTTTTGATCGCCCCCCGAAGGAAATATGCCCCCCAACCGCCATTCGCCATTGCGCGCCTTGCGCAAACGCCAGGCTTGGGCAGCGGCGCGCGCGGGGATGGGCGGCTTTCTTTCGAGGGTCTGCTCGCACCGCCAAAAACAGCGTGAGCAAGTCCTGACTCGTTTTGACTGATTGTTTGTGCGGAGTGCGTGTGAGCCTGTTCAAATCGGCTTCGATTGTTTCTTTGCTGACCCTGGCCTCGCGGGTGCTGGGGCTGGTGCGCGAGCTGCTGATGGCGTCCGTGTTTGGCGCCAGTACGTTTACCGACGCCTTCAATGTGGCGTTTCGCATTCCCAATTTGTTTCGCCGCCTGTTTGCCGAAGGCGCTTTCAGCCAGGCTTTTGTGCCGGTGCTGGCGGCCACGCGCGAGCAAGAAGGCGACGATGCCACACGCCACATGCTCAACCACGTGGCAACCGTGCTGTTTTGGGTGCTGGTGCTGTTTTGCATAGCCGGCGTGCTGGGCGCGCCGCTGCTGGTGTGGGCCATGGCCAGCGGCCTGCGCCGCTATGCCGACGGCTACCGTGCCGCGGTGGTGATGACGCGCTGGATTTTTCCCTACATCGGCTTCATGTCGCTAACCGCGCTGGCCGCAGGCGTGCTCAACACCTGGAAGCGCTATGCGGTGCCTGCCGTTTCGCCCGTGTTTTTGAACGTGACGATGATTGCCGCCGCCTGGCTGGGCGCGCCGCTGTTTGCCCGCTGGGGCGTGCAGCCCGTGTATGCGCTGTGCGTGGGCGTGATGGCAGGCGGCGTGTTGCAACTGGGCGCCCAACTGCTGGCCCTGCGCCGCTTGCATATGCTGCCGCGCATAGGCGTCAGCCGGCAGGCCGTGCGCCAGGCGCTGCAAGACCCGCACACGCGCCGCATTGGTTCGCTCATGCTGCCGGCCATTTTGGGCGTGAGCGTGGCGCAAATCTCGCTGCTGATCAATACGCAAATCGCCTCGCACCTGGCAGCCGGCAGCGTCAGCTGGCTCAGCTATGCTGACCGGTTGATGGAATTTCCCACCGCGCTGCTGGGCGTGGCGCTGGGCACGGTGCTGATGCCGCAACTGGCCGCCGCACAAGCCGCGGACGACCACAAGGGCTATTCGTCCATGCTGGATTGGGCGCTGCGTTCTGTTGCGCTCATGTCGCTGCCATGCGCGGCGGCCTTGCTGACGTTTGCGCGGCCCTTGGTCAGCGTGCTGTACCAAAGCGGCGCGTTTCAGGCGCATGATGTGGAGCAAACCGCCGCCGCCCTCATGGGCTACGGCGTGGGCCTAATCGGGTTGATCGCCATCAAGATTCTCGCGCCCGCCTACTACGCCCGGCAAGACATCAAAACCCCCGTCAAAATCGCCATAGGCGTGCTGGTGGCCACGCAAATCATGAACCTGATCTTCGTGCCGCGCCTGGCTGCGGGCGGGCTGTCGCTTTCTATCGGGCTGGCATCGCTGGGCAATGCAGGCATGCTGCTGTTTTTGCTGCTGCGCCGGGGCGTGTACCGGCCCGAAAAAGGCTGGGGGCTTTTCGCCCTGCAACTGGTGGCGGCCACATTGCTGCTTATGGCTTTTTTCATGTGGGCGGATGAAAGCCTGCCATGGGTCACGGCCAGCCGCATGCAGAGGCTGGTGCAATTCGTGTTGGTGAGTGCGGGCGCAGGCGTGATTTACTTTGGCACGCTGTGGCTGGGCGGCTTCAAACTGCTGGCGCAATTCAAACGATGAGCAAGCACTTACCCCCCGCCGGGCACAGCGCAGGCCAGGCTGCCCTGCCCCATGAGGCCGTTCTGCCGCCTGCTCTGCCCGCCTTGCAAAACAACACTTTCTTGCGCGCCTGCTGGGGTCTGCCAACGGATTACACACCAGTGTGGCTCATGCGGCAGGCCGGGCGCTACCTGCCGGAATACCGCGCCCTGCGCGCGCAGGCGGGCAGCTTCATGGCGCTGGCCACCCACCCGCAGCTGGCGGCAGAAGCAACCGTGCAACCCCTGCACCGCTACCCGCTGGATGCGGCCATTGTGTTTAGCGATATCCTCACCGTGCCCGATGCCATGGGGCTGGGCCTGTCGTTCCGGCAGAGCGAAGGCCCGCACTTCGCCCACCCCGTTCGGCACGAAGCCGATGTGGCCCGCCTGGCCGTGCCCGACATGCAGCGGCTGCGTTATGTGTTTGATGCCGTGCGTTGCGCCCGCCAGGCTTTAAACGGGCGCGTGCCCCTGATCGGCTTTGCCGGCAGCCCCTGGACGCTGGCCTGCTACATGGTAGAAGGCGGCGCCAGCAGCGACTACGCCATCATCAAAACCTTGCTCTACACCCGCCCCGATCTGCTGCACCGCCTGCTGGCCGTTAATGCCGACAGTGTGGCCGCTTACCTCAACGCGCAAATCGAAGCGGGCGCACAAGCCGTCATGCTGTTTGACAGCTGGGGCGGCGTGCTGGCCGATGGCGCTTTTCAAGCCTTCAGCCTGGCCTACACCGCGCGCGTGCTGCAACAGTTGCGCCGCACCGATGCAGACGGCGTAGCCGTGCCCCGCATCGTGTTTACCAAAGGCGGCGGGCAATGGCTGCCCGCCATGCGCATGCTGGACTGCAACGTGCTGGGCGTGGACTGGACCGTGAACCTTGCCGCCGCACGCGCCACGTTGGCGGCCAACGATGGCCGCCCCGCCCAATCCCTGCAAGGCAATCTCGACCCCGCCGTGCTGCGCACCACGCCCGAAGTGATCGACCGCGAAGTGCAACGCACGCTGCACGCTTTTGGCACGCCAGCAAGCACTGATGCACATACCTGCCAACGCGCTTGCCAGCACATCTTCAACCTAGGGCATGGCATTCACCAGCACACCCCGCCCGACAACGTGGCGGCGCTGGTGCAGGCCGTGCATCAGCATTCGCGGCAGCTACGCCGCACGGGCGCATAAACCGGCACGCAACATGCACGGCGTTCGGCCTGTCCGTCGTCCCTGCGCCTGCTACACAGCGCAGCCCGTGCGCCCGCCACGGCTACTCTCTGGCTCTCCACGCACTGCTGCATGCTCCGTCTGCTTCACGCGCCATCTGCGGCGGCTTGCGGCTCGTCGTCTGCGCCGTCTGTACCGCTGGCCTGCTCCGGCCGGCTGACATGGGCTGGCGGCGCGTCTTCGGGCTTGCGGTGCGCCCGTGGGTGCGTAGCGTCGTACACCTGCGCCAGGTGCTGAAAATCCAGCCGTGTATAAATTTGCGTGGTGCTGATATTGGCGTGGCCCAGCAGCTCTTGCACAGCGCGTAAATCACCGCTGCTTTGCAGCAAGTGGCTGGCAAACGAATGGCGCAGCATGTGCGGGTGCACCGGCACGGCCAAACCGGCCTGCTGGCCGCGTTTGCGCAATTGCTGCCAAATGGCTTGCGCGGTCAGCCGCGTGCCGTTGCGCCCAATCAGCAAAGCCGGCGTGTTGGCCGCCACAGGCAGAGCCGCGCGCAGGGCCAGCCACTGCCGCGCTTTCTCAATCGCCATGCGGCTTAGCGGCACGCTGCGGCGCTTGCTGCCTTTGCCCAGCACGTGGGCCTGGGCATCGTCCAAATCCAGCCAGCCTTTGGCCTGCGGGCCGGCCTGGGCGTCCAGCCCCACCAATTCGCCCACGCGCAGGCCGCTGCCGTACAGCAGCTCCACTATCAATTGGTCGCGCGTTTCGCGCCAGTCGGCATCGTCTGCACGCGCCTGCTTGCGTGCGGCCACAGGCGATGCAGTTTGCCGAAAATTAGCCAACTGCACAGCCGCATCTACCGGCAGCGCCTTGGGCAAAGGCTTGGCAGCCTTGGGCGCGCGCACGCCATCCAGCGGGTGATGCTGGAGCTGCCGCGTTTGCACCAGCCAATGGTAAAAGCCGCGCCAGCCCGACAGGATGAGCGCAATGCCGCGCGCACTGCGACCCTGGCTGTGCATGGCGGCAATCCAGCGGCGCATGTGGGCGGCCTGCACTTGCCCCAGGGTAATGCCCTCTTGCCGGGCGAACGCTTGCAGGCGCTGCAAATCAGCCGTGTACAAAGCCACGGTGCGGGCGGCCAGCCACTTTTCGTGCTGCACATGCGCCAGGTAAGCTTGTATCCAGGCGGCGTCTGGCACGGCATTCGTTTCTGTTTTTGCCTGCGCGGCCAAATCATCTGCCCATGCAGATGCAGCAGGAGCAGGCGGATCAGAAGGCAAGTTGGCTGGCACGGCGCAGGCTGCGTGCGGTTTTACTCGGCCACTGTGGATGCCGCCCCGCCTGCATCTGTTGCAGGCGCGGCAACAGGGGCAGCAGCAGGCGCTACCAGCAGGCGCGACAAGGCCGCGCTGGCCATTTTGCCGATGTGTTCCAGGTAATCGGTTGCCATATCGTCCTGGTAGCGGCTGGCGTCGGGCGAGGCCAGCACCAGCAGGCCAAAGGCTTGAGCGTCCGGCTGGTTGGCCGCCCGCAGCGGAATCAGCGCCAGCGATGCCGCCAGCATCGGCTCTTGCAGCCAGCGCACGGCTTCTACGCTGACGTGCATGCCGCAGTACGGGGTGGATAGCGAGGAGGCAAAGCTTTTGGTGTCGTTGCTGACGCCTTGCGCAAACGCCTCGTGGGCATATGGCGCAGCCACGCCCCATACGCGGATGGCGACTTGCGGCACCACGAATTGCTCGCGAATGTCGTTGCAGATTTTTTGCGGCAAGGCGGCGGGGTCATGCTCCAGAAACAGGCCGTTTACCCAATGCAGCAGGCGGTTGGTGGTGACGCCGTTTTCGCTGCCGTGGCGGATCATGTCCACCAGGCGGTTTTCGAGCACCTTGATTTTTTCGCGCAGCATTTCAGCCTGGCGCTCGTGCAGGCTGACTACGCGCTGCCCGTGGGCGCTACCCAGTTGCAATTCGGTCAGCAGCTCGGGGTTGCGCTGGAAAAATCCGGGGTTCTGAATCAGATATTCGGCAATGTCACGCTCGGTCAGGGGTGCAATGTCGTCTACGTTCATGGTTGGTACTCCTGGAAAATTTCCCGCACTCACTCGGGTACAACGGGCAGGGGGTCGGGCAGTTCGATCTCCCCGCGAAAAACGGTTACGGCCGGGCCGCTCAAGCATACGGGGGCATTATCGCCCTTCCACTCGATTTGCAAAGTGCCGCCACGCGCATCGACTTGCACGGCGCTATCCAGCAAGCCCATGCGGATGCCGCAGACCACTGCGGCGCAAGCGCCTGTGCCGCAGGCCAGGGTTTCGCCCGCGCCGCGTTCGTACACGCGCAAGCGAATGTGCCAGCGATTCAACACTTGCATGAAGCCCACGTTCACGCTGGCCGGAAAAGCCGGCAGCGCCTGCAATGCCATGCCCAGCGTTTGTACCGGCGCTGTGGCCGTATCGTCCACCAGCACAACGGCGTGCGGGTTGCCCATGGAGGCTACGGCAAATTCCACATGCTGCGGCATGGCCGCACCTTGCGCCCCCTGCCCGTGCGGCCCGCATTGCCCGCCTAGCCCGGCAAGGGGGGCAGACCACAGCGGCGCAGCGCCTTGCTGACGTTGCGCCAGGTTGTGCGGCACAAAGGGCAAGGCGGCAGGTTCGAATACGGGCGCGCCCATATCGACGGTGACCAGCCCGTCCGGCCGCTCGTGCAGGGTGATGATGCCGCGCTGCACCTGCACGCGGATGGAGCGCTTGTCCGTCAGCCCTTGCTCGCGCACAAAGCGCACAAAGCAGCGCGCGCCGTTGCCGCAGTGTTCCACCTCGCCGCCATCGGCGTTGTGGATGCGGTAGGCAAAGTCCACATCGGGCGCGGGCGCAGGGCCTACGGTCAGAATCTGGTCGGCTCCCACGCCAAAGTGGCGGTTGGCCAAAAAGCGGTAATGCTCGGCCCGCAGCCCCAGCGGGGCGCGGGTTTCGTCCAGCACGACAAAGTCGTTGCCAGCCCCTTGCATTTTGGTAAACGGTATGCGCATGGTTCTGTCGTCAGGGCAAGATCAGGGCAAAGCGCCAGGCAACGCCGCGGGCTGTTTATTCAAACACCACGGTGCGGCTGCCGTTGAGCAGCACGCGGTGCTCGCTGTGCCATTTCACGGCGCGCGCCAGCACCTGGCTTTCGGTATCGCGGCCAATGGCGGTGAGCCGCTCGACCGAGTGGTTGTGGTTCACGCGGGCAACATCCTGCTCGATGATGGGGCCTTCGTCCAGATCGGATGTGACGTAATGCGCCGTGGCGCCGATGAGTTTGACGCCGCGCTCGTGCGCCTGGTAATACGGCCGCGCGCCTTTGAAGCTGGGCAGAAAGCTGTGGTGAATGTTGATGATGCGCCCGGACATGGTCTGGCACATGGCATCGCTCAAAATCTGCATATAGCGCGCCAGCACCACCAGCTCTGCGCCTTCGCAGCGGATGACTTCCATGATGCGCGCTTCGGCCTGTTCGCGGTTGTCGCGCGTGGCCGGTATGTGATGGAAAGGCACGTTGTAGCTGGCTGCCAGCTGGTAAAAGTCGCGGTGGTTGCTGATGACGGCGCGCACATCAATGGCAAGCAGCCCGCTTTTCCAGCGGAACAGCAAGTCGTTGAGGCAATGCCCCTCTTTGCTGACCATGATGATGGTGGGCACCGGCACATGGGCGCTGTGCAGGCAGGCCTGCATCTGGTAGGGCTGGGCAAAGGCGTCCAGCTGCTGCCGCAGGGCGTCCAGATCGCCCTGCTGCGTGGTGAAGTCGATGCGCATGAAAAACAGGCCCGATTCCAAATCGCTGAACTGGGCAATTTCTTCCATATTGCCACCGTGCTCCAGCACAAAGCCCGAGACGGCGTGCACCAGCCCCTGGCGGTCGGGGCAGGAAAGGGTGAGGATGTAGCGGTGTGTGTGATTCATGCCGGATTCAAAAAATGCTTCAATCAACGTCTTGCGCTCTTTTGGCGATCAAGACCCAATATGTATCTGCGCTATTTGCGGTATCTGCGCGGGCTGCCTGGCAAGCGCCTGCCGCAGCCGCCAAACAATGGACAAGGCCAGCGTAAACGGCTGGCCTTTGCGGGTGGCATATGCGGAGTAGCCATGTCAAGCATGATACCCCCACTGCCCTGCACAAGCCCTGCGCGCGCAAACGGCAAGGCCTGTGCAAGCGGTTGGCGTGATTTACTTGGCGCCAGGCACGGTGCCTTCTACGCCTTTGACGTAGAAGTTGATGCCGTGCAGGAATTTGTCATCGGCCACCTGGCCGGCAGCCAGCACTTCTTTGCCGCTTTGGTCGGCAATGGGGCCTTTCCAAATGGCAAAGGTGCCGTCTTTGAGGCCCTGCTTCACTTCTGCGAGTTTGTCTTTGGCGTCTTGCGGCACGTCTTCGGCGATGCTAACCAGATCAATCGCGCCTTCTTTCACGCCCCACCAAGCCTGCTGGCTGGGTTGCCATTTGCCATCCAGCACGTCACGCACGGTTTTCACGTAGTACGGCCCCCAGTTGATGGTGGCCGAAGCGATATGCGCTTTGGGGCCGTATTGGGTCATGTCGGAATCCCAGCCGAAGCCGCGCTTGCCCATTTTTTCGGCGGTTTGCAGCACGGCGGAAGAATCGGTGTTTTGGAACAGCACGTCTGCGCCGCCGTTGATCAGGGCGGTAGTGGCTTCAGCCTCTTTGGAAGGATCGAACCAGCTGTTGATCCACACGACCTTGGTCTTGATGTTGGGGTTGGTGCTTTGCGCGCCCAGCGTAAAGCTGTTGATGTTGCGCAGCACTTCGGGGATAGGCACGGAAGCCACCACGCCCAGCGTGTTGCTCTTGGTCATTTTGCCGGCCAGCACGCCCGCCATGTAAGCGCCTTCGTACGTGCGGCTGTCGTAGGCCGCGAAGTTGGCCGCTGTTTTGTAGCCGGTGGCGTGTTCGAACTTCACGTCCGGAAAGTCTTTGGCTGCCTTGAGCATAGGCTCCATAAAGCCGAAGCTGGTGCCAAACACCAGGTGGTTGCCCTGGCTGGCCAGGTCACGCGCCACGCGCTCGGCATCGGGGCCTTCGGGCACGCTCTCGACGATGCTGGTTTGCACCTTGTCGCCAAATTCGGCTTCGATGGCTTTGCGCCCGGTGTCGTGCGCAAACGTCCAGCCGCCGTCGCCCACTGGCCCAACATAAATAAAGGCCACTTTCAGCGGGCCGCTGGCGCTTGTGGCAGCGGCAGATGCCGCAGAAGCAGGCTCGGCCGCAGCGCTGGCCGCACTGGCCTTATCGGCCGATGGCGTGCTGGGCGAGCAAGCCGCCAGTACCAAAGCCGCCAGCGTGCCGCTGGCTGCGCGCAACCAGTGGCGCTTGCGCAAATCGGGAGTTTTGGAAGGGTTCATGACAGTTTCCTTGAAGTAAAGAACAAACTCAAACAACAAACGATTACAACAAAACGGTACGACAACACTCAACCCGGGTAGAACGGCAAGCCCAAGGCGGCCGGGCGGTTCACGCGAATCCAGACCGGATTGCGCGAAATCAGCATCAGCACCACCACAATCGTCAGGTACGGCAGCATGGTCAGCAGCTGGCTGGGCACATCCACCCCCCGGCTTTGCAGCCAGAATTGCAGCATGGTCACGCCGCCAAACAGCCAGGCGCCCAGCAAAATACGCAAAGGCCGCCAAGTGGCAAAAGTCGTCAGCGCCAGGGCAATCCAGCCCTTGCCGGCCACCATGCCCTCCACCCACTGCGGGGTATACACCAGCGACAGATACGCCCCGGCCAGACCGCACAGCGCCCCGCCCACCACAACTGATGCCAAACGGATGCGCCGCACCGGATAGCCCAGCGCATGCGCCGAAGCGGGCGCCTCGCCTACGCTGCGCAGCACCAACCCCGCACGGCTGCGGTAAAAGAACCAGACCAGAAACACGGCCACCGCCACGCTGAGGTACACCATCGGGTGCTGCGCAAACAGGGCCTTGCCCACCAGGGGCAGATCGCTCAACACCGGTATGGCGAATTGATTGCGCACGGCCAGCGCCTGCTGCGTATACGGCACGCCCACAAAAGCCGACAAGCCCGCGCCGAACAAAGACAGCGCCAGCCCCGTGGCCGACTGGTTGGTATTGAGCCAGATCACCAAAACGCCCAACGCGCCCGCCAGCACAGCGCCCACGCCCATGCCTGCGGCAAAGCCCAGCCACTGGTTGCCGGTATGCACGCACGTGGCATAGCCTGCCAGCGCCGCGCACAGCATCATGCCTTCAGCGCCCAGGTTGATGACCCCTGCCTTTTCATTGATCAACAGCCCCAAGCCCGCCAGCGCCAGCACCGTGCCCGCGCTAAAAACCGAGGCCAGCAACAAAGCCATTTCGTTCATGCGGCCTCCTGCGCGTGTGCGGCTTTGGCCTGGTCTGCCGTCGGGCGCACCACGATGCGCCGCCGCCAATGCGAATGAATCAGCGTGTCGCTGGCCAGCAGCATAAACAGCAGCAGCCCCTGAAACACCAGACTGATCGACTTGGGCAAGCCCAGGCGGGATTGCGCCAGCTCCCCCCCGATGTACAGCATGCTCATCAAAATCGACGAAAACACCACGCCAACCGGGTGCAGCCGCCCGACAAAGGCCACGATGATGGCGGCAAAGCCATAGCCCGCAGGCAGGCTCAAGGTCAGCTGCCCGATGGGGCCCGCCACTTCGAGCGCGCCCGCCAAGCCCGCCGCGCCGCCCGATACCAGCAGCGCCAACCACAGCGCCCGGCGGGACGAAAAGCCCGCATACCGCGCAGCCGCAGGCGCCATGCCGCCTACCTGTTGCGCAAAGCCGCCACGGGTGCGGAACATGAACAGCCACATCCACACCGCGCCCAGCAGCGCCAGCGCCAGCCCGATATGCACGCGCGAGCCGGCCATCAGCTTGGGCACGGCTGTGGCAGCCTCAAACATTTTGCTTTGCGGAAAGCCGTAGCCGCCGGGGTCTTTGAGCGGCCCGCTCACCATATAGCCCAGAAACTGCTCGGCCACATACACCAGCATCAGGCTGACCAGAATTTCGTTGGCATGGAAGCGGTCGCGCAGCCAAGCCACCACCGCCCCCCAGGCCATGCCGCCCGCCATGCCTGCCAGCAGCACGGGCAGCACCATCCAGCGGCTGCTATCTTCTTGCGCCAGCAGGGCCACGGCGCCGGCTGCCACAGCGCCCATGATGAATTGCCCCTCGGCGCCGATATTCCACACATTGGAGCGAAAGCACAGCGACAAGCCCAGGCCGATTAGCAGCAGCGGGGTCGCCTTGAGCAGCAGTTCGCTCCAGGCGTAGCCGTTTTTGATCGGCTCCCAAAAAAAGACTTGCAGGCCCTGCACCGGGTTTTTGCCCAGCAAGGCAAACAGCAAAGACGCCAGCACCACGGTCAAAGCCAGCGCCAGCACGGGCGAGGCCAGCCGCCAAAAGCCCGAAGGCTGCTGCCGTTGCGACCATTGCCAGCGTCTCATGTCAGACATCCTTTCTCGGCCTGCCCCGCTTCGGGCAGTGCGTCGGCCACGCCTGCTGCGGCTTCATCTTCCCACAGGCCGCTCATCCATAGGCCAATGCGCTCAACCGTTGCTTCGGCCACCGGCAAGGCGGGCGACAGGCGACCGTTTTCCATCACCACCAGGCGGTCGCTAAGCGCCAGCAGTTCGTCCAGTTCCTCGCTGACGACCAAAATGGCGCAGCCTGCATCGCGCAAGGCCAGAATTTCGTGGTGGATTTGTGCGGCTGCGCCTACATCCACCCCCCAAGTCGGTTGCGCCAGAATCAGCAGCTTGGGCTGCGCGCCGATTTCGCGGCCCACAATGAATTTTTGCAAGTTGCCGCCCGACAGTGACTGCGCCACGGCATCCACCCCGCGGGCCTTGACGCCAAAGCGCTCTATCACCTGCTGCGCCTGCGCACGCAAGGCCGCCATATCAATCCAGCCGCTGCGGCGCACGGATTCGGTGCGCGTCAGCAGCATGTTGTGCATCAGCCCCAGTGCCGGCACGGCACCGCGGCCCAAACGTTCCTCGGGCACGAAATGCAGGCCCGCGCCGCGCCGCTTGGCCGGTCCCCAGCGGCCAATGGCTTGGCCTTGCAGTGTGATGGCGCTTGCGGCCGCCCGCCGGTCTTCGCCAGACAAGGCCTGCAACAACTCGCTTTGGCCGTTGCCCGATACACCTGCCAGACCCACGATTTCGCCCGCGCGCACTTGCAGGTGAATGTCGCGCAAATCCACGCCAAAGTGGTCTTGCGCCGGCAGCGACAGCTTGCACACGTTCAACACCACATCGCCCGCCTGTTGCGCGCGCGGCGGCAAGGCGGGCGGCTCGGCCCCGATCATCATGCGGCTAAGCGAAGCGTTGCTTTCGTGGCGCGGGTTGCAATCGCCCGTTACGCGCCCTGCCCGCAGCACGGTGCACTGGTGGCACAGCGCGCGAATTTCGTGCAGTTTGTGGCTGATGTACAAAATGCTGCACCCTTCGGATGCCAGCTGGCGCAGCACGGCAAACAGGCCCTCTACCGCCTGCGGCGTGAGCACCGATGTCGGCTCGTCCAGAATCAGCAGGCGCGGGTTGGTGAGCAAGGCGCGGATGATTTCCACGCGCTGCATCTCGCCCACGCTCAGGGTGTGCACCAGGCGTTGCGGGTCAATCGGCAGGTTGTAAGCGGCGGCTTTTTCGGCCACCATCTGCGTAACCTCGGCCAGCGTATGCTGCGCTTGCAGCCCCAGCCATACGTTTTGCGCCACGGTGAGCGATTCGAACACATTAAAGTGCTGGAACACCATGGCAATGCCCAAAGCGCGCGCCTGTTGCGGGTTGGCCATGTGCACCACGCGGCCATCTACGGCAATGGTGCCGCTGTCGGGCTGCGTGGCACCGTAGATGATCTTCATCAACGTGGATTTGCCCGCGCCGTTTTCGCCCAGCACGGCGTGGATTTCGCCGGGCTGAACCAGCAGATCGACCGCGTCGTTAGCCACCACGCCCGGGTAGGCCTTGGTGATACGCGACAGTTGCAAACGGGGCGGTGTAGCAGACATGGGCAAAAACAAAGATGCGCATGCAAGCGAAGCGACCGAAACATTGCCAGCCAACACCTGCCCTGCGCCAAAGAATTTGCGATTTTAAGATGTTCAAGACCCGCCATGCCGCGCAAAACGCCGCCAAGCCGCCCACTTTGCGCACAAACAGCCCCTGTTGTTGTAAGGACATCAACACGGAAACGCGCCGCAGGCCCGAAAATGCCCGCATGCACATCTCCGACCCCTCCCCATTCCGCCGCGGCCCGCAGACCTCGTCTGACGCAGCCAGTTTCGACGCGCCGCTAACACTGTTGCATGCCTGCCACGACCGCGTGCACGCACGCTGCGATCTGCTGCGCAAGCTGTGGCAGCACATGGGCAGCCACGGCGCAGACCAGCAGGCGCAAGATGCAGCCTGCAACATCCTGCGCTATTTCGACCTGGCCGCTCCCCTGCATCATGAAGATGAGGAGCGCCACATCTTTCCCCGCCTGCTGGCCAGCGGCAACGCCGAGCTGGTGCAGTGCGCGCGCACCTTGCTGCAACAGCATCAAGACATGGCCGCCGCCTGGAGCCAGCTGCGCCCCCTGCTGCTGGCCGTGCAGCAAGGGCAAACGCCCGATCTGGCTGGGCATGCGGACTTGATTGAGCACTTTGTTGCGCTGTACCGGGCGCATATCGAGCTGGAAGAACAAACCGCCTTCCCCGCCGGGTTTGCCGCCATGTCCGAACAAACGCAGGCGCAAATTGGCGACGAGATGGCCGCACGCCGCGGCGCTACGCGCCCGGCAAGCCCGAAAAACATCCAGCCCCGCAACAAAACGCCATAAAGATCAAGCGGCTGAAAAACCCTGCCGCCTACGCCCGCCCCGGGCGCCCCGCCGCTTGCCCGCAAGCCCCGCCAACACGCACAAACAGAGGCAATCGCGGATAATGCTTGCTTAAGTGCGCATTGAAGTACACATTTGCCCCATCAATAAGCAACACGAAAGGATAGCGCCATGCGCTGGGAAGGTGGAGAAAAATCCAGCAACGTAGAAGATCGCCGCGGTGCCGGCGGCCACGGCGGCATGCTGGGCGGGCGCGGCATTGGCATGGGCACTGTGCTCATTGCCGTGGTGGCCGGCTTGATATTCGGCGTCAATCCCCTACAAATCATCGGCATGCTGGGCAACAGCCCGATGCAAGTGCCCACCCAGCAGCAAACCGCGCCAGCCAACACGCAATCTGCGGCAAACGACCGCAATCTGCAATTCGTCAGCACCGTGCTGCGCGATACCGAAATGGTGTGGGACAAACTCTTTCGCGACGCTGGCGGCAACTACGTACAGCCCAAGCTGGTGCTGTTTAGCGGCTACACGCCCACCGCATGCGGCACGGGGCAATCTGCCATGGGGCCGTTTTATTGCCCGCTGGATCAGAAGGTATACCTCGACACCCAATTTTTCGACACCCTGCGTACCGAACTGGGTGGTGGCGGCGACTTTGCCGAAGCCTACGTCATCGCGCACGAGGTAGGCCACCATGTGCAGCAGCAAATGGGCGTTCTTGACAAGGTGAACTCCCTGCGCGGACGCATCAGCCAAACCCAGCAAAACGCCCTGCAAGTGCGGGTAGAGCTGCAAGCCGACTGCTTTGCCGGTGTGTGGGCGCACCATGCCGAAGAGCAGCGCAAAATTCTGGAACAAGGCGATATCGAAAAAGCCATGAACACCGCCGCCAAAATCGGCGACGATGCGCTGCAAAAACGCTCGCAAGGCTATGTCGTGCCCGACAGCTTCACCCACGGCTCCAGCGCCCAGCGGGTGCGCTGGTTTACCACGGGGCTGAAAACCGGCTCCATCCAAGCCTGCGACACCTTCAGCGCGCAAACGCTGTAAGCCCTTTTGATTTTTCTGCCGGGCGCGCCTGGATGCATGTGCGCCCCTCTGCCTGATGACTGATACCACCAACCCCACCCCTGCCCCACTGCCCTACACACAGCTGCCGCTGGCCGAACCTTTGCAACGCGCCATAGCAGGCATGGGCTATACGCACACCACACCCATTCAGGCGCAGGCCATTCCCGTGGTGCTGGCCGGGCAAGACGTCATGGGCGCGGCGCAAACCGGCACCGGCAAAACCGCCGCCTTTTCGCTGCCGCTGCTGCAACGCCTGCTCAAGCACGAAAACATCTCCGCCTCGCCCGCGCGGCACCCGGTGCGGGCGCTGGTGCTGCTACCCACGCGCGAGCTGGCCGATCAGGTGGCGCAGCAAATCAAGCAATATGCCCAATACACCCAGCTGCGCAGCGCCGTGGTGTTTGGCGGCATGGACATGAAGCCGCAAATCGCCGCCCTCAAAGCCGGGGTGGAAATTTTGATTGCCACACCGGGCCGCCTGCTGGATCACATCGAAGCCAAAAGCGCCATCCTCAACCAGGTGGAATACGTGGTGCTGGACGAAGCCGACCGCATGCTCGACATCGGCTTTCTGCCCGATCTGGAGCGCATTCTGGCCTACCTGCCCAAGCAGCGCACCACGCTGCTGTTTAGCGCCACCTTCTCGCCAGAAATCAAACGCCTGGCCGCCAGCTACCTGCACAACCCCGTCACAATCGAAGTAGCGCGCAGCAACACCACGGCATCCACGGTAGAGCAGCGCTTCATCCGCGTGGCAGACGACGACAAACGCGCCGCGCTGTACCAGCTGATACGCGAGCAAAACGTGCGCCAGGCCTTCATCTTCAACAACAGCAAGCTGGGCTGTGCGCGGCTGGCGCGCAACATGGAGCGCGACGGCTACAAAACCGCCGCCCTGCACGGCGACAAATCGCAAGACGAACGCCTCAAGGCGCTAGAAGCCTTCAAAGCCGGCGAAGTGGAATTTCTCGTCTGCACCGATGTGGCCGCCCGCGGGCTGGACATCAAAAACGTGCCCGCCGTATTCAACTTCGACCTCCCCTTCAACGCCGAAGACTACGTGCACCGCATTGGCCGCACGGGCCGCGCAGGGGCTGACGGCCTAGCCATCAGCCTGATTGGCGACAACGACGCCCGCCTGCTGGCCGAAATCGCCAAACTCACGCAACAAACCACCCAGCCGCAAACGCTGAACCTTGCGCCCGCGCAACGCACGCGCGGCCATGAGCGCAGCGATCGCAGCCGCCGCACCCGCGACGACGATGCGCCCCTGCGCATGGATCGCCGCGAAAGCCGGGGCGACCGCTACCAGCACGCGCCCAAACTGCACGACCCGTTTTTTGACCGCCCCTACGAAGCGCCTGAACGCGAGCAGCCCCCCGCCTGGGAAAAAACCGCGCCGCGCCGCCCTGTGCGCGCAGGCATCAGCGCCAATATCCGGCCCAAAAACCGCGCAGCCGCAGCCCTGTTCCGCCCGCCCGTAGCCGCAGAACAGCCAGCCGCAACGGCTACCACCTCTGGCAGCACGGCTGCATCAGGCGCAGTACCTGCGGAGCAAGATACGCCTTGAATGCCTTGAATCGGCTTCGTGCCTTGAGATAAACAAACGCAACGGCGTGCAGTCCGCACGTCAGCCCACACACCGCGCTGTTGCCCGCTCGGCGCTTGCCCGATCCGGGCTTGGCATATGCAGGCGGCACCGCGCGGCAACAGCGCGCGGCAAGCCACAAAGCCATGCCCATGCTCCACTGACCGCGCTGATTAAGGCAGATACACCTTAAGACCAAGCGACACGGGCAAACGCCTCTGGCGATTCAGCTATCCGACTTCAGCCATCTGACACCTGGCAACGCTGGCACGCAGACGCATTGGCACACACCGACCAATACACAAATAATGTTTGGCGTCTTTATTTGGTGCTGCTTACCCGATGTGCTCACCAGCCGCCCCACCCAACGTCAGCACCACAGGCGTGTGGTCGCTGGGGCGCTCGTTTTTGCGCGGGGCTGTGTCGATATGGCAGCCCGTTACCAGCGGGCGCAAGGCGTTGCTCACCAGAATATGGTCGATGCGCAAGCCCCGGTTGCGCCTGAAGGCCATGGCGCGATAGTCCCACCAGGTAAACGATTTGGGCGGTGGGTCAAACAGGCGCAGGCTATCGGCCAGCCCCAGCTGCACCAAGGCTTGCAGTTGCTCGCGTTCTTCAGTGGTGCAGTGGATGGTTTCGCGTAGCCCTTCAGGGTCCCACACATCGTCATCATCAAACGTGATGTTGAAATCGCCCATCAGCAGCAGTCTGGGCGTTTTTTGCAGTTCTTGTTGCAACCAAGCCCGCAGCGCCTGCAACCAGCGCATTTTGTAAGCAAATTTGTCGCTGCCGGGCGCTTGCCCGTTGGGCATGTAAGCGCACACTACGCGCAGCTGCTGGCCGTCTGGCGCTATGCCCGTTGCGCTGAGCACGCGTGCCATTTCGCAATCCATGCCCGGAATGTTGCGCACCACATCGTGCAAGGGCTGGCGGCTGATCAAGGCCACGCCGTTATAGGTTTTTTGCCCAAAAAACTGCACCTGCCAGCCCGCATCGGCAAATGCCTGCGCCGGAAATTTATCGTCACTCAACTTGGTTTCTTGCAAGCCCAAAATGCCCACATCCGGGTTAGCCGCCAGCCAATCCAGCACTTGGGGCAAGCGCACAGCCAATGAGTTCACGTTCCAGGTAGCTATTTTCATTCATGCTCCAATGCGTTGATTTTGTTATGTGTTGTGTCGCCTTGAAGCGTCTAGCTACGTGCCTGGCTACACAAACATGGGGCGCTGCTAGTATTTTGCCAGCCCTCCAGAGATTCGGAAACAAAGGCGGCGGAAAGGGTGGGATGATGGGCGGGTGACGTTGCGGGGGATGGTGCAATGAAGGGTGTTTTCTTGCTGGCCGGGTTGCTCTGGGTCGCCAGTGCTCAGGCGACAACATGCCAGACGATTGATGATGCAGACCAGCGGGCCTATTGCCGGGCCATGCAGACCGGCAGCCGGGGCCAGTGCGCGGCCATCGACAGCTATGACTTGCGCCAGCGTTGCCATGCAGCCATCAGCGGCAATGCCTCCCTGTGCAATTCGATTGCAAGCGGTTGGGAGCGTGAGCAATGCAAGGCAGCGGCGAAGGGCCGGAAATGAAAACCCCGCCACGCGGGCGGGGAAAGTCGGGGCGGGGGTGCGCCCGCCTCGCTACCGTCTTTTGACCACGGCGGCGGCGAAGCTCCCGGACTTTTTTACTTCATGGCGGCCAGTGCTCGGGCCAGAATGCCCTTGATGCCGCGTTGCGCGTTCGCCTCGTTGATTGCGCGGGCGCGTTGCACGTCTGCCCGTTGCTTGGCGGCCAGCGTCGCAAGGTGGTTGCTTTCGTCCGCCGTGCGCGGTGCCTTGCCGGTCAGGTGCTTGCGGGCCGTATCGAGTGCCTTGGCGTCTGCCGTGCGAATGTCACGGGTCAGTGCGTCATGCGATACGCCACGTTTGCGGCAAAGTTGCCGCGTCAGTTCCTCAGCACGATTCAGGCGAGCATCAAAAGCCTTGATGCGGGCGCGTTGCCCGGCTTGGCGGGCGTTATGGGTTGCGGTCAGTCTGTCCATTTTGGTTTTCCTTTCGGTAGTGGTTGAAGATTCGTCGGTGCATCAGATCGTCATTGCATAAGCCCTCCCTTCAGTACATGGCCTGTGCGGCCAGCATGGCGGCCTCATACTCGGCCAGTTCGTCGGGGGTGGCGTCTCGCCATCCGTCCGGGGTGGGGTAGCGCATGGCGACAACATGCAGCAGGCCGTCCGCGTCCGGGGTCGATAGGGTGGTGATCGGTTCCCCGCGTTGCCTTGCCCTCGCCATCCGTTGCAAATCGGCATAGGAAAGCGTCTGGGCCTCTCTCGGGTCTGGCTTGGCCTCGCGTATCAGTCGGGCCAATTCGGCGCGTCTGGGGGCGTTTCTGTACGCTTTGGGGGCTTCCAGTTGGGTGATGCGTTGCTCAAGTGTTGGCATGGCGCAGTTCCTCCAGTTTTTCGATGCGGTCGGTGAGTTCGTCGATTTCGGCCACGCGGGCCAGTGCGCCGATTGCCGACAGCAGGCGGGCGGCCTGTTCGGGCGCAAGGTCGCCACTACTGACGGCGGCCAGCACGGCGCGGCCTTGCTCAGTGAGTGAGCCATCAGGCAGGGCCAGCGGTACGGCAAGCTCAGTCGGCTTCATAGGCGGCAATACGCGCTCAAGCAAAAGGCGGGCGGCCTATACGTCGCCATCCTTGGCCGCCTCAACCAGTTGCCCGATGATTTCCGGGACATGCACGGCGATGGATGCCCGCAGTTTGGCGACATGCCCTGTTCCCGGTGGGCGTCCGCTGGGGTTGCCGGATTGGCCGGGTTTCCAGCGGCCTCGTTTTTTGGGTTCGCTCATGTTGTTGTTTCCCTGCTTTTTCAAATCAGGCCCCCGGTGCCGTAGTCCTTGGCGGCGAAGTTTTCAGCGGCAGGGACACGGCGGGCGCTGGGTCTGGTTGGTGCGGCCCATTCCGCTTTGAAGCTCTGCCATCCCCTTTCGCAACAGGTGGCGAGTGCGTCGGCAATGGATATGCCCGCTTTGTCGGCTTCGCGTTGGATGCTCTGCAAGGCGGTTGCCGTCATGGGGGCGCGTTTCGCTTTCCTGATCGTCAGGAAGTCCGCCCATACCGATTCGGGTACATCGTCAGGACAGACAAGCGCAGGCTTGCGCTTATATGTTTTGGTCTGTTCCTTGGTCTGTTCTATGGTCTGTTCTTTGCGTGTAGCCGAATCGGCTACGGTATTGGTAGCCGAATGGGCTACCGTTGCCGAATCGGCTACCGTAGCCTGATCGGCTACCGTTGTTGGCGGCTTGAGCGTGTAGCAGGCTGACTTACTGAAACCGCCTCTACCCACCTTTTCGAGCCATCCGAGTTTGACCAGCGCACTCGTTGCCGCGCTGATATTGGCAGGGTGCATTCCCGTTCGCTCGGCAATCAAGGCGCGTTTCGGCCATACGCTCCCCCCGTCCTTGCTCCCGAAAGACAGCAGCGCAATCAGGACGCGCAGTTGCTCAAGGGTCAGGCGGCTGTCCTGAATCACTTGGATGGGGACTTGGGCAAAGGCACTCATACCGGCCTCTTGACCAGCGCGTACAACGCCACGCGGTGCTTTTGCCCGCAGGCGGTGACGCGCTCCACCATGCGGGTGAGAATCACGAAATCCCGGTCACGAAGCTCTTTCACTCTGCCCGCAGGGTGCAAAATGTCCAGATCGCGGCGGGCAAGGATCGTATCGACAGGGCGGCGGGACAGGGCGGCCAGCAGCCTTTGGCGTTGTGCCTCGGTGCTGTTATCCTGTTGGCGTAGTTTGGATTGGTTGGGGGCCGTGCCGGTGGCAGCCGGGCGGCCTTCGTTGCGTCTGACGGTCATGATTCGCGCTCCCCGGTCTGGTCAGGAGGTGCGGGTCTGCATCCATTCACGGATGCTTTGCACAGGCCACGCGGTAACGCGCTCAGACAGTTTTACGGGGGCGGGAAACGTGCCAGCCTTCACCTTGCGCCAAAGGGTCGCAGACGAAAACGGGACGATTGCCGGGATGAGTTGCGATTGGCGGATAAAGCCCGTTGCGGGCAGTTCGCCGGTGGTGTGTTGGTGTGACATTTCGTATCGCTCCATGTTGTTTCGGGCGATACGTACTCTGTACCTCGGCTTTTTCTCAGTCAGCGGATTTGGGAAAAATTCTTGTCCAGTAGCGGCGGCCAGTTGATAAGCCGATGCCGTCTAACCTTGCCTGATAGTCGCAGGCTTGACCGTGGGTTAGGCGGGGGTCGTTTTTCATCACCTCCTGAACTTTGGCAACAAAGCGCCTTGCCTTTTGCTCTGCCTCGGCTTGCCTTGCTTGCCCTGCATCTTGCGCGTGTTTCAAATGCTTGCGCCCCGCCTCTCTGGCCTTGATGACGGCGGCGGGCGGGTTTTCCAGCATCAGGGCGCGGACTTCGGCTAAAACCCGGCCATTCACAAGCCTTACTAGATCTTTGCCTAGCTTGGCCTTCGCAGCATCGAAGGGCAGTCCGTCGCGCATTAGCTGTTCGGCCTCTTTGGCAAGTTCGCGGACCTCGGTTGCCCATTCTTCGGCGGCGGTACTTAATTTCTTCATGCCGCCTCCGCTTTCCGAAGGGGGATCACGTTGTCGCCTTGGGGCAGCCATGCCCTGCCGGCCTCACAGGCCAGAATGAAGTCTGTCCAAAGCTCCAAGGCGGCGCGGCGCTCGGTCATGTAGTCGTGCTGATCGTAGATCGCAATCAAGCCCCCCAGCGAATGATTCAGGCAGCGTTCGGCAACAAGGATATTCACCCCCAGCGCGGCAAGGTGACTTCGGGCCGTTGATCGCAGATCGTGCGGGGTGAAGCGCCTTACCTTGTCCCCCAGCTTGTCGCATAGCTTGTGCAGCATGGAGTTCATGGCGCGCTGCTCGAAATGCACCTCCCCGCCGTGGTTGCGGGTGCGCCTTACTTGCCGGGCAGGCAGTACGAAACGCGAGCCACAGGCGAAGGGTTCAAGCTCCCGAAACCAGCCGACAACGGCAGGCGGTAGGGGAATGGTGAAACCCCGCCCCGTCTTGCTATTCTGGTCTGGGACAAACCATTCCGCCCGGTCAAAATCAACGTGCGCCCATTCGGCCTTTGCAAGCTCTCCCAGCCGGACACAGGTTGCCAGTTGGATTTTCACGGCAAGGGCGTTTTCGGGGCCGATGCTGGGCAGGGCGGGCAGGATTACCCGTAGTTCATCCTCTGTCAGCTTGAGCCGCTGGCGCTTGGGTTCCGGCTTTCCACAGATCGCAGAGACAGAGATACCGGCGCAAGGGTTGGCGGTGACAACGTGCCGCGCTAGGCCGTGCTTGAAGATTTCCGAGACGGCGGTAAAGACAAGCTCTGCCACATTCACGGACTTTTTGCCGACAGCCTCAACCAGCGCCACAACGTCCGCCGTCATGACTTCGCGGGCAGGCAGGCTTCCCAGCTTGGGCAGTATCACGCCTTCGATATGGTGGCGGCGTTGCTTGATGGTGTTGGCGGCAAGGCGGGGAAATGCCTTGTCCATGTAATCGGCGGCCAGTTCGCGCAAGGTCTTTGCGGCGGCGCGTTCAATGGTGGCCTTTTGCTTCTCGCGGGCCACGTCCCGCCCTTGCTGGATATGTACCCGTGCCTCTGCGGCCAGTTTGCGGGCCTTCGCCAGCGTAATGTCTGGATAGCGGCCTAGGGTCAGTTCCCGTGCCTTGCCGCCGAAGCGGTAACGCAGTACCCATGCCGCCGTGCCCTTGGGGGATAGCGTGAAGGTCAGGCCGTCCCCGTCTGACTTCGCTACCGACTCCCCGGCCTTAATCCAGTCGCGGATTTCAACGTCCTTCAGCTTTCCCATGTCGCCTCCTGTGTAGCCGCACGCTGTAGCTACGCGCCTAGCTACACAGATTGTATGCGATGCAGTGAGACGATGGGAAGTTAATTGACTCGGAAAGCCTTGTGTTTAATTGTGTTTTTCTGTGCTGTGTAGCTCAGTGATAACGCATGAAGTGGTAATTTCAATTACAGGTAGCGATTTGCATGGTATTGATATTGAATGTGTTTGAGATGCGCCCGCCACAGCCGCCAGCCGAACTGGTCGGCTAGGCACGTGCATAGGTCATGAAGCGATACGGCAAACCGCTGCTGCTGGTTTGCCAGGCGCTGGCTTCTTGCGCCTGCCAGGCCGCATCCAGTTCGGGCGCAAAGGCGTCGCCTGCAAAGTCGGCATCGATTTCGGTCACGACGACTTGTTGCGCCAAAGGCAGGGCCTGGCGATAGATTTCCGCGCCGCCCATGACCCAGGCTTGCGCGCTGTTGGCGCAGGCGGCCAGCGCTTGCTCCAGCGAGTGCACGACTTCTGCGCCTTCTGCTTGCCAATCCGCCTGGCGGGTGATGACGATGTTGCGCCTGCCGGGCAGCGGGCGCACGGCGGCGGGCAGGCTATCCCATGTTTTGCGGCCCATGATGACGGGGTGCCCCAAGGTGGTGCGTTTGAAGTGCGCCAGATCTTCGGGCAGGTGCCAAGGCATGCGTCCTTTCAGGCCGATGACGCCACCGCGCGCGCGGGCATAGATCAGATGCAGGGTTGCCATCCGCGTGCCTGTGGTTTATGGGCGTTTGCCAGAAGGCGCAGGGGCTGCGCCCTTTGCCGGTTTGCTGTTGGTGCTGCTTGTGCCGCTGCCGTCTGTATCGGCCAGCAGCTCTCCCATACGCTGGAGGACTTGCGGCATAAGGCGCTCGCGGCTGATGTGCATGGCGCGTTCGGTGACTTGGGGCGCTTTTTGCAGCACGGACTGCCCGACCGGCGTGCGATAAAAGGCCAGCATGCCTGCAACTTCTTCTGCCGTGAAGGTTTCTTGATAGACCTGATGGTAGATGGGCTGGATTTTTTCCCAAGCCATTTCTTCACGCAGGATTTGCAGCATTTTTTGCTGCATGGCCTGCATGCGCTGGCGCCTGTCGGCATCCAGCTTGGCGTCACGCGCGCCCGCCAGCATGTCGGTGCTGGCGGCTATTTCTTTTTCCATATTCTTCAGCATATTGCCGGTTTGTTCGCGCAGGCGGGCTACTTCCAGCAATTCGTTCACGGCTGCATCGCTGGGCGTGGCGGCCCAAACGGCTGTGCTCAATCCTGCCGCTGCGGCAAACAGGGTTACGGTGCGCATCCACATACACAGGCTCCTCAAATTACACTATGGCGGCATTCTACTGGCGGGCTTGCTGGCTGCTTGATTCCCCCCAGAGCCTATTCACTTTCTCATTACAACTATGGACACCTTGCTCCAATCCCTCCGGCACGCCTTGGGCGAACGCCATGTTCTCACCGGCGCCGATTGCGCCCCCTTTTGTACCGATTGGCGCAAGCGCTACCACGGCCAGGCCGTGTGCGTGGTGCGCCCCGCCACGGCTGAAGAAGTGGCGCACGTGGTGCGGCTGTGCGCGACCGCCCGGGTTGCCATCGTGCCGCAAGGCGGCAACACAGGGCTGGTGGGCGCAGGCACGCCTGATGCCAGCATGCCCAGCGTGGTGCTGAGCCTGCAACGCATGAACCGCGTGCGCGCTGTAGATGCCGATAACCTCACGCTCACGGTAGAAGCAGGTTGCACGCTGCAACAAGTGCAGCAGGCTGCGGCTGATGCGGGCTGCCTGTTCCCCCTGCGCATGGGCAGCGAGGGCAGCTGCACCATTGGCGGCAATCTGGCCAGCAATGCGGGCGGCACGCAGGTGCTGCGCTACGGCAATGCGCGCGATCTGTGCCTGGGACTGGAAGCCGTGACACCGCAAGGGGAGATTTGGCACGGCCTGCACGGCCTGCGCAAAAACAACACGGGTTATGACCTGCGCCATTTGCTCATCGGCAGCGAAGGCACGCTGGGCATCATCACCGCGGCCACGCTCAAGCTGTTTCCCCAACCCGGCGCGCAAATGGTGGCGTGGGCGGCCCTGCCCTCGCTAGAGGCCGCCGTTGCCCTGCTGGCGCTGGCACGCAAACAGCTGGATGCCAGCCTGACGGGCTTTGAGGTCATGAACCGCACCTCGCTGCAAATGGTGCAGCGCCACTTTCCGCAGCAGCGCGTGCCTTTTGTGGATGCCACCGCCAACAGCGCCCCTTGGTGCGTGCTGCTGGAAAACTCCGTATCCGGCGCAACCGAACTGGCCCAGCAACAACTGCAAACCGTGCTGGAAGCCGCCATGGAGCAAGGCCTGGTAACCGATGCCGTGCTGGCCGAAAGCCTGGCGCAAACCCGCAGCCTGTGGCATGTGCGCGAAAGCATTCCGCTGGCGCAAGCGCAAGAGGGGTTGAACATCAAGCTCGACATCGCCATCCCCACATCGGCCATCCCTGCCTTTGTGGCAGAAACCGATGCCGCCATCTGCGCCCAAATACCCGGCGTGCACTTCGTCACCTTCGGCCACATGGGCGACAGCAATCTGCACTACAACGTGCAAGCGCCCAGCGGCGTGGACCCCGCCGTCTTCTTGCAACAGCACGAGGCCACCGTCAACACGCTGGTGTTTGACGCCGTGCAGCGCTTTGGCGGCAGCATCAGCGCCGAGCACGGCATCGGCCAGCTCAAGCGCGACATCCTGCCGCGCTACCAAAGCCCCGTGGCACTGGGCATGATGCGCGCCATCAAACACGCGCTAGACCCCCACCACATCATGAACCCCGGCAAGATGCTGCATCTGCCCTGAAAAAGCACGCCCCGCTGCCGCGCCCGTCCAATGGGCATGGCGGCCGCACGGTGTTTTTGCCGCACTCGCCTGCCAAAGCAGGCCGCTTTGTTAGGATACGCCCCACCATGAGCACTGCCCCCAACCAATACGAAACCCTTTTGCGCCATGTGCGCGACCACGGCGTGGAAAAAGCCGACCGCACCGGCACCGGCACGCGCAGCGTGTTCGGCTACCAAATGCGCTTTGATTTGCAGCAGGGCTTTCCCCTGGTGACCACCAAAAAGGTACACCTCAAATCCATCATTTACGAGCTGCTGTGGTTTTTGCAGGGCAGCGGCAACGCGCGCTGGCTGCAAGAGCGCGGCGTCACGATTTGGGACGAGTGGGCCAACCCCGAAACGGGCGACCTGGGGCCCGTATACGGCGTGCAGTGGCGCTCGTGGCCCACGCCTGATGGCCGCCACATCGACCAGATCGCGCAAGTGCTGCAACAGATCAAAACCAACCCCGATTCGCGCCGCATGATCGTGAGCAGCTGGAACGTGGCCGAACTGGACAAAATGGCCCTCATGCCCTGCCATGCCTTCTTCCAGTTTTACGTGGCCGATGGCAAATTGAGCTGCCAGCTGTACCAGCGCAGCGCCGATCTGTTCCTGGGCGTGCCCTTCAACATTGCCAGCTACGCCCTGCTCACCCACATGGTGGCGCAGCAGTGCGACTTGCAGGCGGGTGAATTCATCTGGACGGGCGGCGACTGCCACATCTACAGCAACCACCGCGAGCAGGTGGAGCTGCAACTCGCGCGCGAACCGCGCCCCTACCCGCAATTGACCATCCGACGCAAGCCTGCCGACATCTTCAGCTATGCGTTTGAGGACTTTGAAATCACCGGCTACGACCCGCACCCCGCCATCAAAGCGCCCGTGGCGGTGTGAGGCTTGCTGGCACACGCTTTTTAACGCGCATGCCCGGCGCTGGGGGCAGCCTGCTTCATCCGCAGCGCCCTTGGGCCATGTTGCAACACCTGCTGCACACTCCTCCTGCCGCCAGGCGGGCAAACAAGCTGCACTTGCTATAGTGGCAACACGATGACACGCATGCCCGCCACGCCCCCGACAGGGGCTACCCTTTCTGCCGACAATGCCGTTTTGCACCTGCAAGGCGACTGGACGCTGCCGTACTACGCCCGGCTGGAGGCCTTGGTGGCCCAGCTGGCGCCCCGCATCCACGCAGCCACGGTAGTAGATGTCTCCGCACTCGGGGCGGTAGATACCGCCGGCGCCCAGTTGCTGTACCAGCTATTGGGCGAGGCGCGGCTGCAAACACTGGCTAGCAAACCATCCTCCTTGCCTGCCGAGCGCCGCGCCCTGATGCAGGCGGTAGCACAGGCTCTGTCGCACACGCAAACAGCTGCGGCTGCGCCACGCGAGCGAACGGGCTTTGCCGACGGGCTGGAATCGCTGGGCCGCCTCTCGCTGGCGGGCTGGCGGCATGTGATCGGGCTACTGGGCTTTGCCGGTCTGGTGCTGGAAAGCATGGCGCGCATCGCCCTGCGGCCTGCGCGCTGGCGCATAACTTCGCTGGTGGCCAATCTGGATCAAACCACCTTGCGCGCTGTGCCCATTGTGGCGTTGATGAACTTCATGGTGGGGGCGGTAGTCGCTTTTCTGGGCGCCACGGTTTTGCGCAGCTTTGGTGCCAGCATTTTTACCGTGCATTTGGTGGCATTTGCCTTTCTGCGCGAATTCGGCGTGCTGCTGGCCGCCATTTTGGTGGCGGGCCGCACCGCCAGCGCGTTTGCCGCGCAGATCGGCTCCATGCGCGCCAACGAAGAAGTCGATGCCATTCGCGTGCAGGGCATGGATCCTGCCGAAATGCTGGTCATCCCCCGCCTGCTGGCCTTGCTGCTGGGCTTGCCCATGCTGACGCTGATTGCGATGCTGGCCGGTATTTTCGGGGGCATGGTGGTGTGCACAACCGCCCTGGATATTTCGATGCAGCAGTTTCTTGCCATCATGCAAGAGCAGGTGCCGCCTTTGCATTTTTACCTGGGCATGGGCAAAGCGCCGGTCATGGCGTTCATGATCGCGCTGATCGGCTGTTTTGAAGGCTTCAAGGTCGGCGGCAGCGCGCAATCGGTGGGCGAGCACACCACATCTGCCGTCGTGCAATCAATCTTTATCGTCATTCTGATTGATGCGCTTGCGGCTCTGTTCTTCATGGAAATGGATTGGTAAGCAGGAGCCAGCGCATGACAGAACCCGCACCGCAGCGCAACATCATTGAAATCCGCGGCCTGCGCAACCAGTTTGGCAGCCATGTCGTCCATGAAGCATTGGATCTGGACGTGCGCCAAGGCGAAATTCTGAGCGTGGTGGGCGGCTCGGGCACCGGCAAATCGGTGCTGCTGCGCACCATCGTGGGGCTGAACCGCGCCGCTGCCGGCAGCGTGCGCGTATTCGGCAAAGACCTGCTGGCCCTGCCCGATGCAGAACGCCGCCGCGAAGAGCGCCGCTTTGGCGTGCTGTTTCAGCGCGGGGCGCTATTTTCATCCCTGACCGTAACCGAAAACGTCGCCCTGCCCCTGATTGAGCATGCGGGCCTCTCGCGCCCGCAGGCCGAGCGCATTGCCGCCACCAAAATCGCGCTGGCGGGCTTGCCGGCCAAGGCTGGCAACGACTACCCCTCCGACTTGTCTGGCGGCATGGTCAAGCGTGCGGCGCTGGCGCGTGCATTGGCGCTCGATCCCGACATGCTGTTTCTGGACGAACCCACCGCAGGCCTGGACCCCATTGGAGCCGCCGCTTTCGACCAGCTGATTCTGACGCTGCGCGATGCGCTGGGCTTTACCGTTTTCTTGATCACGCACGATCTCGACACCATCTACACCATTACCGATCGCGTGGCCGTGCTGGCGCAAAAGCGCGTACTCATCAACGACACCTTGCAGCAGGTCGAACAGTTTGACGACCCTTGGGTACAAGCCTACTTTCACGGCCCGCGCGGCCGCGCCGCAGCCCTGGCCGCCAAACCGCTTGCATCTTTTACGGAGACACCTTGATCATGGAAACCCGCGCCCGTCATGTACTGATAGGTTTGTTCACCCTGGCCGTCGGCGTGGCGGCCGTTTTGTTTACCCTGTGGCTGGGCCGATCGGACAGCCAACGCGACTTTCATCTGTACGACATCGCGTTTGAAGAAGCGGTCTCGGGCCTGTCGCGCGGCAGCACGGTCGAATTCAACGGCATTCGCGTGGGCGATGTGGTCGATCTGCGCCTGGACCCCCACAACCCCCGCAATGTGTACGCCCGCGTGCGCGTGGAACGCGCAGCGCCCGTGCGCACGGACACCCAGGCCATGCTGATGCCCGTAGGCATTACTGGCACATCGCTGATTCGCCTCAGCAGCGGCGACGACCCCGCCACACAGCCTTTGGTTAGCAATAACCGCGACATCCCCGTCATCAAGGCCACCCCCTCGCCCATGAGCAAGCTGCTGGCCGGCGGTGAAGACGTGATGTACAACTTCAACAAACTGCTGGTCAGCGCCAACACCTTGTTTTCGGAAAACAACATCCAGCACCTGAGCAAAACCTTGTCCAACATCGAGCAAGCCACCAGCGCCCTGGCCGAGCAGCGCGATGGTTTGGGCAAAGCCGTAACCAACTTCAACCAGGCTGCCGTACAGGCCCAATCGGCGCTGCGGGAGATGGACAAAATGATGCGCGCAGGCACACAAACCATCTCGGGCGACTTTAAGCAAACGCTGGCGCGCGCCGACAAGGCATTCGCCTCGTTCGAGAAAAGCATGGGCGCGCTGGAAGCCACCATCCAGGAAAACCGCGGCTCCCTGCAAGGCGGCGCACGCGGCCTGAACGAAGTTGGCCCCACACTCTCGGAATTGCGCAGCACGCTTGGCTCATTGCAAGGCGTCTTGCGCCAGCTGGACAGCAGCGCTGCCAGCCCCCTGATCAACCGCGAACCCATGAAGGAATTTGCACCATGACACAAGCCGCCACCCAACACGGGCCTTGGCCCGCTGCCCGCCGGGCCATCGGGCTGGGTATTGCGCTGAGCGCGGCCACCTGGCTGGCCGCCTGCTCCATTCTGCCGGCCCAAACGCCGGTGGATACCTATGTGCTGCCCGGCACGCAGTGGCAGCGTGCTACGCCAACTGGCAACGCCGCCAATACCGGCCCTGCGCTGCGCATTGCCCGCCCGGTAGCCCACGGCGTGCTGGCCAGCAAGCGCATCGTCGTCATGCCGCAGGCAGACCGCCAACAGGTTTACCAAGGCGCCGTCTGGAGCGACCCCGCGCCACACATGCTGCGCCACCGGCTGCTGGATGCTTTTTTGGCAGACGGACGCCTACCCTGGGTAGACACGGACGAAAGCCCGGGGGCACAAGTAGATTACCTATTGACCAGCCAGTTGCGCAGCTTCCACAGCTCCTATCAAAACGGCAGCCCGGTGGCCGTCATCCGCATAGATGCGCAAATTGTTAATACCCGCAGCAACCGCATCATTGCCAGCCGCAGCTTCATCACCGAGCAAGCGGCCGCCAGCAAAGCAGTGCCCGATGTGGTGCAGGCGCTGGGGCAAGCGTCTGATCTCGTTGCGCGAGAGATGGCGAATTGGGCAGCCGGCACGGTTGCAGCCGCAGGCGCGGCACGCTGATGGATGAGCTGATGTGTTGCTGATGCGCTGCGCCGGCAGCTTGCGGCAGCGCACCGTTCTTGAGCAAAATGCGGGGCGCAAAGAAAAAGGGGCATAACGCCCCTTTTTCTTGGTTGATGGATTGCCGTATTGCTTGCCTTGCCTGCGGCAGTAGCCATTGGTAGCAACCGTGGCGGCAAGGCTTGTGTACGGTTGGCACGCTGTTGCGGCGGTTTGCGCAGCAACAGCCGCCGGCTGGCATAATCAAACGTTTTGCTGCAAGCGCGCAATGCGCTCTTCAATCGGCGGGTGCGAAGCAAACAGTTTGCCGATGGAGCCGGTGATGCCCATGGTCTGCATATTGCTGGGCAATTCGCCAGCGGGTAAGCTGCCCAGACGGCGCAGCGCGTTGATCATGGGCTGGCGCTGCCCCATCAGCTGGGCTGCGCCCGCATCGGCGCGAAACTCGCGCTGGCGGCTGAACCAGGCCACGATCATCGAAGCGAGAAAGCCCAAGCCAATTTCCAGCGCGATATAAGTCACGTAGTAGCCGACGCCCGGCCCACGGCGCTCTTCGCCACGGCTCAGGAAGCTGTCTACCGCATAGCCGATCACGCGGCTCAGGAAGATCACGAAGGTGTTCACCACACCTTGCACCAGTGTCAGCGTCACCATATCGCCGTTGGCGATGTGGGCCACTTCGTGCCCCAGCACGGCTTCGACTTCTTCGCGGGTCATGTTGGCCAGCAAGCCGGTAGAAACGGCGACCAGCGCCGAGTTTTTGAATGCGCCCGTGGCAAAGGCGTTCGGTTCGCCTTCGTACACGGCCACTTCAGGCATGCCGATATTGGCGCGTTCTGCCAGACGCTGCACGGTTTGCACAATCCATGCCTCGTCAGCCGTGCGCGGCTGGGTAATCATGGTCAGGCCCATTGTCCACTTGGCCATCTGCTTGCTCATCAGCAAGGAGATGATGGATCCGGTAAAGCCCACGACCAGCGAAAACACCATCAGCGCCGGATAGTTGATGCCATAGGCCGTGAGGTAGCGATTCAGCCCGAAGACAGAGATCACGGTGCTCAACACCAGCATGACAGCCAGGTTGGTAGCCAGAAAAAGAAAGATGCGTTTCATGGGAACCCTTTTCGGTCGATCTACTTGGTAAGAATGGCGCCATTGTATGAAAACACGGCGCTTGCCGTGCAAGGTGGGGGCCAATCGGCCATTTGCAAGCACGAGCGGCTTTTG
>CAYUAF010000009.1:31159-33197 GCA_964442555.1 uncultured Allobrachymonas sp.
GCGCCGACAACTGGCCGGTTACGCCTGCTGCGCCCGCTGTTGTTGCAGCGTGATGTTGTCTACCACCGGCCCGGCGCTAAAGCCATTGACCAATTGCAGCAGTAATTGCACCAGGGCGGCCACATCGTTGGCTGCCATGCAGCGGTGCAGCGCCACCAGGTGTTGTTGCAACTGCGGCCAGGGTTGGAAGTTTTCTTGCGCCTTCATGATGCGGGGGTGTTCGGTAGGCTGCGGGTTGTCGCCAATCAGCAGCTCTTCGTACAGTTTTTCGCCCGGGCGCAAGCCCGTAATCTGCACGGCGATATCGCCTTGCGGGTGCTCGGCATCGCGCACCGTCATGCCCGAGAGCACGATCATGTCGCGCGCCAGATCCATGATCTTGACCGGTTCGCCCATATCGAGCACAAACACATCGCCCCCCGCCGCCATGGAGCCTGCCTGCAAGACGAGTTGCGCCGCTTCGGGAATGGTCATGAAATAGCGCGTGACTTCGGCATGCGTGAGCGTAATAGGCCCGCCTTGCGCGATTTGCTGGCGAAACAGCGGCACGACCGAGCCGGACGATCCCAGCACATTGCCAAAGCGCACCATCGACAAGCAGGTACGGCGCGGCACGTCGCCTGCGGGCGTTTGCTCTGCCGCAGTAGCCGCCGATGCAGGCTGCGGGCGCATGGCCTGATCCAGCGCGGCAAAGTCCACCGTCTGGCTGGCTGCCAACGCCTGCAGGCACATTTCGGCCAGGCGTTTGCTGGCGCCCATGATGTTGGTGGGGCGCACGGCCTTGTCGGTAGAGATGAGCACAAAGTGCGGCACGCCGCATTCCAGCGCGGCCCGCGCCACATTCAGCGTGCCCCACACATTGTTGGCCACGCCTTGCACGGGATTGCGCTCCACCATCGGCACATGCTTGTAGGCGGCGGCGTGATAAATGGCGCCGGGACGGTAGCTGCCCACGATTTCGCGCATGCGCTGCACATCGCGCACATCGCCCAGCAAGGCCACCACATCCAGCGGCTGCGGCTGTGTGGCCGCCAGGGCGTGCAGCTCCTGCTCGATGCGGTAGAGGGAGTATTCGCTGTTTTCCACCAGCAGCAGGCGTGCAGGCGCGGCCGAGACGATTTGCCGGCACAGTTCGCTGCCAATGCTGCCGCCGGCGCCCGTCACCATCACGACCTGGCCGCGGATGTTGCGCGCCATCAATTCCGCATCGGGCGGTACGGCATCGCGCCCCAGCAAGTCGTCAGCGTCCAGCTCGCGGAATTGCTGCACCTGCGCGCGGCCACTGGTCAAATCGGCCATGCCGGGCACGCTGCGCACGTGCACCGACAAATCGCGCATGCCGCGGATGATGGCATGCCGCCGCGCGCGATCCATGCTGGGTATGGCCAGCAGCACATCGGTGACTTCGCTGTCGCGCACCACATGCGGCAAGTCTTGCGGCGACCAGACTTCCACGCCGTTGATGCTGCGGCCGATTTTGGCGGGGTCGTCATCGATATAGCCGATGAGCGCATACTGGCGCGAGCTATGAATGGCTGCCGCCGTTTGCATGCCCGTTTCGCCCGCGCCGTAAATCAGCAGACGGCCCTGCTTGGGCGCGCTGTGGCTGCCGCTGTACATGAACAGGCCGCGGATAAACGCGCGATTGCCCCCCACCAGCAGCAAAAACAGCAGGGGCTGCAAAATGCCCACGCTGCGCGGCACGTGCGACGGGTTGCCAACAAACACCGTATAGGCAAAAAACAGCAGGCCGTACACGGCAATGGCCTGCATGGTGGTGAGCATGGCGGCAAAGCCGGTATAGCGGAAGATGGCGCGGTACAGCCCGAACTTGACCATGACGGGAATGGCCAGCAGCGGCGCCAGCAGGTAGGTGCCGGTCTGGTTGCTATTGGGCAGCTCCCACACATCCAGGCGCAGGCAAATCGCCAGCCACAGGGCCGCCCAGGCGCACAGCACATCCATGCCCATGGCCATGATTTGGCGCGGCAAGGTGCGTTTGTTGAAGATGCGGGATTGCATAGGGAAGTAGGCGCGG
>CAYUAF010000010.1:0-1116 GCA_964442555.1 uncultured Allobrachymonas sp.
CCACATTGCCGGTTCACCAAAGCAGACAGATCGCGCGCCGGTATGCCCATGCGCCGCGCCAGCTTGATCAAACTCAAATCCGGATCCCGAAACAAGCCCTGCGTACAAACCAATTCTGTCAACTGTGCCAAAACAGCAGCATCGTCAGCCGATGCGGTTTGGGTAGAAGCCGTTGCCGATTGCAACGCACCTGCCTCCTGCTCTTTGGCAACAGCCGCTTTCCGCAAGCCGTTTGCATCGTCTGCAACAGGCGATGGGGCAACTGGCGCAAGTGGCGCAACGACCTTTTCATATGCAAAAACCTGGCCCGCGCGTACAACGCCATACATCAGTGCCGGCAGCAGCACCAAGTGCGCCAGCCCTACCAGCCAAGGCGCATGTCGGCCTTGGTACAGCCAGTAATCCAGGCCGACCAGCCCTTCTACCACTCCGTTAAAAATCAAAACCCAGCCTGCCCAAATAGCGGCTTGCCGAATATCAGGCACTTGCGAAAAACGCACGGCATCAAACTGCGCGTGCATGCCCCAGCCCAGCCCGAGCAATGCACCGCCGTAGCCCATGTACAGCACCACTAGCCAGACCTCTATCCAGTTCCAATACCTCTCTCCAGACCAAAACAGCACCCATGTCAATATGGCAGAGAAGAACGGAAGCGCCACCCCGACCCGGCCAGACAGAGCTGCCGCACCTGCCTGCGGGCGATAAAAGCACAGCCAGGCACAAGGCGCTTGCACGCTGGAGATCAACGCCACGGCAAGCCATAGATACAGATGCGGAAAACTCCAGCGCAGCCCTACCAATCCGGCCATGGCGGCAGTTATGGCAACAAACACCATCGTGCGCACATCTCCTCTCTGCCGCAGGAGCAAGGCCAGCAACAACACCAGCAAAAGCGCCGAAAAATAAGGTATGGGTATAGACAGCATGGCTCACATCCCTGACTAGCTTTACAAGCAAACACCCCAGACTAACCCGGCAAGTCGCCCGGTTGCGCTAACAATCTCCCCGGCCACAAGGCGGCGCTGCCTGTTTGTGATCGGCCTGTTTGTTTTTCGCCGCCATCATCGCCCGCGCAATGCCGCGCAGGATATGGATTTCTTCTTCCTGCAAGGCGGC
>CAYUAF010000010.1:1216-24455 GCA_964442555.1 uncultured Allobrachymonas sp.
TGCAACACGTCGTGCCAACGGGGTTGCACCAGCACCAGGTCGTCAAAGCCCATAACCTTCATGGCGCGCGCTACAGCGCCTACGTTGCCGGCATGGCTGGTGTTCAGCAGAATGAATCGAGTATGCATGTGAATCAGATATGCGCAGCGGCCTGTACGACAGGCCATGCGGCCAAGCATGGAGGGGAGCGTAAAAAGGGCGCAGCGCCAGCGCATGGGCGCGGCTTGTGCTTCAAGATGCGCATTCTCGCACCTTACGCCCGTTTGCCCATTCACCCATTTTCCGGCCACGTGTGTAAGCCTTATCCGCCGGTTGCTTACCCGTTGCGTTTGCCTGCCATGTGCATCAGCGGTGGCAGAATAAGGGATTGGGTCTGTTCACGCTATTTTTGAAGGACGCCGTTGCGATCAAAAAGTCACTCGCCAAGGCGCACGCTGCAAACAAGGTAGCCCCTTGGCAAGGCGAGCAATAAAGGCGATAGGCATTTTGATCACCCCCCAATGGAACATATTCAAAAAGCCGCCACTCGTTGTTGTGCGCCTTGTGCAAACACCCGTTCTGGGTGTTGTCACACGCCTAGATTGGTGGTTTTCTGGAACATGTTCGCACCTCCAAAAATAGCGTGAACAGACCCTAAGGGGTAGCTTGGTAAAACGGCTGCTCTTTTTCCCTTTTGCTTGTCTGTTTTTTTCTTGACAGGAGTTGTTGCCATGTCTGCCCTTGCCCGTGTTGTTCATCAAACCCGTATTGCCGCATCCGCCCGCCCCATGTGGTGCTGGGGCGGCAGCCTACTGGCCGTGGCGGCGCTTGCCGCTTGCTCGTCGCCCGTGCCACTGCATACCAACCAGGCAGGCCCCATGGGCACAGGCACATACGGCGCGCCGGTTGTTGAATCCAGCATGTACAGCGACGGCAGGCTGGTTGCCGCGCCTGCGCCCGTGCAGGCCCAAGCGCCAGCATATGCACCGATAGGGCAAGCGCCCATGGGCACCGCTGCCGGAGCCTATGCAAGCACCCATGCCGCAGCGCCTGTTGATGCGGGTGCGCCTGCCGCCCCCTTGAGTGGTCTGCATTTGCAAGCGGGCACTTTTTCTAGCCAAACCAGCGCCGAAAACGTGGCTGCCAATATCCGCAGCAAGCTGCCGCAGTTTGCCCAGCAAGTGCGCGTAATGCCGCGCGGCAGCAATTGGCGCGTGCTGATCGGCCCGTTTGCCAGCGATGCCGAACGTGCCCAAGCGGCTACCGCCATTCGCACAGGCATTGGTAGCGATGTGGTCAATGCTGCCCCTTGATGCCCGCCACACGCCAGGCCCAAGCGCGCAGCCCGATCTGCCGCAACGCCTGGCAACCGGCATCTGGTATTTGACGCTTGGTATTTGGCGCCTGCCGCTTGGCACATGGCGCCAAACGCCCGGCATGGCTCTTTCTTGATTTCCCGCCCACACCGCCGTTGAACACAACGCCCCTGCCCGCATCCGCAAATGCAAGCGCCCCGCCATTGCCCAGGCGCATTGCGCATTTGGATATGGATGCGTTTTTTGCCTCTGTCGAGCTGCTGCGCTACCCCCAGCTCAAGGGGCTGCCCGTAGTGATTGGCGGCAGGCGCAGCGCGGCAGACGAGGCATTGCTGGCGCAGTATGGCGATGCGTACGAACAAATCCCGCCAGAAGCCTTTGCACGCCTCAGCAGCTACACCGGGCGCGGCGTGATCACCACGGCCACCTACCCGGCCAGGCAGTTTGGCGTAGGCTCCGCCATGGGCCTAATGAAGGCGGCCCGCCTGTGCCCGCAAGCCATTTTGCTGCCCGCCAACTTCGAGCGTTACCGCGAATACTCACGCCGCTTCAAGGCCGTCATCACCGAAATCGCCCCCGTGATGGAAAACCGTGGCATTGACGAGGTCTACATCGACCTGACCCACGTGCCAGGCGGCCAGCGCAAAGGGAGCCGCGCATTGGCGCGGCTGATTCAGAAAAGCATTTTCGATGCCACGCAGCTGACTTGTTCCATCGGCGTAGCGCCCAACAAGCTGCTGGCCAAGCTCGCCAGCGAGTTCGACAAGCCCAACGGCATCAGCATTGTGCAGCCAGACGATGTGCAGCGCCTGATATGGCCCCTGCCCTGCCGCAAGCTCAACGGCATTGGCCCCAAAGCCGATGCCAAGCTGGCGGCTCACGGCATCCACACCTTGGGCGAGCTGGCCGCCTGCGACCGCTTCTGGCTCATGGAACACTTTGGCCGCAGCTACGGCGCCTGGCTGTTTGATGCCGCCTGGGGGCGCGACGACAGCCCTGTGGTGACCCACAGCGAGCCCGTCAGCATCAGCCGGGAAACCACTTTCGAACGCGACCTGCACGCCGTGCGCGACAAGGCCGAGCTGGGCCGCCTGTTTACCGATTTGTGCGAGCGCGTAGCCAGCGATCTGCGCAACAAAGGCTATGTGGGCAAAAGCATCGGCATCAAGCTGCGCTATGCCGATTTTCGGATCGTGACGCGCAACACCACCATCGACCACTACACTGCCGACGCCCGCGAGCTGCGCCGCGTAGCGGGCCTGTGCCTCAAGCGCGTGGATTTGCAGCCCCCCTTGCGCCTGCTGGGCGTGCGCGTAGGGAATTTGGCACCGGCCACAGACCCGGCTGCCTTGCAACACACCGCCGCCATGTACGGCACCACGGGCGAACTGTTTGCAGACGCCCCCGGCAGCAACACCGCGCCATAACAAGGGGCAAGTCAGCCCGTAAGCCCCGGCTGGATGCCCGCGCGCCCGTGCCCCACTGCAAACCCGTCATGTCCGCCCGAACATCCAGCCCCATCCACCCCAATGCGCCAAGCCGCCCTTGCCTAACCAAGTAAACGCATCAAACGCAAGCCCATATGATGCGCGCAGTCATTCACAGGGGCATTGGCTGCGTTGACTGTTGCCAGGCACGCGGCAAACCCACGTCGCAGCCGCCTGGCGTTTCCTGTCTGGCGTTTCCCGTCTGGCGCGATAATTGCGCCCATGTCCGAAGCCTTTTTCAACCGTACCCCCGTGTGGCGTCATGCTTTTTCGCTGCTGCGCGGCATCGATATCCCTCTGCTGCTGGGGACGCTGGCGCTGGTCGCCATCAGCCTCACCGCCATGTATTCGTCTGCCTTTGACTTTGCCGGGCGCTTCAACACCCATGCCCGCAACATGGCGCTGGCCATGGCGTTGACCTTTGTAGTGGCGCAAATTCCGCCCCCCAAAATCGCCTTGCTGGCCCTGCCCCTGTATGTGCTAAGCATTGTTTTGCTGCTGGCCGTTGCCGCCTTTGGCATTACCAAAAACGGGGCAACCCGCTGGGTCAATGTCGGCGTGGTGATTCAGCCCAGCGAGCTGCTCAAAATCTCGCTGCCGCTGATGCTGGCGTGGTGGTTTCAAAAGCGCGAAGAGCAATTGCGCCCGCTGGACTATCTGGCCGCAGGCGCTTTGCTGATTGTGCCCGTGGCGCTGATTCTGAAGCAACCCGATCTGGGCACGGCCCTGCTGGTTTTGATGGCTGGCGCCGCCGTGATCTTTTTTGCCGGCCTGCCCTGGAAGCTGGTGCTGCCGCCCATTGCGCTGGCCGCCGTGGGCATTGTGCTGCTGATCATGCTGGAGCCGCACCTGTGCGCCGACGGCGTGCAATGGCACGTGCTGCGCGCCTACCAACGGGAGCGCGTATGCACCCTGCTCAACCCCATGCGCGACCCGCAAGGCAAGGGCTTTCACATTCTGCAAGGCATGATTGCGATTGGCGCGGGCGGCATATCGGGCAAGGGCTTTATGCGGGGCACGCAAACGCATCTGGAGTTCATTCCCGAGCGCACCACGGACTTTATCTTTGCCGTTTATTCCGAAGAGTTTGGCCTGCTGGGCAACCTGCTGCTGCTAGGCGTATATCTGTTCGTGATCTGGCGCATTTTGTGGATTGCCGCACAGGCCCAAACCACTTTTGCCCGCCTGCTGGCCGGCGCCATCGGCATGATTTTTTTCACTTACGTTTTTGTCAATATGGGCATGGTCAGCGGGATTTTGCCGGTGGTGGGGGTGCCGCTGCCCTTTATCAGCTACGGCGGCACGGCCATGCTCACTCTCGGCCTGGCGCTGGGCATGGCTTTTTCCATCAGCAAATACAGCAAGCCCCAGCAATACGGCAGCAGGCTGTAGCTTGGTGCCTGCTAGCCCGCCAAATCGGGCACCAGTTCTTGCGCGTAGTCTTGCAGGGCATCCAGCACGGCCTGGCCTTTGGCGTCTGCCTCGGGGTAGAGGGTGTCGAGCGCTTCCAGCACATCATCTACCGTGCGGGCGCCTTCCCGCCCCTCAATCAGGCGGCCCGCGCAGTGCTCGCGCCAGCGCAGTTGCTCGTCGTCCGACAAGGTGTGCGGAAAATTGCGCGCGCGATAGCGCCAGAACAGTTCTTCCAGCCGCTCATCTTCAAAGCCGGTGCGGGCGTCAGCCAAATCTGCTGCGGGCAAGGTGCGCAAATGCTCCAGCCTGCGGCGATCTGCCGGGCTGACAAAGCCTGCGTACAGGCCGCCGTCCACGCCGGTTTCGTCTGCCAGGTCGGGGCGGGCAAATACGTCTGCCCAGATGCTGCTCATATCTGGCAAGGCGCGCGCCGCTTCGGCATGCCGCGCGGCCTGCTCCATGTCGATCTGCCAACGCTCGGCCTGCTGCGGCGCAAGCACGTTGAGGTTGCGCACCACCATGGGCGAACGGTTCAGGTGAATGGTTTTAACAGGCAGGCGCTGCGTGCCTTCGGGCAGCTCGTCCGCCCGCACAAACAGCCGCTCGCGGATGTCTGCGGCAGACAAGGCGGCCAGCTCTTGCGGGTTAAAGCGCAAGTCCCACGCGATGACTTCGTTGCGGTTGCTCGGGTGGCTGGCCAGCGGCCACATCACGGCCAGGCAGCCGTATTGCACGGGCAACATGCCCGATACGTGCAAAAAAGGCTGCGCATGCTGCGGGTCTGCCGGCAAGCCCATTTCGGCGGCCACGGCGTGTTTGCTGCGCAGTTTCAAGGCAAAGTCGAACAAGCGCGGCTGCGCTTTTTGCAGCAGGCGCGCCACTTCGATCGTGGCATATACGTCTGACAAGGCGTCGTGCGCCGCCTCGTGCTTCAGGCCGTTGGCGGCGCTCAAATGCTCCAGCTTGAAGCTGGGGCTGCCGTCTTCGTGCCGGGGCCAGACGATGCCATCGGGCCGCAGGGCGTGCGCCAGGCGCATCACGTCCAGCAAGTCCCAGCGGGCGCATGCATTTTGCCATTCGCGGCCATAGGGGTCGATCAGATTGCGCCAGAACAGAAAGCGGCTGAATTCATCATCAAAACGGATGCTGTTGTAGCCCACGCCGATGGTGCCGGGCTGGGCCAGTTCGGCATGGATGCGCGCTGCAAACGCCTGCTCGGTCACGCCGTGTTGCAGGCATTGCTGCGGCGTAATGCCGGTTACCAGGCAGGCCGCCGGGTCGGGCAGATAGTCGGGCGCGGGCTGGCACAGGATGTTGATCGGCTCGCCCACGATGTTGAGTTGCGCATCGGTGCGGATGGCGGCAAATTGCGCGGGCCGGTCGCGGCGCGGGTCGGTGCCGAAGGTTTCGTAATCGTGCCAGAGAAAGGTATGTGTCATGCCGCCATTATTTCATTACATACGCGCCTGGCCCGGCACCGCAAAGCACGGCAAGACACAGCGCCTTTTTCCTTGTCGCCTAGCTGTTTTGTGCCTGCGCCATCTCCGGCACCGCCAATCTGCATGCCCCTTTACGGCTGCCAGGGATGGCGCAGCTCCGCCCCCCAGCTTTCGGCCCATTCGGCACAACGGCCCAGCGGCCTGAGCGGATCATCGAAATTGACGATCACGATGCGCTCTGCGGCAGCAGGCGCTGCGGGCTGCTCGGTGCTGCGCCCGTCTGTCAATAGCCACAGGGTGCGCGGGCCGGCACCATGGCGCAAGCGGTAGCCGTGCAGCAACTGTTGTGCCTGTTGCAGGCAAGTCGCCACGGGGGTGCCGCCACCGCCGCCCAGTGTTTGTACGCGCGCAATGGCTGATCGCCTGGCAGGCGCAGGCGCTTTCAGCACCTGCACGCCCTGCCCGCCGAAGTACATGATGCCTGCCCGATCGCCTGCGCGCGCTGCATCTGCCAGCAAACGCGCCGCGTAGGCTTTGGCCAGCCCCAGCCGCCCACTTTGGCGCATGGAGCCGGAGTTATCCAGCACGATTAGATGCAGCTGCGCAGCCTGCGCTTGCGGCCGCATGCGATGCAGGTGCTGGCGCTGCAAACGCTGCGGCCCTTTGTTGATCAAGGTGCGCAGCCAGTGTATGCCCCCCTGCGACGCAGGCTGGCGCACACCGGCCCATGCCTGTGGCACAGGCGCATGCGCCGTGCGGTGCAGCCACCGCTGCCGGCCAGACGCAAGCGGAGCAAGCGGTGCGCGGCCGGCAGGGTGGCTCAGGCTTTTTTTGGCGTAAGCCCTTTTGCCAAACCGACAGGCAATTTGGTAGCAGACATGGCCTGCGCTTGTGGCGGCAACGCGCCCCAGTCGCCATCGGCCTGCGGCGGCGCATCCGCTTGCAGCTGCGCAGGCGCGGGGGTGATGTCCGATGGAGCCGCCGTTGGGGGCTGCATGCGGGTGCGTGGCGTATCCGGCGGGGTTGCGGCCGCGGCATGAGATGCAGCGCCAGATGTTGCACCAGATGCGGTGCCAGATGCAGTACCGGGAGCAGCATCGGCCTGCGTGGTGCGCCGGTGCGCAAGCACCAAATCGGCTACGGCATCCACATCGCTCACTTCTGCCGCGGCGCGGCCAGCCAGTGCGGCACAAGCGCGTGCGGCTTTGACCAGCACCAGATCGGCTCGCAGGCCATCTACACCGGCTGCCAGCGCCAAGGCCGTGGCGTGCGCAATCACGTCATCCGGCAGGCTGATGCGGGGCAAGGCCGCGCGCGCGGCGGCAACTTGCGCCATCAATTGTGCCTGGGCCTGCGCATGTTCTTGCAGCATGGCTTGCGGGTTGTGTTCGAAAGCCAGGCGCGCACGCACAATGGCTTGCCGCAAGGCGATTGAGTCCGGGTTGTGCAGCGCAACCGCCAGGCCAAAGCGATCCAGCAACTGCGGCCGCAGTTCGCCTTCTTCGGGGTTCATGGTGCCAATGAGCACAAAGCGCGCGGCGTGCCGGTGCGAGATGCCGTCGCGCTCCACCACATTGATGCCGCTGGCGGCTACATCCAGCAAGGCATCGACCAAGGCATCGGGCAGCAGATTGACTTCGTCCACATACAGGATGCCGCCATGCGCGCGCGCCACCAGGCCGGGCAAGAGGCGCACTTGCCCGTCGCGCAGCACGTTTTCCACATCCAGGGTGCCTACCAGCTGTTCGATGCTGGCCGCCAGCGGCAGGCTGACGAAAGGCGTGCCCGGCAGCAAGGCGGCCAGCGCGCGCGCAGCAGTGGATTTGGCCGTGCCGCGCGGGCCGCTGATGAGCACGCCGCCCATGCCCGGATCTACCGCCGCCAGCAGCAGCGCCTGCCGCAGATTGGGGTAGCCCAGCAGGGCCGCGAACGGAAAGCCCTGCTCGCCCGCGGATTGCGGCGCAGGCACATTCACAGGCGCATGGCCCGCATCAGGCTGCAAGTCAAGGGGCAAGGTTTGTTCTGATGCAAGGTGTGGGGTCTGTTTCATGCTTTGTTTTTACTCCGTGCCTGTTTCCAGGCGATGTTCCAGCTCCAGCAAGGTTTGCCGAATGCGCTCGGGATGTTGCCCCGGCTCTTGCCACAGGCCGCGCCGCACGGCTTCGAGCAGGCGCTCGCCTATGCTGCGCAGGGCTTGCGGATTGTGCTGCTCCAAAAAGCGGCGGGTGTCGGCATCATGCACATAGGCGTCTGCCACCAGGGCGTATTGGTGCGAGCCGATCAGGCCGGTGGTGGCATCAAACGCAAACAGGTAGTCCACCGTGGCAGCCATTTCAAACGCGCCTTTGTAGCCGTGGCGTTTAACGCCCGCTATCCATTTGGGATTGACCACGCGCGCGCGCACCACCCGCGCCAGTTCTTCGCTCAGGGTGCGAATGCGCACAGCCCCCGGCACGCTGAAGTCGCCGTGGTACAGCGCGGCCTGCTCGCCGCGCACATGCGCAACGGCAGCGGCCATGCCGCCGTGAAACTGGTAGTAGTCGTCCGAGTCCAGAATGTCGTGCTCGCGATTGTCCTGATTGTGGATAACGGCTTCAAGCCTGCCCAGCTGGCGCTCGAACGGCGCACGCGCGGCTGCGCCGTGTTGGTCTTGCCCGTAGGCAAATGCGCCTGCGCGCAAATAGGCTTGCGCCAAATCGTGCGCATCGTTCCAGCGGCTGCTGTCGATCAGTTCTTGCAGACCAGCGCCATAGCCGCCCAGCCGCGGGCCAAACACCCGCCAGGTAGCTTGGCGGTGTGCTTCGGCCTCGCCCAAACCTTGCGCCATGTCGGCTGCCCGGTCTTGCTGCACGCGCACGCGAATGGGGTTGAGTTCGTCCGGTTCCTCATCCGCCGGTATGGCTGCAATGGCTTGCACGGCCGCATCAAACAAGTGAATCAGGTTGGGAAAAGCATCGCGAAAAAAACCCGATATGCGCAGCGTGACATCCACGCGCGGACGGTTGAAGACGGACATGGGCAGAATCTCGACATCTACCACCCGGTTGCTGCCCTGCGCCCATTTGGGGCGCGCGCCCATCAGGGCCAGGGCCTGGGCCATATCCTCGCCCGCCGTGCGCATGGTGCTGGTGCCCCATACCGACAAGCCCACCGATTGCGGCCAGCGGCCATGGTCTTGCAGATGCCGCTCCAGCAAACGCTCGGCCGCCTGCTGCCCCATGGCATAAGCGGTGGGCGAGGGCACGGCGCGCGTATCGACCGAATAGAAATTGCGACCAGTGGGCAACACATCCGGCCGCCCGCGGGATGGCGCACCGCTTGGCCCCGGCGGTACCCAGCGGCCTTGCAGGCCGCGCAGCAGCTGGGTGATTTCTTGCTCGCCGCAAGCATCCAGCCGCTTGGCCAGCACGGTGCGCACATGCTCCAGCACACTGGCCGTGCGCGGCCAGCGGCGGGCATCGGGCAGTTCCGCCTGTTCTATCCGCTCTATCCAGTAGGCGGCCAGCCGCTCCAAACGCTCGCGGGTGTGGCCGGCGTGGCGCCACGGCTCATTGCCTTGCGCCAGCAATTCGCTCGGGCGCGGCCCGTTCCAGGGCTGGTTCCAGTCCGGCTCCAGCGGGTCGAACCCTTGCAGCCCCAAATCGTCTGCCAGCGCGCGCAACAGGCTCATGTGCTGCGGCGCCGCACCGCGGGGAAAACGCGCCAGCGCCACCAGCGTTTCGGTGCGCTGGCGGCCTTGCGGCGACTGCCCCAGGATGTGCAAGCCGTCGCGAATTTGCGATTCTTTGATTTCGCACAAATAGGCGTCCAGCCGTTGCAGCAGTTTTTGCCGCCCGGCTTCGTCGGCGGGCGCGTCAAAGCCCAAATCCAGATGCAGGCTGTTGGCCAGTATTTGCTCCAGCATGCTTTGGCGCAGGCGCTCGGCGCGGCGTGGGTCAAGCGCCAGGGCTTCGTAGTACTCGTCCATTTGCCGCTCCAGCTCGCGCAGCGGGCCGTAGCTTTCCGCCCGCGCCAGCGGCGGCATCAGGTGGTCGATGATGACGGCCTGCGTGCGGCGCTTGGCCTGGCTGCCTTCGCCGGGGTCATTGACGATAAAGGGATATAGATGCGGCAACGGCCCCAAAATCACATCGGGCCAGCACGTGGCGCCCAAGGCCACGCTTTTGCCCGGCAGCCATTCCAGGTTGCCGTGCTTGCCCACGTGCACGACGGCATCAAGCGCCCACACCCGGCGCAGCCAGAAGTAAAAGGCCAGGTAGGCGTGCGTGGGTACCAAATCGGCATCGTGGTAGCTGGCAACCAAATCCAGATCGCGCCCGCGGGCCGGCTGAATGCCCACAAAAACCTGCCCCAGCCGCAGCCCGGCGATCATGAAGCGGTTGCTGCGCACCATGGGGTCTTGCGCGGGCAGACCCCACAGCGTATTGACGGCGTCTTGCAGCGGCGCGGGCAAAGCCGCAAAGTCGGCCAAATAGTCGGCCATGGCCAGGCTTTGCCCGGCGGGTCGCCAGTCGTTGGCGTCCAGGTCGTTGGTGATGCCGGTTGTCAGCCGCGCCATCAGCTCGTCGCTGTTGGCGGGCGCATCTTGCACGTGGTAGCCCTGCGTTTGCAGGGCTTGCAAAATGCGCACGGTGGAAGCGGGTGTGTCCAGCCCCACGCCGTTGGCCAGGCGGGCATCGTCATTGGGGTAGTTGGCCAGAATCAAGGCCAGGCGCTGCTGGGCGGGCGGTTTGCGGCGCAACACGCACCAGCGCCACGCAAGCTCGGCCACAAAGGCAATGCGTTCCGAATCCGGCTGGTAGCGCACCACATCTACCTGCGTTTTGTCGCAATGCCAGGCCATGCCTTTGAAGCTGACGGGGCGGGTGCAGATGCGCCCGTCCACCTCGGGCAGCACCACTTGCATGGCCAGATCGCGCGGTGCCAGGCCATGCGGGTCGTCTTGCCACTGCTCTTGCGCACAGCCCACGGTAATGAGTTGCAGCACCGGCGCATCGCCCGCCAGCAGCGGCGTGTCGCCCGGGCCTTCATCCGCGGCTTCGTCCAGGCTGCCGATGGCAAAGCTGGTGGTGTTGAGCACTACGTCCACCCGGTGTTGCTGCGCCAAGGCCTGCACGGCACGCAGGCTGCCGGGCGATTTGAGCGAATCGACCGCCAGCGCCAAAGGGTTGATGCCGCGCGCATGCAGGGCGGACATGATGGCATCGAACACAGCTGTGTTGCCCGACAAGACATGGGCGCGGTAAAACAGCAGCAGCGCCGCCGGCGCATCGGGCAGCCAGGGCAAAGGCTGCGCGGGCGCATGCGGCAACACAGGCGGCATGGGCTGCGGCGCAGGCGGCATGGCGCCCAGCCCCCATACCCGGTGCCCGATTAGCGCGAAAAAGGCCTGGGCATTGCTGCGGCCACCTTCGCGCAGGCAGCGCCATAGAAAACGGCAATCATCCACGTGGGCGGTGCTGCGCAACAACAGCTGCGGGTCTTCGGTGTTGTCGCCAGAAAACAGCGCCAGCCATTGGCCGCGCTGCCGCGCCAGCGCGCCGGCTTGCTCTACCACATAGGCCCAGTCGGCCGGGCTGCCCAGATGGTCGATGATGACGACGCGCGCCTGGGCCAGCACATCGTCCACATACAAATCCATGGAGGCAGGCTGCCGCAGCCACATCAAATTGGCCAGCCGCACGCTAGGAAAGCCCTCCGGCAAGGCGGCTGCGGCATCCGCCAGCATGGAAAGCACGGTATCTGCCGCGCTGAGCACCACGATATCGCCCGGCGTTTGTTCGATGCGCACAATGCCTTGCCCGCCATCTTCCACATAGCCGCCGGGTTTGGTTGAAAGCAGATGCATGGGATTTGTCTCGTGAAACGGTGTATGGGTTAAGCGGATTGCATGAAACGGATCAGGTTACGCAAACGGGGTGGCGCGGGTTGGTTATACGGGTTGGTTATACGGGTGGGTTTGTTCAGGTTGGGTTATGCGCGTTGGCGTATGCGATGGTGCATGCATGTTTTGCACAAAGCAATGTCCCGCTGCTGCCAGTGCCAGCATGCCTGCGGCCCTGAAACGCCTGCGCCCTGCCGCCCGTGGCATTGCAGCCGCACAGGGCATAGGGCACAGGCATGCGCCCCTACTTCTTGCTCTGTTCCTTGTTCTGTTCCTTGTTCTGTTCCTTGCTCTGTTCCTTGCTCTGTTCCTTGTTCCGCACCGCATCTGTCATGCGCTTATGCGCTTGCAACGTGGGGGCTTGCGCACGCCAGAGCATGCGCGAGCTCGCGCTGCAATTGCTCGCCGTCCAGGTCGTGGCCGATCACGACCAGGCGGCTGGCGCGTTCTTCGCCCGCACGCCAGGGGCGGTCAAAGTGGCTGTCAAACCGCTGGCCTACCCCTTGCACCACCAGGCGCATGGGCGTATCAGGCAGGGCCACAAAGCCTTTGATGCGATAAATCTCGTGGCCTTGCACCAACCCCGCCAATGCAGCCAGCAGGCGCTGCTTGTCCGGCACGTGCAGCGTAAGCGGCACGGAGTCGAAGTCGTCGTGATCGTGTTCTTCTTCCTGATCGTGATGCGTTTGGCGCTGATGCACCACCTCCTCCACCGCGCAGCGCATGCCCAGCAGCAGGTTCACGTCCACTTTGTCCGGCTGCATGCGCACCACTTGCACGCCGGGCTGGGTGTGGGTTTTGACCAATGCCTCCACCTCGGCCAGTGCCTCTTGCGGCAAGGCATCCACCTTGCTGAGCAGCACCAGGTCGGCCATGAGAAGCTGGTCTTCAAACAGTTCAGCCAAGGGAGATTCGTGGTCGAGGTTGTCGTCCGCGCGGCGTTGCGCATCCACGGCTTGCGGGTTGTCGGCAAAACGGCCATCGGCCACGGCGGGCGCATCTACCACGGTTACCACGGCATCTACCGTAAAGGCGTTGCGCAGGCTTGGCCACTGAAATGCCTGCACCAGCGGCTTGGGCAGCGCCAGGCCGGAGGTTTCGATCACCAAGTGGTCGATTTGCTCGCGCCGCGCGGTCAGTTGCTCCATAACCGGCGCGAATTCTTCCTGCACAGTGCAGCACAGGCAGCCATTGGCCAGTTCAAACAGCTGGCCGTTATCCGCGTCACTTTCGTCGCAGCCCAGGCCGCAGCCGCGCAGCAGCTCGCCATCAATGCCCAGCTCGCCAAATTCGTTCACGATAACGGCTATGCGCTTGCCCTGCGCCCGCGTCAGTATCTGGCGCAGCAGTGTGGTTTTGCCCGCGCCCAAAAAGCCGGTCACGATGGTGGTGGGGATTTTTTGCAGGTTCATGTCTGCCTCCTGTAGCTTTCCGTATCCAGTTGTTTCGAAACAAGTGTGCAGCGCGGGGCTAGCTTCAATCTTCAATGCCGCGCTGCGCCGGTATGCCTGCCGCGAAATGGTGTTTCACCAGCGTCATTTCGGTCACGGTGTCGGCATAGGCAATCAGCTCGTCGGGCGCGTAACGCCCCGTCAGCACCACGGTGACGTGCTCAGGTCGCTCCCGCAGGCAGGCCAGCACCTCATCCAGCGCAATCCAGCCGTAGCGCAGCGGATACATGATTTCGTCCAGAATGACCATGAAATGCTCGCCCGCACGAATCGTGGCTGCGGCGCGCGCCCAGCCGTCTTGCGCCAGGCGGGCGGACTGTTCCAGATCGCGGCTTTTCCAGCTGAAGCCGTCGCCCAGCCCTTCGATCGGAATGCCCAGCTGCTCAAACAGCCTGTGCTCGCCAAAACGGGCGGTTGGCACTTTCATGAACTGGTAGACCTTGACCTTTTTGCCACGACCATGCGCACGTATCGCCAGTCCGAAAGCCGCCGTGCTTTTGCCCTTGCCCTTGCCGGTGTGCACCATGACCAGGCCCCGGCGCTTGCCTTGTGGGCGGGGCGTATCGCGGGCGGTTGGGGGGGTAATGATTTCCATAACGTTATTGCGCCTTTGGGGTTAAACAGCCTGCACGCCAACGGCATCCGCCGCTCGCCGGCAAGTTGGCTGTGGAATTGAAAAGCAAGATGCCAAGCAAAAAAAGAAACGACAAGCACGGCCCCACAATTCGGCGCCAATGCATGTGCCAATGCATGTGCCAATGCATGCGGCATGCGCAGCCTTGCGGCGTGCGCGAAAGAAAAAAGAGAAAAAACAGTGCATGGCCTGAAGCCTTCTACCGTCTTCCCCGACGGTGTGTAAGCAGAAATGGCGCGCGCAAACTGGTGGGCGCACCGCTTGCTGGCCGGTATCCGGGCTGGTGGAAGCACGCTCTGCCGCCTTCCCAGGTCGTTTACAAAACCCAGTGGCTCAAGGCAGACGCCGAGAGAACAACTCTCATCCACTTACCGTTGCGGGGGCAGCGCAGGTTAAGCCTTGTGCGCGTGGGCGCGACTCTCCTGCTTCCCGTTTAACTGCAAGGCTACGAACCGCCTTGCGAGCACCAACGCAAGGATTCTAAGGGACGAAAGCGCACGCTCCCACCAGGGGAAATCGCTAGAAATCTACGTGCACAGCCCGCAACAAGGCTGCCGCAGTAAGCAATGCGCAGCGCCAACACCTCAGCCACCACGCCAGCAGCGACGTCTGCAAGTGCTGCCGGATTTGCCCTATCTGCCAAAAAGATTGGCCGCACACCATCGCCCGGATGAGTAATTCACGCCCGCCCACAGCAGCACCAAAGCGCACAAGCACAGCTTCTGTTTTTTTGAAAAAGCTGTTTTGGGCAAACTTATGGCGCGCTCAAAGCATGGCCAATCATGCGCGAAGTGATGTCCACAATCTCGATCATGCGCTGGTAAGGCATGCGCGTGGGGCCGATCACGCCCAGGGTGCCCACCACCTGCCCGTTTACGGCATACGGGGCGCTGACGACAGACAACTCTTCCAGCGGCATGGACTGGTTTTCGCCCCCGATATAGATGCGGATGCCCGCGGCCTGGCTGGTTTCGTCCAGCAAGCGCATCAGCACCGTTTTTTGCTCGAACAGATTGAAGGCACGGCGCAGCTGGCTGATATCATGCGCAAAGTCGCTCACTTCCAGCAGATTGCGCTCGCCTGCGATGACTACTTCGTTTTGCGTGTCTTGCGCGGCTTCGGTGCTGGCGGCAATGGCTGCCTGCATGAGTGCGGCGATTTCGCTGCGCAGATTTTCCACCTCGTTTTTCAGGCGCAAGGCCACTTGCTCCAGCGCCAAACCGCTGAAGTGCTGGTTCAGATAGTTGCCCGCTTCGATCAACTGGCTGGGCGTGAAGTCGCTATCGGTAAACAGCACGCGGTTTTGCACATTGCCTTCGGGCGAGACGATGATGACCAAAATCCGCTTTTCGGACAGGCGCAAAAACTCGATATGCCGAAAGGCCGAGCTGTGGCGCGGGCTCATCACCACCCCCACGAATTGCGACAGGCTGGAGAGCATTTGCGCCGCATTGGCGATGACTTTTTGCGGCTGGTCTGGCGGCAGCGCCAGCTTCGGCTCCATGTGACCCGACAGGTTGTCGGCCTCTGCCGTAATCAGCGTGTCCACAAACAGGCGGTATCCGCGCGCCGTGGGCACGCGCCCGGCCGATGTGTGCGGGCTGGCGATCAGCCCCAGGTCTTCCAGATCGGCCATGACGTTGCGGATGGTTGCTGGCGACAAGTCCAGTCCCGCCGCTTTGGACAGCGTGCGCGACCCCACGGGCTGACCGTCGGCAATGTAGCGGTCCACCAGGGTTTTGAGCAGCAACTTGGCGCGTTCATCCAGCATGGCCGGCATTTTAATGATCTAATTAGCGCCATGTCTGCCCAAGCATTTCAGCATATCGCCCTGATTGGCAAATACTTGCCGCCCCCCCCTGCCGCTGCGGTTGCAGCCGGTTCTGCCACGGCAACAGCACTCTCGCCACAGCCCCCCGCCGCGTTTGTTACGCACACCTTGCAGCGCGTGGCCCAATGCATTGTGGCTGCGGGCGGGCGCTTGTCGATCGAAACGCAAATCGCCCGGCACACGGGGCTGGATCAGCACTACCCCACGCTGGATATGGACAGCATGGCGCAGCAGTGCGATGTGGCCGTAGTAGTGGGCGGCGACGGCACCATGCTGGGCGTTGCGCGCCAGCTGGCGGGCACCAATTTGCCGCTCATTGGCGTCAACCAAGGGCGGCTGGGCTTTATGACCGATATTGCGCTGGAGCAAGTAGACAGCGTGTTGCCGCCCATGCTGCGCGGCGCTTACACCGAAGACCTGCGCCACCTGCTGCACGCACGCGTGTTTGAAAACGATGCGCAGATATTCGAATCCCTTGCGCTGAACGATGTCACCATCAACCGCGAAAGCACCTCGGGCATGATCGAGCTGCGCGTAGAGGTAGACGGCCATTTCGTCTGCAACCAGCGCGCCGACGGCCTGATTCTGTCTACCGCCACCGGCTCCACGGCCTATTCGCTCTCGGCAGGCGGCCCGCTGCTGCATCCGGCGGTAGGCGGCCTGGTGCTGGTGCCGATTGCGCCGCACACCCTATCCAACCGGCCCATCGTGCTCAATCACGACAGCTGCATCGACATTCGCGTAGTCAATCCGCGCACGGCCACCGCCAATTTCGACGCGCAAACGCACTTTGCCCCGTTGCAACAAGGCCACCGCGTGCAGATTCGGCGTGCCGAGCAAACCGTGCGTTTTCTGCACCCCGCGCACTGGAATTACTTCGACATGCTGCGCGAAAAACTGCACTGGAACAAAGGGAGCGCCTGACCGTGGCTTTGAGACGCATCATCCTGCGCGACTTCGTGCTGGTCGAATCGCTGGAGCTGGAGCTGCAAGAAGGCTTCAACGTGCTCACGGGCGAAACCGGCGCCGGCAAATCCATTTTGCTGGAGGCGCTGCAACTGGTCATGGGTGCGCGAGCCGAATCGCAAGTCGTGCGCGAAGGCTCGGCCAAGGCCGACATCAGCGCCGCATTCGATGCCAGCGCCGCCACCGCCGCCCTGCTCGACGAAATGGGCATTGACGCCGATGCGCATGACGAACTTTTGCTGCGCCGCACCATCGACGCCCAGGGCAAAAGCCGTGGCTGGATCAACGGCACGCCCGTTACCGCCACCCAGCTGCGCACGCTGGGCGCTGTGCTGGTAGATATTCACGGCCAGCACGCCTGGCAAAGCCTGCTGCAACCGGCCAGCACCCGGCAGCTGCTGGATGCCTACGGCAAGATCGACACCGCTGCCGTAGCCCGTTGCTGGCAAGACTGGATGCACGCCCAGGAGCAACTGCAACAAGCCCGGCAAAGTCTGGCGCAAAGCCAGGAGATGAGCGAGCGCCTGCAATGGCAGCTGCAAGAAATTGAGCGCCTGCACCCTGCCGCCGGCGAGTGGGAAACGCTGAACGAAGAACACCGCCGCCTGGCCCACGCCAAAGAACTGCTGGACGCCGCAGAAAGCAGCCGCCTGCTGCTGGAGAACGAACATTCTGGCGTGCTGCACAGCCTGCACCAGGCGCACAGCGCCCTGCAAGCGCAAAGCGCCATCGCCCCCGAATACGGCGAATGGGCGCAAACGCTGGATAGCGCCCACATCCAAATCAAAGAAGTGGCCCGCAATTTGCAGGGATTTTTGGCGCGCACCGATCTGGACCCCGCCCGCCTGAACGTGCTGGAGCAACGCATTGCCGATTGGCTGGCCTTGGCGCGACGCCTGCACCAGCAGCCCGAGCAGCTGCCCGCCTTTTGGCAAGAGTGCCAACAACGCTGGCAGGCGCTGGAGCAGCAGCAAGACCTGGCCGCGCTGGAGCAGGCCCTGCATGCTGCCCAACAGGCTTACCGGCAAGAGGCCGACCGCATCACGCAACTGCGCCAACAAGCCGCCACGCAACTCTCGCAAGCCGTAACCAGCGCCATGCAGGGGCTAGGCATGGCCGGCGGCTGCCTGCAAGTGGCCGTGCAGGCCAGCGCCCAGCCTGGCGCACACGGGCAAGACGCCGTGGAGCTGCTGGTAGCCGGGCACGCAGGCTCCACCCCGCGCCCCATTGCCAAGGTTGCCTCGGGCGGCGAGCTGTCGCGCATTGCGTTGGCCATTGCCGTTACCAGCAGCCTGCTGGAGCAAGCGCCCACCCTGGTTTTTGACGAGGTAGACGCCGGTGTGGGCGGCGCCGTGGCGCACGAAGTGGGCCGCCTCATGCGCCAGCTTGGCCAAAGCCGCCAGGTGCTGGCCGTTACACACCTGGCACAAGTAGCGGCCTGCGCCAACCACCATTACCTGGTCAGCAAACAGCCCGGAACGGCCAACCAGGCCATTGCCAGCAGCACGGTTGGCGCGCTCGCGCCCGATGCGCGCCTGCACGAAATAGCCCGCATGCTGGGCGGCCATGCGCAATCGCAGGCATCGCTCAACCACGCGCGCGAAATGCTGGCGCAGGCGCAAGCTGCCGCCCGCCCTGCCGCTTGATCCCAGCCAACTTTTCATGCCCCGCCCCTTTACCCAACCGGCTCCAGCCTTAACACGCACACAGCAACCCGGCACGCGCATACTCTGTAGCCTTTTCCAGCTGCGTTTTTATCTCGTTCCTCATTAGTTCCCGTTTCCTATCACCAAGAGCCAGCATCATGTCCACACCTGATTTTTCTCCGGCCTCTCCCCTCTCATCCCCTTTGAGCAATTTGCGCCTGGTCATGATCAGCGGCTTGTCGGGCGCGGGCAAATCCGTTGCCCTGCACGCGCTGGAAGATGCGGGCTACTACTGCGTGGACAATCTGCCCCCCGCCCTGCTGCTGCCGCTGTTGCGCGACCTGGGCGAAAACCTGCCCAGCCACCACATCGCCATCTCCATGGATGCACGCAGCAGCCAGGGGGCGCTCTCGCTCATTCCGCAGCAAATTGCGCTGTTGCGCGAGCACGGGGTGGAAGTCATTCAACTGTTTCTGGACGCCAGCAACGAAGCCATCATGCGGCGCTATTCGGAAACGCGCCGCAAACACCCGCTTACGCGCATTACCAGCAACGACCAGGACAAAGATTTGCTGGCCGCCATCAACCAAGAGCGGCTGTTAATGGCGCCGCTGCGCGAGCACGCCCACGTGATCGACACCACCATGACGCGCGCGGCCCAACTGCGCACGCAAATCAAGGATTTGCTCACCATCGGCAACCGCACCCAGCTGACGCTGGTGCTGGAATCTTTTGCCTTCAAACGCGGCGTACCGACCGATGCCGATTACGTCTTTGACGTGCGCATGCTGCCCAACCCGCATTACGAGCAGCATTTGCGCCCCTTGACGGGCCGTGACCAGCCCGTGGCCGAGTTTTTGCAGCAACAGCCCAAAGTGGCGCTGATGCATCAGCACATTCGCGACTTTTTGCACCACTGGCTGCCCGAGCTTGCCAACGACCACCGCAGCTACGTGACCGTAGCCATTGGTTGCACCGGCGGGCAACACCGCTCGGTTTACATGGTGGAGCAGCTGTACCGCGACTTCAGCCAGGAGTGGGTGTGCCTCAAGCGCCACCGCGAGATGGAGCTGGCGCGCGTATAAAGCCCCCAAACACGCAAGGCCAGAGCCTATTCATGCGCCGCCGCGACTATGCGGCACTTATCCGGCACCCAAGGGCCAGGCTGCATCCAGCCATTTGCGCACAGGCGCAGGCAAGCCCAACGTAGCCCACTGCGCATGCCAAGCGCCCGGCAGGTCTTGCGGGCAGGCCTGCTCACCCGATACGCGCACGACCACTGGCCGCATCAGCAAATCTTTATGCGTCAGCACATGCTTGATGGTGGCGTGCACCTCGCAGCTTTGCACGCCCGGCAGTTGCTGCACCAGCTGCCGCACATCGGCCTCGCTACCCAAAACTGGCAAGCAATGCAAACCGCCCCAGATGCCGTGCTGCGGGCGCTTGTGCAGCCAAAGCTTGGGCGCGCCGCCTTCTTGAACAGGAATCTGCACCAAGGCCAGCAACCACCAGGTTTCCGCCGTTCGTTTCAGCTTGCCGGTTTTTACGGGGTAGAGCAACGGCTTGCCTTGCGCATGCGCCTGGCACAAGCCGGATACCGGACAGCGCGCGCATGCAGGTTGGCGGGGCAGGCATACGGTTGCGCCCAAATCCATCAAACCCTGCGTATAAGCTACCATGCGCCGGTTCAGCGTGGCGGCGGGTTCGGCGGCAGGCAGCAGCGTTTCGGCCAGAGCCTGCAAAGTGCGCCTGCTGGCGCTGCGCGACAAATCGGCATCGCAGGCAAACAGCCGCGCCATCACGCGCTGCACATTGGCATCGAAAATGGATACGCGCTCGCCAAAGCAGAAGGCGGCAATAGCGGCGGCTGTTGAAGCACCAATGCCCGGCAGCCGCTCCAAGGCCGCTTTGCTGCGCGGAAATACGCCTTGGTATTCATCCCGCACGATTTGCGCGCAGCGGTGCAGATTGCGCGCGCGGCTGTAATAGCCCAGCCCGCTCCACAGGGCCAGCACGGCATCTTCGCTGGCATGAGCCAGCGCCGTAACGGTAGGAAATTGCGCCAAAAACCGCGTGTAGTAGGCAATTACCGTGCTGACCTGCGTTTGTTGCAGCATCACTTCCGAGAGCCACACACGGTATGGGTCGCGCGTGTTTTGCCACGGCAAGCCTGCACGCCCATGCTGCAATTGCCAGTCGATCAATCGGCTGGCAAAGGGCGGAAGCGTTTTTTCAAGCTGGGTTGGCTGCGAATCGCGCGCCTGCATGTCAGAAGGCCAGCAAAACCGGCTGCTCCTGCTGCGGCGTGGTGTCTTCCAGCAAGTGATCGATTTGCTTGTAGAAGGCGGCCAATTCTTTCTTGACGCTGTACAGGGACTCTTCAATCTCCTGAATGCGCTCGTCCAGGCCGGACGCTGCGGCCTCGGCGCGCTCGATCGATGCCAAACGCCGGCGCAAGCCACGTCTGCGCTCGCGCAGTTGCGAATCAATCTGGCCGGCCAGGTTGCGGCTCCACTGCTCAATTTCGTTCAGCGCCCGTTCAAACACAATGCGCAGGCGCGACACCAGCGCGCGCAGCAGGCGGTCGATAAATTCGGGCTGCGACAGCTTGATGAGGTTGCCAATGCCCAAATAGCGCATATGGCCTTCTTCCACTTCTGCCAATTCTTTGGCGTATGCGTCCAGCTTGGGCGGGGCGTCGATTTGCAGGGTAAATCCGTACTCGCTGTTGAATTTTTTGAACATGCCGCCAAACAGATCGTAGATTTCTTCCGCCTTGAATTCGGCCTGTTCCAGCAGATCTTTCAGGCGTTCAAAGGCTTCTTCGTACACTTTTTTAACGCCTACCTTCATGAAGCCCGATTCGCGCAGCGCGTTATCAAGCACCTCTACCTCTTTGCGCAGCTGGGTATTGCCCAGCAGGCTATACACCTGCTTGAGCGCCTTGTGGTGCACCATGCGGATGGCGTGCGTTTTGCTGACGGATTGCTCGAAACTTTCCTGCTCTTTGGCTACGCGCATGCGCTGGTGGCGCACGACCGAGTCGCTTTTGCCCTGCAAGCCCTTCAGCTCGGCCAGCTGTTCGGACAATTCAGCCGCACGCGCGCCCAATGTGCGCTGGATTTGTTTGCGCACGTCTTGCGCTTCCTGCGCCATATTGGCCAGCATGATTTCGTGGCGGCGCTCGACGATGCGCTTGGCCAGCATGTCTTCCAGCACATCCAGGCGGCTGTTTTTAAGCAGCTCCGCATCGCCTTTGACCTTGCCCTGCAGGCCTTTTTGCGCAGATACGGCCATGACACGATCTTCGGCCACGCCGAGAATGCGTGCCGATTCGGCGCATTGCCGCGCAATTTGTTTTTCTACCTGCTGCGGCGTGCTGAGCGTATCCCACAGCGTGTCGATTTTGTTAAGTACCACAAAGCGTGATGCATCATCGCTGGCGCCTGCCAGCGATTCGCGCCAGATCGACAGATCGGAAGCAGTCACCCCCGTATCGGTTGCCAGCAAAAAGACCACGGCCTGCGCCTGCGGAATCAGGCTCATGGTTAGTTCAGGCTCGGCACCGATGGCGTTAAGCCCCGGCGTATCGAGAATAACCAGCCCCTGCCGCAGCAAGGGATGGTCCATATTGATGCGGGCATGGCGCCAGCGGGGCACTTCGATCATGCCCTTGTCGTTGGGAAAGGGGTTATCCGTTGCGTTGTCGTGCCAAAAGCCCAGCGCCCGCGCCTGCTCTTCGGTGACCTCAATGGTTTCGGCCACTTTGCTCATGGCGGCCACCAACTGCTCAGGGTCATTCACATCCAGATCGACCTGTGTCCATTGCTCGGGCACCAGCCGCCACTCCATCAGCGATTGGGGCTCCAGCCGCGTCTCGATCGGCAGCAGCCGCAAGCAGATAGGCTCGCGCGCGTCGTAGCCCAGCTCGGTCGGGCACATGGTGGTGCGCCCGGCGCTGGCCGGCATGATGCGCCGCCCATAGTTGGCAAAGAAAATGGCATTGATCAGCTCAGACTTGCCGCGCGAGAACTCGGCCACAAAAGCCACCATGATTTTGTCGCTGCGGTTTTGCACCTGAATGCGCTCCAGCTGCAAGCGCACATCGGGCGAGAGCAGCTCGCGCTCTTCCAGCCACTGCGACAGGTTTTTAAGACGCGTATCCACTTCCTGGCGCCAGATGCTGTGGTGGTAGATATTGTCAGTAAACATGGTTGCTTCTCGTCTCTAAAAGGCGCATGCCCCTCCCCCGGCGCACCCCGCGCAGCATGTTTGCATGTGCATGCGTGCGGTCGTGCGCCCCTTGGACTAATGCTCTTGTTAATGTTCTCGATATGTAAGTAATGGAAACAGCCCAATTATTGCCGTTTTAGCGCCGCTTTTGGCAATGCCCGCAAAAGTAAGTCGAGCGTTGCCCTTGGCGCATCACCTGTATGGGCCGCCCGCACACGCTGCAAGGCTCGCCCTTTTTGCCGTAAACCGCCGCGTGCAGCTGAAAGTGTCCGTTATCTCCCAAGGCGTTGGAGTAATCGCGCAAGGTGCTGCCGCCTTGTTCAATCGCCTGCGCAATCACGGTGCGCACGGCTTGCCACAGGCGTTGAACCTGCCCGCGCGTGAGGCGGGATGCCGGTGTTGCCGGGTGGATACGCGCCATGAACAATGCCTCTGACGCATAAATATTGCCCACCCCCACCACAACCTTGCCGCCAAGCAATACCTGCTTGATGTCGGCATGGCGGCGCTTGAGCCTTTCGCCCAGCGCCTGCACGCTGAATGACTCTGCCAGCGGCTCCATGCCCAAGCCATTCAACAGTTTGGCGGCACGCGGATCGGCTTCGTCCCGCACCAGCAATACGGCGCCAAAGCGGCGCGGGTCGTGCAGTCGCAAAACGCCCTGGCTGGTATGCAGCTCAAAATGGTCATGCGGGCCGGCCGGCGGCAAGCTGGCTGCAAAACGCAAGCTGCCAGACATGCCCAGGTGAATCATCAGCATGCCTTCGTCCAGATCCAGCAGCAGATATTTGCCGCGCCTGCGCACCCCCAGCACCTGCCGCCCCTGCAACACATGCGGCAAAGCGCCCAAGGGCCAACGCAAGGGCTTGCCCATGCGGGCCGCCAATATGCGCGCGCCGGCAATCCGGTCGGCAAAACTAAGGCGCGTCACTTCAACTTCGGGCAACTCCGGCATAACAC
>CAYUAF010000010.1:24555-30609 GCA_964442555.1 uncultured Allobrachymonas sp.
ATCACAACCCGAAGGGAGCAGGCCCTAGACAATCACACACAAAATAGCAAAATTGCGCCCCGCCATGCCAGCCGCAATCTCGGCATCCCCCTCGCCAGATCAATGTCTGCTGCTTTATTATGCGAGGAAGCTTTTTCGCCCTTTATACGGAGTCTGTCATCTTGTTACGCATTGCCCGCCTGTCCAAGATCGTTCGCACCCCCATCGCCCTTGCCGTGACCTGCCTGGCCGCCCTGGCAGGCCCGGCGCAGGCAACACCGGCCGGCACCCATGCCGCGCGCGATATCAGCGCGCCCGCCCAGCTGCCTGCACGGGCCAAGTCCGGCAAACAGCAACCCATTTCCCGCGACCTGCAAGAAGTGCTCAATAAGTCCACGGGCTTGTATCACTCCATGCTGGGCTATCTCTATTTGCAAGGCGGGCAAGCCCAACTGGCGTATGCGCACCTGATGAACGCCGCCAAACTGGCCCCGGATGCCTTGCTCTACCAGCAAGCCACAGAGATTGCCTTGCGCGAACGGGCGCCCGCCTCTGCCCTGCGTGCGCTGGCGCGCTGGAAGGCGGACTTTCCTCAAGACACCAAAGCCAATATCTACCACCTGCAACTGCTGATTGCATCGGGTCGCATCGAACAAACGGGCGACGCTTTGCAGGCTGCTTTGGACGCTGCCGATGCCGACAAAAAACAGGCTTTTATCCACGCCATTCCCGAACTGTACGAAGGCAGCAGAAAACCGCTTGCCGCCCTGGCAGCCGCTGCGCCCGTGCTGCAAAAGGCCATGCAGCAAGCCGACACGGCCTTTATCGCCGCCGCATCGCTGGCGCGTATGCAATTGGCCGCACGTCTGTACCCGCAGGCACTGCAGTCGCTGCAACAATCTCTGTCTGCCAAAGTGCCCGCCGACAAGCTCGGCGCGCTGCCCAACCGCGAGTTGCCTGCTTTGATCGCGCTGGATTTGATGCAGGCCAGCCAAGCCGCCGCACCCGATACCGCACGCGAAGCAGAAGCCGTTGTGCGCAAATACATGGCACAAGACCCTTCGCGCGACTTTGCGCTGGTCTACACCAGAGTGCTGATGCAGGCACGCAGGCTGGCTGATGCGCAACAGGTGCTGGATAGCGTGCTGCAAAAAACACCCGACTTTGCCGCAGGCTGGTTCATTCAAAGCACCCTGCAAATGGAAGCCAAGCAATGGCAAAGCGCGCAAGCCTCGCTGCAACAGTATCTGAAGCTACGCAAAGCGGAGCTGCTCGCACCATCCGCCCCGGCAGAAGCGCCTGCGGGCGAATTCAGCGGCACAGACGCATCGCAGCAAACCACGGCGCGGGATTTGCAGGCTTACCTCATGCTGGCGCGCATTGCAGACGCCCTTAACAAGCCACAGGAAGCGCAACAATGGCTTGAGCGCATCACCCCGCCGCCGCTCAACAAACAAGCGCAGTTGCAACGCCTGGAGTGGCTGGTGCAAAACGGCCAATTCAACCAAGCCTTGCAGCAACTGCCCCATTTGCCAGCCGAAACGCCCGAAGAAAAAACCGCTGTAGCGCTGCTGCACTCGCACGTTCTTGAAAAACAGGAACGCTACAGCCAGGCCATGCGCGTTTTGAACAAGGCGCTCAAAACCGACCCGAACAATGCCGAACTGCTCTACGCACGCGGCAACATCTATTGGCAACTGAAAAAATTTGCCGAGCTGGAAAAAGACATGCGCAGGGTCATGCAATTGCAGCCCGACTCCGCCGCCGCCTACAACGCCCTGGGCTACTACCTGGCAGACCACAATCTGCGCCTGAACGAAGCACACGCCCTCATCACCCGGGCGCTGGAGCTGGCACCGGGGAACGTTGCCATTCAAGACAGCATGGGCTGGGTGGAATACCGCTTAGGCAATCTGCCGCGCGCGCTGGAGCTGCTCAAACAGGCTTTTGACACCGAGCCGGAAGCCGAAATCGCCGCGCACTACGGCGAAGTCCTCTGGAAAAGCGGGCAACAGGAAGAAGCCCGCAAAGTCTGGGCCCGCGGCCTGGAGCTTGATGCCCAACACAAAGTATTGCTGGAAACCATGCAGCGCCTCACCGGCCAAAAGCCCGCCGCCCCCAAAGCGCCTTCATCAACCACAAACCCGCCTGCCAACCCTTGAATCTGCGGCAAACGGGCACCGGCTCATCCATCGGCATGCGCAAGCTGCATCTGCCCGGCAACACGCAAGCGCCCAGCCTATGGAGTGCCTTTGGGGCGTCTTGGATGAGCCTTTACCCACCGCCTGCCGGTTTGCGCAAAAGTTGCTGTCCCGCACCGTCTTGCCATTTGCCGGGTAGCGGCTTCGCTTTGAGACGCTACCTTGTGCCATGAGGATTTTCGCTTTGATGCTTTTCACTTTCCCACGCTTCTTCAACCGCCATTCAGGCCAACACGCCAGCCACCACCATCACGGCGCGGTGCACGCTTGGTTTGCGCTACTGCTCGCAGCCAGCCTGCTGGCCGGCTGCGCCACAGCACCCAAGCCACAGGCCAACGGCGCGCTTGCAGCGCCTGCCATACGCACCGGGCGGCTGGCCTTGCAAGTACAGCAAGAGCCTGCGCCCCAATCCCTGATCGTGAGCTTTGAACTAACCGGCGACGCCCAAAACGGCTCTCTGCGCCTGTTCGGCCCATTAGGCAACACCTTGGCACTGGCCCAATGGACGCCCACCACGGCCACCTCGCAACATATGGGGCACATCCGCACTTTCGATTCGCTCGACGCTTTGCTGGAAGCGCTCACCGGCGCGCCGCTTCCGGCTGCCGCGCTGTTTGATTGGCTCAATGGCCGCAACACCGAAGCATCCGGCTGGCAGGCCGATCTGTCCCAGTACGCACAAGGCAAAATCCGGGCACAACGCCATACGCCACAACCTGCCGCTAGCCTGCAACTCGTCTTGCAATAGCGCCTTTTGCCATGACCGCACCCTGCCAGCTCCTGAACCTACCCGCCCCCGCCAAGCTCAATCTGTTTCTGCACATACTGGGGCGTCGCAGCGACGGCTACCATTTGCTGCAATCGGTTTTTATGCTGATCGACTGGCAAGACAGCATAGACCTGACGCTCACCACAAACGGGCACATCACCCGCAGCCAAGAAAGTGCCGGCCATTTACCGACCGACGATTTGTGCACCCGCGCCGCCCGCGCCCTGCAACAGGCAACAGGCTGCCGTTACGGCGCGCACATTCACCTGCGCAAAAACATCCCCATGCAAGCAGGCATGGGCGGCGGCTCGTCTGATGCAGCCACGGTACTCATGGGGCTTAATCAGTTGTGGAGCACCGGCCTGTCTATCGCGCAACTGCAACACATCGGCTTGCCTTTGGGCGCAGACGTGCCTTTTTTCTTGTTCGGGCGCAACGCATGGGTAGAAGGCATTGGCGAAAAACTGCATCCCATCCACCTGCCCCCAGCGCGCTTCATCGTCGTCAAACCTTCAGCAGGACTAGCCACTGCCGATATCTTTTCGGCACCAGACCTGCCCAGAAACACGCCTGCCACATCTCCTAGCGACTTTCTCGCCAGCCCCACCCCTTACACTTTCGGCCACAACGACCTGCAAACACCCGCAGAGCGCCTGTGCCCAGCCATTGCCGAAGTCATCGCTTGGCTGGCACAATACGGCTTGCACGCCCGCATGACAGGCTCCGGCAGCGCCGTTTTTGCCCCGCTGCCCATAGACATGGATGCAGACATTTTGCAACAGCACGCACCAAAAAATTGCAAAATCCGCGTGTGCAGCAATTTAAGCCAGCATCCTTTGCTACAATGCAGAGCTTGACAGATTTTCACCGCCTGTGATTTAACACTCTTTCACAGCGGCGTGTAGGGGAGTCGCCAAGTTGGTTAAGGCACCGGATTTTGATTCCGGCATTCGAGGGTTCGAATCCTTCCTCCCCTGCCAACATCCATCTCTGCCACAGTATCTGCATGGCGCACATGCAGCAAAAACTGCCGGAAGTTGAGCCATGCAAACATCTGAATCTTCTGATTTTTTGGTCTTCACCGGCAATGCCAATCCGCAGCTGGCAGAAGAAATCACCCAATGTTTGAACTCCAAACTCGGCAATATCCGAGTTGATCGCTTCTCCGACGGTGAAGTAACCGTCGAGATTCTGCAAAACGTGCGCGCCCGCGACGTTTTCATCGTTCAGCCCACCTGCGCCCCCACCAATGACAGCTTGATGGAGCTGCTCATCATGGTAGACGCTTTCAAGCGCGCATCGGCTGAGCGCATTACCGCAGTCATTCCCTACTTTGGCTATGCCCGGCAAGATCGTCGCCCGCGTTCCACGCGCGTGCCCATTTCCGCCAAAGTAGTTGCCAACCTGCTGCAAAAAGTCGGCGTGCACCGCGTCCTCACCATGGACTTGCATGCAGACCAGATTCAAGGCTTTTTCGACATCCCAGTTGACAATATCTATGCGTCTCCTGTTTTGCTGACCGAATTGCAGCGGCAAAAATACGAAGACCTGATCGTTGTATCGCCAGACGTTGGCGGCGTAGTGCGTGCACGGGCGCTGGCAAAAGAAATGGGCTGTGAGTTGGCCATCATCGACAAGCGCCGCCCCAAGCCCAATGTCAGCGAAGTCATGCACATCATCGGCGAGATTGAGGGACGCAACTGCGTCATCATGGATGACATCATCGACACCGCCGGTACGCTGATCAAAGCAGCCGAAGTGCTCAAGCAGCGCGGCGCCAAAGGAGTTTACGCCTACTGTACGCATCCCGTGTTCAGCGGCCCGGCCATTGAGCGCATCAGCACCAGCCCCGATCTGGACGAAGTGGTGGTGACCAACACCATTCCGCTGGCAGCAGCAGCCCAACAATGCAAAAAAATCCGGCAACTGTCGGTTGCTCCGCTGTTTGCCGAAACCATCAACCGCATTGCCACCGGCAATTCGGTCATGAGCCTGTTTTCAGAAGGTGCCAAGCTCCTCTGAAAACATCCCCGCGCCCGTGCTTCATTTCGCGCACGGGTCGCTTTTTTAAACCAGGCGCTTGCTGGTCGCGGCAGCGCCAATCTGGAGAATCCCATGAAAGTCGTCGCTTTTGAGCGCGCCAAGCAAGGTACGGGTGCGAGCCGCCGCCTGCGCAACGCTGGCAAAACCCCTGGCATCATCTACGGTGGTGAGGCCGCCCCTCAACTGATCGAGCTGGATCACAACAGCCTGTGGTATGCCCTGCAAAAAGAAGCATTCCACGCATCCATTCTGGATCTGGAAATTGCCGGCAAAACCAACAAAGTGCTGCTGCGTGATGTGCAATACCATCCCTACAAACCACTGGTGCTGCATATCGACTTCCAACGCGTATCTGCCAAGGAAAAAATCAGCATCAAAGTGCCCGTACACTTTACCGGCGCCGAATTGTCTGATGCAGTGAAGCTGGAACGTTGCCTGGTCAACCACATCCTCAACGAAATCGAAGTAAGCTGCTTGCCCGCCGATTTGCCCGAATTCATCGAAGTGGATCTGAGCAAAGTTACCCGCGGCCAAACCATCCACGTCAGCCAAATCGCACTGCCCAAAGGCGTTACTGCAGTAATCCACGGTGCAGAAGATCCTGTTGTCGTCACAGTTTCTGCACCAAAAGGTGGTGTTGACAGCGGCACAGGCGAAGCAACCGACACTACAGCAGAAGACAAAAAAGCCGAATAAGCGAAGCTTATTGCAAGTGGCCTAGCTGCTTGCAGCACGCGTCAACTCTCACACAAGCCCACCTTTACGGTGGGCTTTTTTACGTTCATTGCAAGTAGTATCTTAAAGACAACAAATAAAACTCATATCTACTCACCTATAGACTAAAAGCGGAAAAAACACACATAAAAAGGCGCAAAAAGATATGCAATCAAGTTATAGTGCCGTATTAATCTTTTTCACTACATGCAAAGAGGTTTTCCATGCAATTCGAAAAACTACGTTCAGAACAACTGGAAGCATGCAAAGCACTAAAGCCTGCACCTGATGCACCCTGAGGTTGCCCCTGAAAACTGGAGTTCTTAACCCTTGTTGAAAATACCGACA
>CAYUAF010000011.1:0-2896 GCA_964442555.1 uncultured Allobrachymonas sp.
ACAAAAAATATCGGCCAAGACTTTCGTCTTGGCCGATATAGATTAGAAGCTAGCTAAGCTGTTATTTTGTCTCAGTAGACCATGTCATCACGGCAAAGAGGAACAACCAGCCAGTCAGGTTGAACGGGAAGGTGAAGGCGGGCAAACCAACAGGTGTCAGGAATGCCACAACAGCGCCATGTACCACCACCGTTGCAAAGATCGAGAACACGGCCAAAGCCAAGTTACGCGCATTGGTTTGCAGGAATACGCAGCCTACGGCAGGCGCAGTCAGGGCAGCAGTAAAGCCCCACAGACCGAAGTTGATGTCAGCAACGCTTGCGCCGCACAGGTAAGCAATTACGGGGCCCAGGAAGGCACCCAAAGCGCTCAAACCGGCACACCAGAAAGATTCCACCAGCAGTGCAACGATGAAGATGATGCCAGCCATCCAGTCAGCCACGAACCAGACTTGCGACATGCTGGTCAGGCCGGCTTTGATGAAATCACCAGCTTGCATCACGCCTTCTTGCGCCGTGTAGTCCGTCAGCATGGCAGGAGCCAAACCGCCAGTGTTCAGGCCACCCACTTTGTAGCTGAATGCCACGATGATCCAGCAGATCAGCACGAAGGGGAATGTGAACGCAGGCATTTTGTACGGTGTCAGGAAATTGCCCACCGCCATGATAACCAACGTCGAGAACATCGAACCGACCACCACAAACACCCACATCAGCGCGTTTACTTGCAGGAAAGTGGGCAAGCACGCACCAACCAGCATGCCGTTGAAGCCGTAAATACCTGCGCGGAGGTTGTCACGGTTCGAGTTCATGATGTAGGCCATGGCTGTAGAAGCAATGGTACCGATAACGGAACCAATTGCCACTGCGTAAGAAGTACCGCCGTTGTAAGCGCCTACAAACATGGCGATAAAGTTCAGCAGGCCTGTCAGCGGGTTATTCATGAAAATAACCTGACCGGAGCCACGCAGCACGTTGTCGATAAACTCCACGACCGGATTACTATTAGCTGCCCGGGTCCAAGGATTGCCGGACTGGGCGTTTGCAGCATCTACCATCTCTCTCTCCTTTTTTATAAAAAAACCCGAGCATTCGCTCAGTACGGCCGCCACAGGAATGGGTCTGGCAACTCCGCTCCCTTGACAACCTTTCTCACCACTCGCCAGAACTCATGGATCCGTTCTCGCACAGGCTTGACCTCTTTGCCAAGAACTTTGAATATGAGTCCTGCGTCATTTGGCAAACGGCTCACGCCACTTACCAACTGCTCTTTCACGTCGAATTGCGCATCCATTTGCTCAAAAATCGCATCTGCATGCTCTTTGGGCGTCAGCAATATCACATTGCCATAAATTTCGAAGCCCTGCAACATGCCCAACTGCTGCAAGTCCTGTTTTTTCGGTTCGATCACGAATTTTTCGCAGAACAGTTCCTTGCCCTGCTTGTTGTAGGCGCGCACGCAAGCCGAATACACGTCAAAGCCGAAGTATTCATCGGGGCTGTGGTGGATGCGCCCCGGAACCAGAATCTCGCCGTACAGCACGGTGGAGTTATCCCCTACTTCCAAGCGCGTGTCGGTCAGGAAACGCGAGTTTTTGCAGGGAATGGTCAGGTCGGGCATGTATTCGAGATAGGCGTTATCTTTCACATGCACCGTTTGCGCCTGTACCGCATAGTTGGCGTTCATGGCCTGAATCTTGTTGGCGCTTTGCGTGGAAACATAAGCGGTTGCGCCTTCTTCCACGGTGAATTCGATGCTGTAACGGTCGCCCTGCAACATGCCGCCGCCTGTGGAGCAGATGTACATGCAGCACATTTCAGGCATGGCCTCATCCCAAGGCCGCGCCTTGAGAGCCAGAAACGGCGCGCGGCGCTCCAGCTCTTTCATGACGGTGCGCTTGCCATCTACATCCAGATCCATGCGGAAACGGATAAAGCCGTTTTTACCCAAGCCCGCGCTGCGGAACTGCCCTGGTTCATCGCGGTAGTTGTCGAACTCGGCCGCTTCCGTACCCAGTACCTGGGCGCGACGCCAAGGTTCACAGTCACGGGGAATGCCATCGCCCAGCCATTGCGTAGATTCTGGCAACGTTTTGAGAAAAGCCTGGAATTCAGCTTCCGGCATGAAGTTGTCCAGCAACCCTGACGATGCAGGCGCTGCGGCACTGGCAGCACCAACTGGCTGCCCTGGCGCTTTGTCCTTCTGTTGGTTTGTCGGCATATCCATTTTCTATTCGTTAGTCTTGCCGTTTCCCGCTCCTATCTATACAGATAGCAGGAGCAGGCCAGGCAATGGTCAAAAACGCATGTGCTTATTTGTCAGCACGGGGCACGTCAAACAAGCAGTCGCGGTGAATCAGCTCGGCCAGCTCGCGGATGCCCTCACCGGTTTTGCAATTGGTGAAGATGTAAGGCTTCTCGCCACGCATGACTTTGGAGTCATGATCCATCACTTCCAAGCTGGCGCCAACCATCGGCGCCAAGTCGGTTTTGTTGATGACCAGAATGTCGGACTGCGTGATGCCAGGGCCGTTTTTGCGAGGAATTTTCTCGCCGGCAGCCACGTCAATCACGTAGATGAAGAAATCAACCAGCGCGGGGCTAAAAGTCAAGGTCAGGTTGTCGCCACCGCTTTCCATGATGACCAAGTCGGTATCAGGGAATTTGTTTTCCATGTCTTCTACCGCAGCCAAGTTCATGCTGGGGTCTTCGCGCACGGCGGTGTGGGGGCAAGCGCCTGTTTCAACACCCATGATGCGCTCTTCGGCCAAGATGCCCTTGAGGGTACGTTTAACGTGCTTGGCGTCTTCGGTTGTCACAATATCGTTGGTGATGATGACAACGCGCACACCCATTTCGAGCAGAATGGGGGTAATGGCTTCAATAATGGCTGTTTT
>CAYUAF010000011.1:2996-7397 GCA_964442555.1 uncultured Allobrachymonas sp.
GCATGGGCATGTGTCGTGCCATCCGCAGCATGTGTGTGGCTATGCGCATGTTTGTGCTCGTGGTTGTGGTCGCAGCAATCGGCTTTGCCACAGCATTCATCATGCGCATGGCTGTGCGTAGTGCCGTCGGCATGCGAATGGGTTTGCGCATGCTGATGTGCATGGTTGTGATCGCAGCAATCAGTCTTGCCGCAGCATTCGGCGTGCTCGTGCGTATGAGCTGTGCCGTCAGCGTGGGTATGGGTATGTGTGTGTTGATTGTTAGTCATGATCAATCTCCTTTACTTAATGTTTGCAATTACAAGGTCAAACAGCATGAAAACTGCTGCGCCTCGCATTATTTCAAGCAAATAATGTCTTTGCAATCAATAAGTTACTAACGCATTCCCATGTGATATTAATGGCTATGACTATGACCGCCGTGGTGATGATCGTGGTCGGCATGGTGTGTCAAGCCGCCGTCGTGGCTGTGGTAGCCAACGGGAACTTGGGCACCGTGTCCGCCATGCGCGCCGTGCGCATGATGCGACATATCGACCGAGCCTTGATCAGCCCCGCCAAACAGGCGCCGCGCTTCGTGTGGCAGCAGATACGGAATGGCCACTTCGGCTGGGTGGAAGTCGTATGTAATGTCTGGGAAGGCGTGCGTGCGCATGACGGAAGTCATGACTTTTTTGTCTACCGTAAGGGGCAGAATGATTTTGTTGTCGCGCACTACAGCCGGCCAGTGCTGGTTACCCAGCGCGTGCCCCAACTCAATGCACAGACGAACCAGTTCAGATTGATCTTTTTTCAGCAATTCTTTGATTTCGATAATCAACACATCGCGCAGTTTGATTTTCGCGACGATCATCGAGTTATTGGCTTCATCGAATGCCAGCACGTCCCCGTTTTGCAAAAAGGTATTACGGGGCAGCGAAACCGCGATGTCATTGCCTTGTTCTGTTTTACGACGCAGACGGTTCTTCTGGGCATCCCATTGATCCAGCGCCAAATAATCTACCTTGGCTGTGGCAGCGCGATCTTGCCATTGTTTATCGTTGGTATTACCCAAAACGGACTCGACGATTAGCATTTACTCTAACTCCTGTTAATACTTCTCAAGGATGGTGGCTTATCGTTCCTGCAATGCTTTGCAGCATTGCAGGAAGAGCCAGATCGGCAGGCCACAAACAGAGATCCGTTTGTGACCCGACGCATCGTGGATCAGCTGAAGAAGTACAGCTGGTTGAGTTTGGCTTCCTTGACTGGAGGCACTGTCAGGTGCACGCCATCAATGGTTACCGCAAAGGTCTCAGGATTGACCTTGATTACAGGCGCATAGTTGTTGCGAACCATGTCGGCTTTGCTGATGGAACGGCAGTTCTTCACAGCAATCGCTTGCTTGGTCAGACCCAGACGCTCATTGATGTTGCGGTCCAGAGCAGCTTGGGAAACGAAGTTGGCACATGTTGCACCAATCGCGCCGCCCAGAGCGCCGTACATGCGGCGATACATCAGAGGCTGGCAGGTTGGCAGCGAAGCGTTGGGGTCACCCATTACGCTGTAGCTGATCATGCCGCCTTTGATAACCATCTTGGGCTTGGCACCGAAGAATTCAGGAGCCCACAGCACCAAGTCAGCCATTTTGCCCACTTCGATAGAACCCACTACGTGAGCCATACCGTGAGTGATAGCGGGGTTGATGGTCATTTTGGCAACATAGCGCAGAACGCGGAAGTTGTCGTTGTCTTTCGCATCTTCAGGCAGCTTGCCACGCGCTTGTTTCATGGCGTGAGCAGTCTGGATGGCACGTTGCCAGTTTTCACCGATACGACCCATGGCTTGGGTGTCGGACGAGAACATGGAGATAGCGCCCAGATCGTGCAGCACGTTTTCCGCAGCGATGGTTTCCGAACGAACGCGGCTTTCAGCGAAGGCAGCGTCGGAAGGAATAGCTGGGTTCAAGTGGTGGCACACGCAGATCATGTCGAACAACTCAGCCTGTGTGTTCACGCCGAATGGCAAGCTGGGGTTGGTCGAAGAAGGCAGCACGTTCATGAAGCCGGCTGTACGGATGATGTCAGGAGCGTGACCGCCACCGCCACCTTCCGTGTGGAAGGTGTGGATTGCACGACCTTCAAAAGCGGCGATGGAGTCTTCCACGTAGCCGGATTCGTTCAGCGTGTCGGTGTGGATGGCAACTTGCACATCGTATTCGTCGGCTACGCGCAAGCAGGCACGAATCGCGTTGGGAGTTGTACCCCAGTCTTCGTGGATCTTGAATGCGCCAACGCCGGCTTCGATTTGCTCAACCAGAGTGGCTTTACCAGCACCTTGGCCGGCTGCTGCCTGGCCTTTACCCATCAAACACATGTTCAGGGGCATGGCTTCCATGCTGCGGAGCATTTGCTCAACGTTCCACACACCGGAAGTTACGGTAGTAGCGTTGGTGCCGTCAGTAGGACCGAAGCCACCAGCCACCAGAGTAGTACAACCACCAGCCAGAGCGGTGTTGTCGATCTGTGGGCAGATGGAGTGAACGTGGGTATCGATACCACCAGCAGTTACGATGGTAGAGCCGCAGTTGATGGCGTCAGTAGCTGGGCCACAAGTCATGCCAGGAGTAACGCCTTGCATGGTGTTGGGGTTACCGGCTTTACCGATACCGGCGATTTTGCCGTCTTTGATACCGATGTCGGCCTTGATCACGCCCTGGATAGGGTCGATGATGGTGGCGTTGGTCAGAACCAAGTCCAAGCAACCAGCGCTGCTGGTAGCCGTGTTGTCGAAGCCCATACCGTCACGCAGTGTTTTACCACCACCGAACACGGCCTCGTCACCGTAGCTGGCGCGCAGGTCTTTTTCAATTTCAACAAACAGGTCGGTGTCGCCCAGGCGAATCTTGTCGCCTACTGTGGGGCCGTACAGACCTACATATTGTTCACGAGAAATCTTAGCCATTTTATGCTTTCCTCTCAAATATCAGGAATGTTTCACTGGAAACACACTAAACACTGCGCAAGACTTACTTCTTGTTAGAGAAGCCAAGATCTGCAACTTTTTTCATGGCCTTGATCAGGTCAGGGTTGTAAACGCTCTTGCCTTCAGCACCAGCCCAACCGTCAACCAGGTTGTTGAAGCCATAAACCACTTGCTTGCCAGCGTAAGGAACCAGCTCAACCTCTTGCTCCATACCAGGCTCCAGACGCACAGCGGTGGCAGCAGGAATGTTCAAGTGTTTGCCGAAAGCTTTTTCACGATCGAACTCGATAGCGCGGTTCACTTCGAAGAAGTGGAAGTGCGAACCGATTTGCACAGGACGGTCACCTGTGTTGCGCACTTTCAGTTTTGTTACGGGACGGCCGGCGTTGATTTCAATCTCACCTTTAGCCGGAATGATGCCGCCAATGCGGCCAGCACCAAAAGCTCCACCTCCAGACATGTCGATCTCCTTAAAAAGAATGAATTTGGTCTGTTCTTAAAAATAAAAACGCGCAATTACTGGATAGGATCGTGAACAGTGATGAGCTTACTGCCATCAGTGAACACGCCTTCAACCTGAATCAGGGGAACCAGATCAGCCACGCCGTCCATCACGTCTTTCTTCGAAACCACTTTGGCAGAAGATGCCATGACCTGTTCCAGCGTTTTGCCTTCGCGTGCGCCTTCCAGAGCGGCGGCAGTGATCAGGGCAACAGCTTCGGGGAAGTTCAACTTCAGGCCTTTAGCCTTGCGCTTCTCGGCCACAGCGGCCATATTGAAAACGACCAGCTTTTCAAGCTCTCTTTCCGTGAGCAACATAGGTACCTCCTATATTTTTGATACACCAACAATGATTAAAAGACACTGTGAGGTCATAACTGCACTTCTGCACAGCGCAACGGATTATAGGCACGCATTGCAGGCGAATGCAACGTTCTGAAATAAAATTTTTACAAATATTCACAAACATTAAGCGAACAGCGCGACGGTAGGAACCTCACTCTTTTAGATGACCTTCTGTACCAACTAGGCACCGATCGAGTAACAAAGATTAAAAAATCACGCAATTGCTTGATTTGCCATGAGTTTGCGTCAATTATTAAAAACCAGAAAATTAAATATTCTTAAAATATGAGATGTATCTATAGATTAGTAATAATTGTCGACGGTGTCGCTCTCATGCAAAATTCGGCAAATCCCGACAAGAAAGCATGGGTTTGCCGCAAGCTAGAAGCAAAACCATTTACTTAGCTATTTTGCTGAAATGTTCTTGCTCTGGCCTGTTGCAAGGCTTGGCTCTTGCAAATCCGGCCATATGCCATGCTTTCGAGCCGCATCTGAAGAAGCCAATCCCTGCGCCGGTATCTGCACGCCCGGCTTCTTCTTTTGTCGCGCCATGTGGCGCTGCCGCTCTTGCTGCGAGCATCAGCCTTGCCA
>CAYUAF010000011.1:7497-26140 GCA_964442555.1 uncultured Allobrachymonas sp.
CAAGCCACAAGCCACAAGCCACAAGCCACAAGCCACAAGCCACAAGCCACAAGCCACAAGCCCATTGGCCCATGCAGCCCTGCGCCTTTGTCTGCCGCGGAATATCGGACAATGCACCCGCGCACGGTGCGCGTTTTTCGCAAGGCTTGATTTGTTGTGAACACTTCTTCCCGTTGGCCCCGGTCTTTTTTCAATTTGCGTGCCTGGTGGCATAGCCTGCCCGAACACCGCCAAGACCGGTTGGCGAGCCTGGGGCCGCTGCTGTCCGTTTTGCTGTTTTGCGCGGCGGTGGCTGCGGCCATGCTGTATTTGCGCATGCAAGAGGTGGCCGCCGTGCGCCAAAGCCTGCGCCACGATGGCGAGTACGCACACCAGTCGCTCAGCGCACGCTTGGGCAAGCAGCGCGCAGCCTTGTTGCAGGCGGCGCAGCAATTGGCGCTTGCCCCGCCTGCGGCCAATGCACAGCAAACGCTGCAACAGGCGGCCAAACACGCCAGTTCGGGCTTGCCCGAGTTGGCCCAACTGCTGTGGCTGGATGATGCCGGGCGCATGATTGCCAGCGACCCTGCCACGCCCCAGGCGGCAAGCCCGGTAGCGCCAGGGCAGGCTGTGCCGCTTTCTGCCGCAGAGCGCGAGCTACTGGCCCGCGCCCGGCGCAGCAACGGCGCGGCCTACGGCCTGATCAGCCCGGCGGCGGGCGCTTCTGCCGATACCGTTCTGGGTCTGATGCTGCCCGTGCGCTTTGCGCATGGCGCGGCCAAAGGCACGCTGTATGCCCGCTACAACCTGCCGTCCGTGCTGTATTACGGCATGCCGGCGGACATTTACCCGCGATATGCGGTGGCATTGATGCCGGCCACGCACCGCGCTGGCGAACCGGATGCGCACGATCAAGCCGACATCCAAATATCAGACTGGTGGCAAGCCGCAGGCAGCCCAGCCTACACCTACACCGTTCCCTTGCCCGTAGAAGAGCTGGCCTTGCGCCTGCAAATTCCGCACGCCCGCACCGGCATGCACAAGCACCTGCTGCTCTTGGTGCTGGCGCTGAGCGCCCTGACGGGCTGGATGCTGTTTGCCAACTGGCGCCATTTGCGCCGCCGCTTGCAGGCGCAGCAGGTGTTGCAGGCCGAGACCAACTTTCGCCGCGCTATGGAAAACTCTGTGCAAACCGGCATGCGCGCGCTGGATTTGCAAGGGCGCATCACCTACGTCAATGCCAGCTTTTGCCACATGACCGGCTTGAGCGAGGCCGAACTGGTTGGCCAAACCCCGCCCTTCAGCTTCTGGCCGCCCGAAGAGATTGCGCACAACACGGACATCCTGCAACAAACCTTCAATAACGCCGCCTTGCGCGGCGGCTACGAGATACGCGTCCGGCACAAAGACGGCCATGTGTTTGACGCCCGCATGTACCTCTCGCCCCTGATCGGGGCCGACGGCAAACACAAGGGCTGGATGTCGGCCATGACCGACATTACCGAACCCAAGCGCATTCGGCGCGAGCTGCTGGCCGCGCAAGAGCGCTTTGCCCGCGTGCTGGATGCGATTGACACCGCCGTATCCGTTGCCCCGCTGGGTGCCAAAGAGCTGCTGTTTGCCAACCGCTTTTACCGCCAATGGTTTGGCGAAGACAACGCGCACGCCCACATGCACATGCTGGAGCAAGCGGCCAGCCAGCCGCAGGAATCGGCGCCGCCTCCGGGCGCACTGCCCGTCAGCAGCGGCAACAATGCGGAAATCTATCTGGAGCACACCCAACGCTGGGTCGAGGTGCGCTCGCGTTATCTGGAATGGACCGACGGCCGCCTGGCCCAGCTAGTCGTTGCCACCGACATTACCGCCCGCCGCCTGGCCGAAGCGCGCAGCACCGAGCACGAACAACGCGCGCAAGCCGCCAGCCGGCTGGCCACGATGGGCGAAATGGCCTCCAGCGTGGCGCACGAACTCAACCAGCCCCTCACCGCCATCCACAACTATTGCAGCGGCATGCGCGACCGCGTTGCCAACGGCACCATGCAGCAGCAAGACTTGCTGCGCGCGCTTGAAAAAACCGCCAACCAGGCACAACGCGCGGGGCAAATCATCCAGCGCATCCGCGAATTCGTCAAACGCAGCGCGCCCAACTACATGTGGGCAGATGTGCGCCAAATCGTCGAAGACGCCGTGGAACTGGCCCAAATAGAAATGCGCCGCCGCCAGGTGCGCCTGAGCTACGTGGTGGAAGAAGACGTGCGCGAAGTCATGGCCGACCGCATTCTGATCGAGCAAGTGCTGGTCAATCTGATGAAAAACGCAGCCGAAGCCATAGACAACGCCCGCATGCCCGTTGAGCGGCGCGAGGTGCGGCTGAGCGTTAGCGCCACGCAGGCAGAAGGCAAGGACGCCGTGCGCTTTGTGGTGTGCGACCGCGGCAACGGCCTAAGCGCAGACGTGCTGGAGCACCTGTTTGAAGCCTTCTACACCACCAAGGCCGAAGGGCTGGGCATTGGGCTGAATCTGTGCCGCAGCATCGTCGAATCGCACCATGGCAGGCTGCACGCCGAGAACCTCTACAATGCAGACAAGCCGCAGGCAGCTCAGGAAGTTCGGGAAGTCACGGGCTGCTGCTTCAGCTTCTGGCTGCCCGTGCAGCCCCTTGTTGCCGATGCCTGACCGGCGCAGGGCGCGTCATCTGCCGCCGATCACGCTTGATGGCCAATGATGAAATCGCCCGCCAAACGGCCATGCTTCCAACGTTCCAACGTTCCAACGCTTCTGCCTGCCCACCCGCCTCACCCCCACCCGTACACCCATGAGCAAAACCACCGAAAACAACACGATCTACGTTGTGGATGACGACGAAGCCGTGCGCGACTCGCTGCAATGGCTGCTGGAAGGCCGCGGCTACTACGTACGCTGCTTTGATTCAGCCGAAACTTTTTTGCGCGAATTCAACCCGCACGAAGTCGCCTGCCTGTTTGCAGACATTCGCATGCAAGGCATGAGCGGGCTGGCGCTGCAAGACAAGCTGATCGAGCGCAACTCGCCCCTGCCCATCGTCTTTATCACCGCCCACGGCGATGTGCCCATGGCGGTAGAGACCATGAAAAAAGGCGCGCTTGACTTCATTCAAAAACCGTTTGACGAAGCCAAGCTGATCGCCCTGGTCGAAAAAATGCAAGCCAGCGCCCGCACGGCCTTTGCCAAGCACCAGCAAGCCAGCACGCGCGACTTGCTACTGGGCAAACTCACCAACCGCGAAGCCCAGGTGCTGGAACGCATTGTGGCGGGGCGCCTGAACAAACAGATTGCAGACGATCTCAACATCAGCATCAAAACGGTGGAAGCGCACCGCTCCAACATCATGGAAAAATTCGGCGCCAGCACCATCACCGATCTGCTCAAAATCGTGTTGGGTGCAGACTCCAAACCCGGCTGATTCCGCCCGCACAGCGCACGGGCTTGACCGCTTGCCATGCATGGATTTGGCCACCCGTTCGCCCTGCCCGGCACCATCCCGGCTCCATTCCTGCACCAACCCCTTTCACCCCTTTTTGCGAAAGGCCCCTCTCATGACAGCACAACTCATCGACGGCAAAGCACTGGCAACCCATATCCGCACCGAAGTCACGCAGCGCGTAGAAGCCCTCAAAACCCACGGCATCACGCCCGGGCTGGCCGTCATCCTCGTGGGCGACAACCCCGCCAGCCAGGTATATGTGCGCAACAAGGTCAAGGCATGCAGCGACTGCGGCATGCACTCCGTGCTGGAGCAATACGATGCGCACATGACCGAAGCCGAGCTGCTGGAGCGGGTGCGCGCGCTCAATGCCGACCCGAGCATTCACGGCATTCTGGTGCAGCTGCCCCTGCCCCCGCATATCGACGCGCAAAAAGTGATTGAAACCATCAGCCCCGCCAAAGATGTGGACGGCTTCCACATCGCCAGCGCCGGCGCATTGATGACCGGCATGCCGGGCTTTTGGCCGTGCACGCCCTACGGCTGCATGAAAATGCTGGAAAGCATCGGCTACCCGCTGCGCGGCAAGCACGCCGTTGTAATTGGGCGCAGCAACATCGTGGGCAAGCCCATGGCGCTGATGCTGCTGGCGCAAGACGCCACCGTAACCATCTGCCACAGCCGCACCCCCAACTTGGCAGACATCACGCGGCAAGCCGACGTGATTGTGGCCGCCGTAGGCAAGCGCAACGTTGTTACGGCAGACATGGTCAAGCCCGGCGCCGTGGTGCTGGATGTGGGCATGAACCGCGATGACGCAGGCAAGCTCTGCGGCGATGTGGACTTTGACGGCGTGCGGCAAGTCGCTGGCTACATCAGCCCCGTGCCTGGCGGCGTAGGCCCCATGACGATTACCATGCTGCTGGTCAATACCCTGCAAGCGGCCGAGCGCACCGCAGGCCCCATCATGCAGGGCTAAAGCCGCAGCGCCCCGCCGCCGCCACATTCCGCCAGCCGCGCCATGCCACAAGCCCCACCGTGCAAGCGCGGCGCCTGATTCGCCCATTCACCTTCACCCATTCACCAACGGCTTGCCCGGCATCTGCAAGCGCCCAGCCTGCCAAGCGGGCAAGCCCCCATTTCCTACACAGCCATGTCCTCATCCAACGCCAACGCCTCTGCCCCTGATGCCATTACCCCGGACAGCGTGGTTTCTCTCAGCTGGACGCTGAAAGACATGCAAGGCGAAATGCTCGACACCTTGCAAGACCCCGTGGAATTCTTCCTCGGCGGCGACGATCTGCTGCCCAGCATCGTCAGCGCCTTGCTGCACCACCAGGCAGGCGACACCCTGCAACTGCATCTGGAGCCCGAGCAGGCTTTTGGCGACTACGACGAGAACCTGGTATTTGTCGAGCCGCGCAGCGCTTTTCCAGCCGAGCTGGAAGAAGGCATGGTGTTTGACGGCCACGCCCTGCCCGCCGGCTGCAACAGCGCCCTGCCGCCCGATGCGCTCTACATCGTGACCGACATCTACCCCGAACACGTGATACTGGACGGCAACCACCCGCTCGCTGGCATCGGCCTCGATCTGGAGCTGACCATTCACCACGTGCGCCCCGCCACCCACGAAGAAATCCAGCGCGGCAGCGTCGGTACAGGCTTCTTCCGCGTGGAAAGCAGCCATGCAGAAAACGGCCACGACGACAGTTGCCAAGATGGGAACTGCCACGACGACCATTGCCACGGCAACCACTGCCACGAACACTGCGGCCATACCTTGCATTGATGCAAAAATCTCTCCTTATTCACTGCATACAGGTGTTGTCATGTCCTCGCACTCATCTTCCTGCCCCGGCCTGACCGTTTGCGTTTTCAATGGCCCCAACCTCAATCTGCTGGGCACGCGCGAGCCGGCCGTGTACGGCGCAGCCACCCTGGCCGATGTGCAGGCGCTGTGCGAGCAAGCCTGCGCCCGCCACGGCTGGCGGCTGGACTTTCGCCAAAGCAATCACGAAGGCGAGTTGGTGGAGCAAATTCACCACGCCGGTCGGCTGCACGCAGCCGGGCAGCTGGCGGGCGTCATCCTCAACGCCGGGGCATACACCCACACCAGCGTGGCGCTGCACGATGCCGTCAAGGGCACGGGCGTGCCGCTGATTGAGCTGCACATCAGCAATGTGTTTGCGCGCGAGCCGTTCCGGCATCACTCCTACCTGTCGGCTGTGGCCGTGGCCGTGATGTGCGGCTGGGGCGTGCAGGGCTACCCGCTGGCAATCGACGGGCTGGCGCAACGGCTCGCCACCCGGCCATCGGCTTGATCCTCCTGATCCGTTTGGTCTGCCTGATATCTGCCTGATGCGAGGTGCCGAATGACACACACTCCTCCTAACACAAGCGCCTGCCCGCCTGCCGGCTGGCAAGAACTGGCTGGCCGCCGCATTCTGCTGGGCCTGACCGGCGGCATCGCCTGCTACAAATCCGCCGAGCTGTGCCGCCTGCTGATCAAGGGCGGCGCCAGCGTGCAGGTGATGATGAGCGACAGCGCCTGCCACTTCATCACCCCCGCCACCATGCAGGCACTCTCGGGCCAACCGGTGTTTACCAACCAATGGGACGCCCGCGCGCCAGACCACATGCCCCACATCCGCCTGGGGCGCGAGGCCGATCTGATTCTGCTGGCGCCATGCAGCGCCGATTGCCTGGCGCGCCTGGCGCAAGGGCGCGCGGACGAACTCATCAGCCTGACCTGCCTGGCCCGCCCGTCGGGCGTGCCGCTATTGCTGGCTCCGGCCATGAACCGCGAGATGTGGGCGCACCCCGCCACGCAGCGCAATGTGCGGCAGCTTGCCGCCGACGGCGCGCACGTGCTGGGTGTGGGGCATGGCGAACAGGCCTGCGGCGAAGTGGGCGACGGGCGCATGCTCGAACCGCACGCGCTGTACGAAGCGGTAGCCGCCCACTTTGCGCCCCGCGTGCTGGCAGGGCAGCATGTGCTCATCACGGCAGGCCCCACGTATGAGGCCATTGACCCCGTGCGCGGCATCACCAACCGCTCCAGCGGCAAAATGGGCTTTGCCATCGCCCGTGCGGCCCGGCAAGCTGGTGCCCGCGTCACGCTGGTGGCCGGCCCCGTGCACCAGCCCACACCAGAGGGCGTGGAGCGCATTGATGTGCAATCGGCCCGCGACATGCTGCACGCCGTGCAGCAGCACTTGCCGCAGCAAGGCATTTTTATCGCCACCGCCGCCGTGGCCGATTGGCGCAGCAGCGCAACTTCCGAGCAAAAAATCAAGAAAACCGGCACGAGCCAACCGCCTGCGCTGCACTTGACGGAAAACCCCGACATCCTCGCCACGGTTGCGCAAAGCCCGCAGGCGCAAAGCGGCGCCTTGTATTGCGTGGGCTTTGCCGCCGAAACGGAAAACCTGCTGGCCAACGCCCAGGCCAAGCGGCTGCGCAAGCAAGTGCCCCTGCTCGTAGCCAATTTGGGGCCTGCCACATTCGGGCAAGACGACAACGCCTTGCTCCTCATCGATGCGCAAGGCGCAACCGAACTGCCCCGCGCCAACAAGCACCTTTTGGCGCGGCAGCTGCTGGCCGCCATCGCCCAGCGTTTGCCCGGCAGCCTGCACGCCTGATCTGATTTTCAGCCCCCCCAGCCCCGCCCGTCTGCCCGCTCCGCCACTGCATGGGTCTGCCGCCCGGCCAGGCGGCGTTCGGGGCATGGTCCGGAGCATATTTTGGGAATAAAAAGCGGCACAATAGCCGCTTGATACGCCCTGTTAATGGGCCGGCATGCCTGTGCTTTGGGTTTGCCGGGACGCAGCCTGCGCCCGCAGCCCCGCCCGGTTTTTTCATGTCATTTTTGTTTGAAGTATTTGAGTCAACATGATCCGCATTCCTTTCTTCGGCGACTCCTCTAACGACGCGCCCAACGGGCAACCCGACCAACCCGCCGCAGCGCCTACCGCCAACGCGCACCCGCTGGACGCCCTTACAGGCGGCATCTTCAGCGCAGCCACTTCCGGCGAGCGCGCCGCCAAGGTACGCGCCTGGCTCGCCACCGGGCCGGAGCAAGCCAGCATGCAAGAGGTCTACAAAGAACTGAGCCTGCGCGACAAAGGCGCCGCCAAGGCACTGCGCGAAAAACTCGACGAAATCAAGCGCAACAAAGGGCAAGAGGCGCTGGCTGCCGAATGGGCCGCCCGCGCCGAGGCCCTGCTGCAAGCCAACCGCTTCCACATTGCCGACGCCATGGCCTGGCAGCGCGATGCCGCCAAGGCGGGCGCGCCCCTGAGCCGTGAACCCTTGCAGACCCTTAAAAACCAACTGGCCAGCCGCATCCAGCACATCGAAGAATTGCAAACGCGCGCCCAGGTACAGCGCGAAGCCGCTGCGCTGCTGGCGCAACGCATCGAGCTGCTTTCCGCCAAAAGCTGGCGCGAGGCCGACGCCGTGCAAACCGGCCTGCAAGCCGACGTGCAGCACTGGCATGAGCAAACCCGGCAACTGCAACAAAACGCCGACTGGCAACACGTAGACGCACGCCACGGCAGCCAGCTGGATAACGCCAAACAGCAGCTTGACTTGGTCGCGCAAGCGTTTGCAGACGCCTTGGTGCAAGCCCGCGCCGCCGCGGCTGACAGCACCCAGCCGCTGCCCCCCGTGCAAATCTGGGCAGACGAGCTGCGCGCCGCACGCACACAAGCCGGCGCAGCAACCGCCACGCCAGAGCCTGCCGCCGGCAGCGAGCAGGCCGAAACATCTGCCGCACAAACCACAGCTCGCCAAACCGAAGCGCAAGAAGCCGTGCAGCCCCTGCTGCAAACGCTTGAAAAAGAACTGGCGGGCGGCCACAGCAAAACCGCATCCGCCGCCGCGCAAGCCCTGCGCAACGCGCTGAAAGAGCATGCGCGCTTCCTGCCTGCCGCTTTGGATGCGCAAGTGCAAACCGCCTTGCACAAAGCCAACGAGCTGGAAGGCTGGCAACGCTGGCGCGCCGACCAATTGCGCACCGAACTGGTGCAAAAGGCCGAAGCCCTCATCCACCGCCCCACCCCCGCAACCGACACTGCCGCCACGCCTCAAGCAGGCGAAGCCGCAGCCCCCGCGCAGGCCGAGCAGCCCAAAGCCGCCCCTGCGCCCGATGCCGCCAGCCATGCAGCGGCGACCTGCGCAGAAACTTCCTCTTCCGCTTCTGCTGCAACCGAAACAGCCACAACCGACACAAGCACGCCCCCTGATGCAGACAGCGCCCCGACCGCAACAACCGCTCTGCCCACCAGCCCGCACAGCCCGCGCAAGCTGCAAGACATGTTGCGCCAACTGCGCGAACAGTGGAAAGAAGTAGACCAGGGCGGCACGCCCAACCATGCCTTGTGGCGCCGCTTCGACCAAGCCTGCAACGAGGCATACCGCATCGTGCACGCTTGGCTTGCCAACCTGAAGCAGCACGCAGCCGAGCAAAAAGCACTGCGCGTAAGCTTGCTCAACGAAGTCAAATCCTGGGGCGAAGCATTGGCCGCCCGCGCGACGCAAGCGCCCGAACAGATCGACTGGAAAGCCATGCACCGCGAGCTGGGCGAATTCAGCCGGCGCTGGCGCGATGCTGGGCACGTGAGCGAAAAAGTCTTTGCCGAACTGCAACCGCAATGGAAAGCCGCCTTGCAACAAGCCGCCCAGCCGCTGGAAGCCGTGCAGCAAGCCAGCATCCAGCTGCGCCAGCAACTGATCGAACAGGCACAAGCCTTGAGCAGCGGCGCCCTGCGCATCGACGCCATCAAAGAGCTGCAACACCGCTGGCAACAAGAAGCGCAGCGCATCTCGCTAGAACGCCGCCAGGAGCAAAAACTCTGGGACGCCTTCCGCAAACCGATTGACGCTGCCTTTCAACGCCGCAGCCAGCAGCGCGAGCAAACCGCCGCCAGCATGAACCAACGCGACCAGGCCGTGCTGCAAGCCGTGCAGGCGCTGGATGCAGCCGTGGCCGGCGGCGATGCCCAAACCATTCGCAACGCCATGCAAGCGCTGGAGGCCGCCACGCGCGCCCAGCAAGCGGGCGAAACGGCATCCGCTACAGCAACGGCAACAGGCACAAAAGCGCCTGCTGCGCCTGACGCAACAGCACCAGAAGCTGCAACGCCCGCGCCGACAGAGGCCGCGGCGGAAACAAACACAGAAGCCGCCGCCGAAACAGACGCGGCAGACACCGCACCCGCAGATAAAAAACCCGCCGCCACACCGCGCCCGCTGGTTGCCATGCGCGGAGACGATCGCCCCGGCGCACGCGTAGCCACAGCGCCCGGCAGCCAAGCTCCCGCCCGCGCCGAACGCGATACGCGCCGCCCATCCGCCACGCGCGACGCAGCAGGCAACGCCCGCCGCGAAGGCAAACGCCCCGCACGCGACGACAAACGGGCACCCCGCACGCCAGCCCCGCGCTTGGGCGATGCGGCCTTCCGGGCACAACGCGATGCCGTGGATCGCGCGCAAACCGCCTTGCGCTCACTGGCCGCGCAGGCACATGGCGAGACCCTGGTACAAATCCTCAACGCCTGGGAGCAACGCGCGGCAGACCTCTTGCCGGCAGCCAACACCTTGGGCAAATCACTGGGCAACACGCAACGCAACGCGTGGGCCAGCGCGCTGCGCGGTGATGCGCCCGGCGCGCCCGCACTGCCTGCCCCGGAAGCTTTGCTGCGGCTGGAAATGGCGGCCAACGTTCCCACCCCTGCCGAGCATCTGGACGCACGGCGCACCCTGCAATTGCAGTTGCTCACGCGCCGCAACGACCCTGCGCCGGCAGAAACCTGGGCCAACGACGTTGCCCACGTACTGGCTGCGCCATACAACGCCGATCAAGCCAAGCGCCTGCAAAACGTTCTGCGCCAGCTGCTGAAGCGTTAATCGCCTGCTGCAACAGCCCCTGCCGTCTGTATCTGCATACAAAACAGGCGGCAGGCGACGACATACGCAGCACCACTCAACAAGCACAAAAAAATATGGCCGACTGCCGCCGCATCACGCGATCAACAGTCAGCCAATGATGGTGCACGGGCATGCGCCACGCCCGTACCAAGCTGTCATGCGAACAAAACGCGCCGCGCTGCTAACGGCGACGCATTTTGCCCGCCCTACACATCAAGGACGTTTGCCCGATGGGAAGGGCCATGCAGCCTGCGGGCTCAATTGTGTTTGAGCCGGTGTAGTTGTAGTGTCAGCAGGGGCCGCCTTTTTAGGCGCTACCGGTTTTTTGGCTGGCGCGGCTTTTTTCGCAGCGGACTTGGCCGCAACTTTGGCTACCGGTTTTTTGGCAGCTACGGCTTTCTTGGCCGGTGCCGCTTTTTTCACGGCAGGCTTGGCAACGGCTTTGGTTGCCGGTTTTTTCGCAGCAGTCGCTTTAGCCGCAGGCTTTTTGGCGGCTACGGCTTTTTTGGCCGGTGCCGCTTTTTTCGCAGCGGGCTTGGCAGCAACTTTGGCTACCGGTTTTTTGGCAGCTACGGTTTTGCTGGCCGCAGGTTTCTTGGCCGCTACTGCTTTGGTTGCAGCAGGTTTTTTCGCTGCTACGGCTTTTTTAGCGGCGGGCTTGGCAGCAGCTTTGGCTACCGGTTTTTTTGCAGCTGCAGATTTGGCTGCAGTTGCCTTCTTCGCGGGTTCGGCTTTTTTTGCAGCCGGCTTCTTGGCAGTTGCCATGGATGATCTCCTTGATAGTCACGAGACAAGGAACAGTTCCGGCACAAGAATTGAGCCAGAAACGACGCATGCCATTGCAGCTGCGAACAGATGCAATGCCATGAACGGGAAAAACTCGTTCACCTTCACCGCGTGCAAGCGTTGCCCGCGGGATAAAACTTGTGGAGCACGCAGCGCGCGAAGCCACCCTGCTTGGCAAAAGGCATGGCAAACCTTGGTGGCGCGCTGGAATGGATATCCTGAAGCCGAGCCTGCTGCCCGCATGGGAAGCGGCGCAGTTCGCAACGCAATGGTTGTGCGTGTTGTGATAGCGGATGCGATATGCGCGCGCAGGCCGGAAAAAACTTTTGCCTTGAAGGCACGGAACAAAGAAAGCGGGGATGGGAAAGCAGCCGCTGGCTGAAGATGCCGGATGCGGTTGAAAAAAATGGTTGTCAGTGCTGCAGCTGCAGATTTCTTTTTGCAAATCAACATGGTTGCTTTCCTGAATCCGCATTATGAAAGCAAGCTGCATAAGATGCAAAAAATTTCTACTACATGATGGCATCCGTGCATATAAATGTTGTGCTTTGACATCGTCGTGCGCGCTTCATGCATGGCTTGCGCCATGCAAGCTTTCTGCAAACACGTGCGCCGGCAACGCACACGCAACAATTCCGGGCGCATATGGCTGCGCCCATTGCACACGCCTACGGCCTGCTCACGCCCGTTTGGTTAGTCGCATGCAGCATGCCCCAAACGGCGGGCGCGAAGCGTGCATTGCTCCAGCCCGTGCGTTGTTGCAGATCGCGCCAGTCAAAGCCCGCGCCGGGGTCGTGCTTGCGGCCGGGCGCAATGTGCTCGTGCCCTACCACTTGCGCAATGGGATATTGCGCGGCAATGGCTAGCGCCAGTTGCGCCAGCGCCGGATATTGCTCGGGGGCAAAGGTGTGTCCTTCCAGCCCTTCCAGCTCGATGCCGATGGAGTTGTCATTGCATTGGCTGCGGCCGTTCCAACTGGATACGCCCGCGTGCCAGGCGCGATCGTCGCAGCTGACGAATTGCAGGATGCTGCCGTCGCGCCGCACCACGAAATGCGCCGACACTTGCAGCCCGCGAATGCTCTGGAAATAGGGGTGCGCATCAAAGTCCAGCGTGTTGGTAAACAGTTGCTCGATATACGGGCCGCCGTATTCGCCTGGCGGCAGGCTGATGGAATGCAGCACCAGCAAATCCACCGCCGTGCGCGGCGGGCGCGGGCCGAAGTTGGGGCTATGCACCGCACGCGCCAGTCTGCACCAGCCCTGCTGCCACAGGGATGTGGATGCAGGCGCGGCTGCGGGCGCGCCGGTTGCTGCCGTCATGGCGCGTCGCCTTCTTCCGCGCCCACGCCCAGGCGCTCCATGCGGTAGCGAATTTGGCGCAGATTCAGGCCCAGCAAAGCGGCTGCGGCTGTGCGGTTGAATTGTGTTTGCTGCAAAGCGCGTTGCAATAGGGCTTTTTCATGGGCGTCCAAAAAGGCTTGCAAATCGCATGGCAAGGCAATTTCGTGCGCCTGCGGCGGGCGCGCACCCGGCATGGCCGCCCATGTCGCCTCATGCGGCGCGGCTTGTGCAACGGGCTGTGCCGCATGTTGGGATGCAGGCGCAGACGACAAAGCAGCAGCCGGAACAGAAGCCAGCGCCGATGCCATTACAGCTGCGGATGCGGCTGCGTTGCCGGCAAGGGCCGTATCGGCCACGGGTGCTGGCGCTGCCGGCTGGAGTCCTGCCGAAGCAGCACCCCCGGAAGCGTTCCCGTGCACGACCGCAGGAGCTGCTGCGGCAGCGGCGGGCGCGCCATTGTCCAGATCGGCCAGCAAGTCCGCATCTAGCGTTTGCCCGTCGCTCAAGGCCCAGCAGCGGTGCAGGGTGTTTTCCAGCTCGCGCACATTGCCGGGCAGCGGCAGGGTTTGCAAACGCTCCACAAAAGCAGGGGTCATGGCCGGCATGGCGGCGCGGCTGTCGGCGGTGATTTTGCCCAGCAGTGCCTGGGCCAGGGCCGGTATGTCTTCGCGCCGCTCGCGCAGCGGCGGCACATTGACGCCGATGACATTGAGCCGGTAATACAAGTCCTGCCGGAACTGGCCCGCCTGCACCATCTCTGCCAGGTTTTTGTGCGTGGCGCTGACGATGCGCACATCTACGGCGATTTCTTCCGCAGCGCCCAAGGGGCGCACTTGCCGCTCCTGAATCACGCGCAGCAGCTTGGCCTGCATGGAAAGCGGCAAGTCGCCAATTTCGTCCAGAAACAACGTGCCGCCCGATGCGCTTTGGAACAGGCCTTCGCGGTCGGCTACCGACCCGGTATAAGCGCCTTTGCGGGCACCGAAAAATTCGGCTTCGAGCAACGCTTCGGGAATGGCACCGCAATTGACGGCCACAAAAGGCCCATCGGCACGGTGGCTGCATTGGTGCAAAGCACGCGCCACCAGCTCCTTGCCCGCGCCAGATTCCCCCCAGATCAGCACGGGGGCCATGCTGGGTGCCACTTTACGCAAGGTGGCTTTGAGTTGCTGCATGGGCGCGCCAGCACCGATCATGCTGGCCAGCGCGGCTGGCTCCTGCCCTGCGGATGGCGCGGCGGCTGCAGGGGCAGCAGCAGGCGCGGTATCTGCAACGGGGGACTGCTGTTTGGCTGCGCCAGCTTCTGCAGCAAGGGCTGCTTGCGCGGGCGGCGCTTCAACATCTTCTGACGCAGCGGCATGGGCAACATGGGCGGCCTGCCCCGCTTGCGCAGCTTGCGCCACCACGCGCCGGAATTGGTCGAGATTGACCGGCTTGGTCAAATAATCGAACGCGCCCACTTTAAGCGCCCGCACGGCATTGTCTGCCGAGCCGTAGGCCGTGACCACAATGCTGCGCTCGTCGCGCTGCTGTTGTTGCAGCCACTCCACCAGCTCCAGCCCCTGCCCGTCTGGCAAGCGCATGTCCGTCACCAAAACGGCAAAACGTTTGCGCTGCAGCAAGGCGCGCGCCTGTTCCAGATCGGGCGCACTGTCCACCGCATAGCCGCAGCGCTGCAAGGTAATTTCATACAGCGTGCGCAGATCGGGTTCATCATCAACGACCAAAACGGCTGCGCCGGATGGATGCTGCTTCATGTCTGGCTTGGCTCCTCTCAAGGCTGGTAGGGTATATCGGCAAACGGCTGCGCGCTTTGCGAACCGGCAGCGTCTTTCACCACGGGCATGAGGACAAAAAAGGCATTGCCTTCGTCTTGCCCGCTTTCTGTTGCTTCGTTTTCTGTTGCGCCGTGTTCTGTTGCGCCGTTTGGCAACACGGCAGGCAGGCGCTGGTAGTGCATATCGGCCTGGTGCCGCTGGCACAGCTCGCGGCAAATATACAGCCCCAATCCCGTGGAACGGCTGGGGCCTGCGGCAAACGGCTCGAACAATCGAGCCAGCACGGCCGGCGGCAAGGGATTGCCCCTGCTCCACACCTGTAGGCGCGCCATGCCGTCGTACATATCTGTAGAAACCACCACGCAAGACGCCACCCCCTGCGCGCCGTGCACACGCGCATTGGTCAGCAAATTGACCATGATGCGGCGCAAATGCTCCACATCAAAGCGCACCATGCAGCCCGGCAGTTGCAGGCGGACATGCATTTGCCCTTCGTGTGGGTGCTGCTGCGCCCATTCATCGCACAGCATGCGCACCACCTCGTCCAGCATGATGGCGGGCACGTCGCTGGCGTCGTACTGCTGCATGCGGGCAATGTCCAGCACATCGCTCACGATGCGGCCCAGCCGCTGCACATTGTCTTGCACCATGCCGTTGAGTTTTTTGGCCAAAGGCTGATCCAGCTCTTCATCCAGCAACTGCGCGGCTTGCCCGATGGCTGCCAGCGGGTTGCGAATCTCGTGCGCAATGGCGGCAGACATGCGCCCCATGGCCGCCAGTTTTTCGGTGCGCATCTGGCTTTGCACCTCTTGCATATCCTGCAAATACAGCAGGCACAAAGGCTCATCGTCGGGCGTGGCGGCAGATACCGCCCCTACGTGGCAATGCACCATCAAATGCGTGGATGACCCATCTGCCGCGAACAAAAACACTTCGGACGATACGCCCTCGCCTTCGGCAAAGCTTTGCGTAATCAAATGCTGCAAGGGGCCGATTTGCTCGATGGCCGCCAGGGGCTTGCCTATCACCGGCACATCGGGCGGCATATGCAGCATGTGTTGCGCCACCTGGTTGATGGCCCGCAAGCGGCCAGTGCCGCTAACCACCAACACGCCATCGCGCACGCTTTGCACCACCATATCCTGAATGCGCCCTTGCAGGCGCAGCAACTTGCGCCCCACGCGCGCCTGGCTTTGCTGCAACCCGTAATTGCGCGCCGCCCGGTGCAGAATGGACGTGACCAAAAACATGATCAGCAGGTACAGCAGCATGACGGCAGAATGCAGAATCTGGCTATCCAGATCGCTATCGCTGTAGTGCCGCCAGTTGCTCACGCCAATCAGCAAGCCGGAGATGACCACCGTCATGATCGTGATGCGCTGGCTGCCCAGCACCGCGCACATAACGGCCGGCAACGCCAGCAGGGGCGTGTAATTGGCAATACCGCTCTGGCTAAACCACACCAGCAAAAAATACACCAGCAAATCCAGTCCCAAAGTGACGGGCCAATACCGCTCAAACCGCTTGCCCGGCGTAACGGGTGCCACCAGCAGGCGCGTAGCCAGCGTGGCCGCCAGGTACGCCCCGCACAGCGCCAACGGCCATACGGAAAGCTGGCTGCGGAAATACATGCCCAGCGCATGCAGCGCCAGCAGCAAAAACGCGACCATCATGCGCGCCGTCATAAAGCCTTGCCAAATGCGCTGGCTGGCACCTGATTCATCGCCCATCAGCGCCTGCAACTCATCTTCGCTCAGGCTGCTCTGTATCCACTCTTGCTGCTGCGCCGCGTGGCTCGATTCGGCATGCTGCCGGGCGCTATCGGCCAGTGTGTGTGTCGTCATTTTTGTCTGAATTTTTGTCTAAATCTTTGTTTGAATCTTTCCCGGCTACCGCCACCGTATCGCGCCCGCCTAGGGCCTGGCCTGCTGCGCATGCGCCGCGCAGCAATATGCGCGGCTGTTGCGGTAGAACGCCTCGCTCTGCGGAATGTGCACGCCGCACACATGGCAAGGCACCATGGCCTGCGCATGGGGCCGCGTGGGGCGCGAGCCGGCATCGGCCATGCCGCCGCGCAACCATGCGCGCCCTTTGCGCCACAACTGGCTCAACGCAATCAGCAACACCAAAAAGGCCAGCAAATACTTCATACATCCTCTTTACGCCAAGTGCGGGTCGATGAGCGCCCAGCATCACCCTCAAGCTGCCACAAGGCCACCCCGAGCGTGCGCCGGAGCTTGCTTTGCTCGCCCACACGCAAATGGCTGCATCCCGGCTGCATCCCTTCCGCGCGGCTGCCATGCATCTGCCGCATGCGCCACTTACCGCACGCACCATGCGCCGCCTGCGCGGCTTACGCCGGTTACCTAGAGCCTGTTCAAGTGTAGCGCCATGCCAAGGCACCCTCGCCAAGCTCCAAACTCCACGTAACTCGTAGCACCATACGGAACAACACGGCATATGCAGCCTGTTAGCCGCATCGGCATGTGCCGAATGGCTTAACATTCCGCTTGCTGCAAGCGCAGCAGGCGTGTGCATACGCTATATATATTGCGGCCCGCCGCCAAGCGCCACCGCTTGCCCGCGCTTACTTCTCTGATTCAACGATTGATCCAAGCAACATCATGGCTTCAGCCCTTACCGAAAAACTCTCGCGCCTGGTCAAAACCATCAGCGGCCAGGCCCGCATCACCGAAAGCAATGTGCAAGACATGCTGCGCGAAGTGCGCATGGCCTTGCTGGAAGCAGACGTAGCCCTGCCCGTTGTGCGCGACTTTATCGCCCGCGTCAAGGAAAAAGCCATGGGGCAAGATGTGCTCACCAGCCTCACCCCGGGGCAGGTGCTGGTCAGCATCGTCAATAAAGAGCTGGCCGCCACCATGGGCGAAGGCATCAGCGACATCAACCTGGCCGCACAACCCCCGGCCGTCATCTTGATGGCCGGCCTGCAAGGCGCGGGCAAAACCACCACCACCGGCAAACTCGCCAAGCACCTGATCGAAAAGCGCAAGAAAAAAGTGCTCACCGTCTCTGGCGACGTGTACCGCCCGGCCGCCATCGAGCAGCTCAAAACCGTCACGCAGCAAGTGGGCGCCGAATGGTTCCCCAGCACGCCCGACCAGAACCCAATCGACATCGCCCGCGCCGCGCTGGATCACGCCCGCAGGCACTACTTCGATGTGCTGCTGGTCGATACCGCAGGCCGCCTGGCCATTGACGAAGCCTTGATGGCCGAAATCAAGGCGCTGCACGCGGCCATCCATCCGGTAGAAACCCTGCTGGTCGTCGATGCCATGCAGGGCCAGGACGCCGCCAACACCGCCAAAGCCTTCAAAGACGCACTGCCTCTCACCGGCATCGTGCTCACCAAGCTGGACGGCGACGCACGCGGCGGCGCAGCCCTGTCTGTACGGCAAATTGCCGATGCGCCCATCAAATTCGCCGGCGTCAGCGAAAAAATGGACGGACTGGAAGTCTTCGACGCCCAGCGCCACGCCGGCCGCATCCTGGGCATGGGCGACATCGTGGCGCTGGTCGAGCAAGTCACCGCCAACGTCGATATCGAAGCAGCCGAAAAACTCGCCGCCAAAGTCAAAAGCGGCGACGCCTTTGACCTGAACGACTTTTTGGCCCAGCTCCAGCAAATGAAACAAATGGGCGGCCTAGCCAGCATGGTCGAAAGCCTGCCCGCCCAACTGGCCGAGCGCGCCAAAAAAACCGACCTGAACAAGGCCGAACGCGACATCCGCCGCAAAGAAGGCATCATCTGCAGCATGACGCCGCAAGAACGCCGCAAACCCGAAATCATCAAAGCCACGCGCAAACGCCGCATCGCCACCGGCGCAGGCGTGGAAGTGCACGAAGTCAATCGCCTGCTCAAGGAATTTGGGCAAATGCAAGAAGTTATGAAAAAAATGAAAGGCGGCGCCTTTGCCAAAATGCTCAAACGCCTGGGCAGCATGCCCGGCCTGGGCGGCCTAATGGGCGGCGGGGGCTTTCCGGGCATGCCAAGAGGCTAATGCGGCCATGCCCAATCTCTGGCATCCATCTCTGTGCCGGCCCTTTGCCGCCCACGGCTTGATTGGACACTGCAATCTTTAACACCCAAATGCACGCTGCGAATTTGCCATTAACGCAAAATGCGCGTGCACCCCATCGCCATCAACATGCATCAGCAGCACAACAAGCCTGTGCTGCAAAGCAGCATCACAATTAAGGTTATGCGCAAAATCATCGCCCCATCAGCGACTTGACTTCCTTCCCAGCTCCAACAACCAAACATGGCACATCAAAAAATTCCCGAGAACAACCGGAAATGATGGAACTGCCAATAATGTAAACAGTGAGCAACCCTTTCCAAATTA
>CAYUAF010000012.1:0-22230 GCA_964442555.1 uncultured Allobrachymonas sp.
TCCACTACGATGGATTCTCGCTGTCAAATTCCACACGAAACGACGAGGAACCAGCTGACGCCGCGCTGCTGTGCAGACCAGTGGGGGTGTGGGATGGAGGATGGAATATGGAATATGGGTATACAGGTGCTAGGCGGCGCTATGGCTGCACCGGAGGCGGTGAGACATTGATCAATGCTGCCGGCTGGGCTGGCGCCATGAAATGAAAAATGCCTTGAAATTTGTTGAAGCTCAAGGCATTTTTTGGGCGATTGCATCGGTTGGTCTAATGCGCCCGCTCCCAATTGGGGCCCAGGCCCAGTTCGGCCAGCAGGGGCACGCGCAGGGTGGCAACGCGCGCCATGATGTGCGGAATGGTGTGGCGCACCCAGTCGATTTCCGCCTCGGGCACTTCAAACACCAGTTCGTCGTGCACCTGCATGATCATGCGGGTGGCGCGTTGTTCGGCGTGCAGCACGCGTTGCACTTCTACCATGCTCATTTTGATGAGGTCGGCAGCGGTGCCCTGCATGGGGGCGTTGATGGCGGCGCGCTCGGCCCCGGCGCGGCGCGGGCCGTTGGGGCTTTTGATGTCGGGCAGGTACAGGCGGCGGCCAAACACGGTTTCGACATAGCCTTGCTCTTTGGCTTGCTGGCGGGTGCGCTCCATATAGGCGTGCACGCCGGGGTAGCGCTCGAAGTAGCGCTGGATGTAGTTGCGCGCGGCGGTGTTGTCAATGCCCAGCGCCTTGGCCAGCCCGAAGCTGCTCATGCCGTAGATGAGGCCGAAGTTGATGACTTTGGCGTAGCGGCGCTGCTCGCTGCTGACTTGCTCGGGCGCTACGCCGAATACCTCTGCAGCGGTTGCGCGGTGAATGTCGGCCCCGCTTTCGAACGCATGGATGAGCGCAGCATCTTCGCTGATGTGCGCCATGATGCGCAGCTCGATCTGGCTGTAGTCTGCGCTGGCGATTTGGTGGCCGGGCGTGGCGATGAAGGCCTCGCGGATGCGGCGGCCTTCCGCCGTGCGGATGGGGATGTTTTGCAGATTGGGGTTGTTGCTGGAGAGCCTGCCCGTTACCGCCACGGCCTGGCCGTAGTTGGTGTGCACGCGGCCTGTGGCGGGGTCGGCCATGCCGGCCAGCTTGTCGGTATAAGTGTTTTTGAGCTTGGCCAGGCTGCGGTATTCGAGAATGGTTTGGGGCAGTGGGAAGTCTTCGGCCAGTTTCTCGAGCACTTCTTCATCGGTGCTGGGCGCGCCGCTGGCGGTTTTTTTGATGACGGGCAGGCCCAATTCCGTAAAGAAGATTTCGCCAATCTGCTTGGGCGAGCCGAGGTTGAACGGGCGCTTGGCCAAGGCGTAGGCCTGCTCTTGCAGCTCCAGCATGCGGCGGCCCAGGTCGTTGCTTTGTATGGCGAGCTGCCGGGCGTCAATGGCAACGCCGGTGCGTTCCATATGCAGCAGTACGGCGCTGGTGGCGATTTCCAGCTCGTAAATGCGTTGCAGGGCCGGGTTGGCCTGAATGTGCGGCCAAAGGATGTGGTGCACTTGCAGGCAAAAGTCCACATCTTCGCAGGCGTAGGTGCTGGCTTGATCCAGGCTGACCTGGCTGAAAGGGATTTGGCTGGCACCTTTGCCGCACAGCGCTTCGTAGCTGATGCCGCTGCGCCCCAGGTAGCGTTGCGCCAGGCTTTCCAGCCCGTGGGGTTTGTGGGCTTCGAGCACGTAGCTTTGCAGCAGGGTGTCGTGCACATAGCCTTGGATGGCGATGCCGTGGTTGGCAAAAACATGGCCGTCGTACTTGATGTGCTGGCCCAGCTTGGGCTTGTTGGCATCTTGCAGCCAGGGGCGCAGTTTGTCTAACACATCGGCCAGCGGCAGTTGCGGGGGGGCGGCTGCGCCGTCGTGCGCCAGCGGGATATAAGCTGCCTGCCCGGGGCTGACGCACAGGCTGATGCCTACCAGCCGCGCCTGCATGGCATCCAGCGAGGTGGTTTCGGTGTCGATGGCGGTGAGTTCCGCCTGCATGATGCGTGCCAGCCACTCGTCAAACGCTTCCCACGTGGTGATGGTGGCGTATGCGGCAGGCACCGGCGTTGCCGCTGCTGTAGGCAAGGGGGCAGTGCGCCCGCTGTCTGCGGCTTGGGCGGCATCGTCATGCAGCAAGGCCAGTTGGGGCGCGGAGTTGCCGGCTGCGCCATGATGGGTGTTGTTTGCCGCGCTGTTATTTGTGTCGTTATTGGCGCCATTCGGCGCATGGTTGGCTGGCGCGCCCAGTTTCTTGAGCAGGCTGTTGAATTGGTAGCGTTGGTAAAAGGCGTGCAGGCCGGCCTGGTCGGGCGCGTGCTTGGTGAGGGCGTCCAGCCGGGGCAGGTCCTGCAAGTGCTCGGCAAGATCGCAATCGGTTTTGATGGTGACCAGTTGCCGCCCGATGGGCAGCCAGTCCAGCGCCTGGCGCAGGTTTTCTCCGGCTGCGCCTTTGATATTGGCGGCGTCGGCCACCAGCGCATCCAGCGAGCCGTAGGCTTGCAGCCATTTGGCCGCCGTTTTGGGACCGACCTTGTTCACGCCGGGGATGTTGTCGGTAGCGTCGCCCACCAGGGTTTGAAAGTCGATCATCAGGCTGGGGGGCACGCCAAATTCCTGCTCTACGCCCGCCATGTCGCGGCGCTTGCCGGTCATGGTGTCGATCACCGTGACGTGCGGATTGACCAGCTGGCTCAAGTCCTTGTCGCCGCTGGAGATGATGACCTGCACGCCCTGCGCAGCCGCCATGCGCGCCAGGGTGCCGATGACATCGTCGGCCTCCACCCCTTCAATCGCCAGCACTTTCCAGCCTTGCAGGCGCACCATTTCGTGAATGGGCGCAATCTGGCTGCGCAAGTCGTCGGGCATGGGCGGGCGGTGCGCCTTGTAGTCGGCATACAGCGCGTTGCGAAAGGTCTCGCCTTTGGCGTCAAACACGCAAGCGCCCCAGGCGGCGGGGTATTCCTTGCTTAAAGACTGCATCATATTGACCATGATGCGCAGCGCCCCCGTGGGTTGGCGGGTGCCGTCGGGCAGCGTCACGCTCCAGTCGCCGCCGGCATGAAAGGCGCGATACAGATAGCTGGAGCCATCAACCAGCAGCAAAGTGGGCGGCTGGCCGTTGGCAGGGGTGGGAGGGGTGTTGTTGCTTTGCATAGATGCCCGCATTGTGCCTGCTTGACGGGGCCGTGGCGCATAAAGCGGTAAAAAGCCGCAAGATCGCCGGGTGCGCGTGCATTGGGGCGCAAATGCCGTGGCGGGCGCTCTAAAATGGAAGCCGCTTTCTGCAGCCGGCCCCTGTGTCATGTGGCCAGGCGTTGGCGGGAGCCTTGAAGGGAAACAGCCGCATGAAAAAAATCCTTTGTCTTTCCGCCTTGTCTTTGGCGTTTTTGCCCGCTTTTGCCTGGGCGCAAGAAGCCGCCCGCCAGCCGGCATCTGCCGCTGCGCCCGAGCCGCAGCCCGCCGCCGTTGCTGCACAAGGCGAGCAAGACAAGCCTGCCAAACCGGGCACCCATATCCGCTACGGCGACTCGGGCAACACGATTGAAGAAGTGCGCGAAGGAGCCGATACCAAAAGCATCAGCGTCAAGCCCAACAACGCCGCGCCCCAATACCAGATCGTGCCCGATGCGCGCAGCGGCCAGCCCGGCCACTATGGCAACCAGGGCGGCACGCGCGTTTGGAAAGTACTGAGTTTTTAAGGCAAGCCCTTCTGGCCCTGTTGCTTAAACCGTTGCCAGATTTGTTGCCTGAACCGCTGCCTGATCCGCTATCTGATCCGTTGCCCGATGGGCATTTTGTCGGCGCCTCTTGCCGGGGCGCTGTTTGATGGTTGATATTCCGACTTTGACCCGATGGCATGCGCCGCATGGCTGCATGCCGTTTTTGATGATTGAGCCATGGCTGTATTTACCGAGGTAACGCTGGACGCCGCGCGCGCTTTGTTCGACCAACTCTCCGTTGGCCGCTTGCAGGAACTGCGCGGCATTGCGGGCGGCATCGAAAACACCAACTACTTTGCCACCACCGACCAGGGCGAATACGTGCTGACGCTGTTTGAGCGCTTAAGCCATGCGCAATTGCCGTTTTACCTGCAACTGATGCGGCACCTGGCGGAGCGTGGCATTCCGGTGCCCAAGCCGCAGGCCAATGCGGCAGGCGAAATCCTGTTTACCGTATGCGGCAAACCGGCCGCCGTGGTCGATAAACTGCGCGGCCAAAGCCAGTTGCAGCCGCAGCCCGCCCATTGCGCCAAGCTGGGCGACTTGCTGGCGCGCATGCATTTGGCAGCGCAAGACTTTGCCATGCAGCAACCCAATCTGCGCGGCCTGCCGTGGCAGAACGAAACGGCGCCGCTGGTCTACCCGCATCTGCATGCGGCGCAGCTGGCCTTGCTGCAAAACGAGCTGGCCTACCAAAACGAAATCGCCGCCAGCGCAGCCTATGCCGCCTTGCCGCGCGGCCCGGTGCATGCCGACCTGTTCCGCGACAACGTGATGTTCGAGGGCGACACCCTGACCGGCTGCTTTGATTTCTACTTTGCAGGCGTAGACACCTGGATGTTTGACCTGGGCGTGTGCCTGAACGATTGGGCCATTAACCATGCCGACGGCAGCCATGAGCCGGCCCGCGCCCAAGCCCTGCTGGACGCCTACCAGGCCGTGCGGCCACTGACGGATGGCGAGCGCGCCTTGCTGCCGGCCATGACGCGAGCTGCGGCTTTGCGGTTCTGGATTTCGCGCCTGTGGGACTTTTACCTGCCGCGTGAGGCCAGCATGCTCAAACCCCATGATCCCACGCACTTTGAGCGGGTTTTGCGTTACAGAGTAGAGCACCCGCTGGCGGTTTGAGGCGGGGCGCAGGCCGGGGCGGGTTTCTGCCTGGCTTGCCGCATGTGCGTAGATGGCGAGGCGGGCGCTGTCCCGTTATCCCCGCTATTCGGGTGCATGCAGCGTGACTGCGGTGGGTATTTTTCTGCACGCCTTCTGCGCACGCGCCAATCGCCAATCGTGTCATGCATGCAGCCGGGCTGGATGATTGGGTTGATGGCGGCGGTTGATTGTGCGAGTTGCCCGTAGGCGTTGGGCTGGCGCGGGCTTGGCTTTCATGATCTGCCCGCGCGCTGTTGCTGTTCGCGTCGTAGTCGGCAGGCGCGGGCGATGGGGCGCAGCGGCAAACGCAGGCTGTGAAGGCAGTAGCTGTTGCCGCATGCCACTACAGCGGCCATTGCGGCAACAGCCGCCATACGGCGGTTGGCGGCTTTTTATTCCTCTACCCCTTCCACCACAAACTGCACGCTTTGCTGGCCTTGCCAGTTGTTGATATCCAGCCGGTAGGCCAGGTGCGCTTTGGGCGGCAGGGGGGCGGTGCGGCCGAAAAAGATGCCGTCTACCACGTCGCCCTGGTGGCGCAGTTGCAGCTTGAGGTGTTTTTCGCCCACCAGCCGTTGTTGCAGCACGTCCAGCGGCTCGCTAAACAGCGGGGCTTCAAACCCGTGCCCCCAAATGGCCTGTTGCAAGGTGGCCGCCATGTCGATGCGGCGGTAGGCGGCGGGCAGGGCGCCGTCGGTGGGCAGGCTTTGCTGCAAGGTGGCCTCATCCAACTGTTCGCCGGCGATTTGCGCCAGCGCCGCTTCAAAAACGGGAAAGTGCTCGCGGGCAATGGTGCAGCCTGCTGCAGAGGCGTGGCCGCCAAATTTCAGCAGCACGCCCGGATGGCGCTTGGTGAGCAAATCCAGCGCATCGCGCAGGTGAAAGCCGGCAATGGAGCGGCCAGAGCCTTTGAGTTCGTGCGCCTTGCCTTCTGCGCCGCTGACGGCAAAAACGAATGTGGGGCGGTGCATGGCGTCTTTGATGCGCGAGGCCACAATGCCCACCACGCCTTCGTGAAACTGCTCGCCAAACACGCTGATGGCCGCTGGCGGCGTGGCGTTGGCATCGAACAATTCTTCGGCCTGTGCCAGCGCCTGCTCGCGCATGCCGCTTTCGGTTTCGCGCCGTTCGCGGTTGATGGCGTCCAGCTGCTGCGCCAGTTGCAGGGCGTGCTGCGGGTCGTCGCTGAGCAGGCATTCAATGCCCAGCCCCATATTGGCCAGCCGCCCCGCGGCGTTGATGCGCGGCCCCAGCGCAAAGCCCAAATCGAAGGTGGATGCGGTTTGCGCCTGCCTGCCCGATACGGTAAACAGCGCGGCCATGCCTGCGGGTTGCTGGCCGTTGCGAATGCGCTTGATGCCTTGTGCCACCAGGCGGCGGTTGTTGGCGTCCAGCCGCACGACGTCGGCCACGGTGCCCAGCGCCACTAAGGGCAGCAGGCTGTCCAATCGGGGCTGCTCCTGATGCCGGAAGGCGTTGCGCGCGCGCAGCTCGGCCCGCAAGGCCAGCAAGACATAAAACATTACGCCCACGCCCGCCATGTTTTTGCTGGGAAACGGGCAGCCCGGCTGGTTGGGGTTTACCAGTGCATCGGCCTGCGGCAGCACGTGGCCGGGCAGGTGGTGGTCTGTTACAACGACTTGCATGCCCAACGCCTGGGCGCGGGCCACGCCGTCCAGGCTGGCAATGCCGTTATCTACCGTTAGCAGCAGGTGTGCGCCGGTGGCGTGTACCCGCTCGGCAATGGCGGGGGTGAGGCCGTAGCCGTCCGTAATGCGGTTGGGCACCAAATAGCTCACGCGCCGCGCGCCCAGCAGGCGCAGGCCGCGCAGGGCAACGGCGCAGGCGGTGGCGCCGTCGCAGTCGTAATCGGCCACCACGCAGATGTGCCGGTCGGCCTCGATGGCATCGGCCAGCAGGCGCGCCGCCTGGGCGCTGCCAGCCAGGTCGGTGGGGGGCAAGAGTTGCGCCAGGCCGTCGTCCAGTTCGGTGGCGGCTTGCACGCCGCGCGCCGCATACAGCCGCGCCAGCAGGGGGTGGATGCCGGCTTGCTCCAATGCCCAGCAGCTGCGGGGGGGAATGTCGCGAGGAATCAGGCGCATGATGGTGTTGCCAAAGAGGGGGAGGAGCCAAGGCCCGCGGCGATATTGTCACGGAAAGTACAGCGGCGGCCAAAGTCATTCAGCCATGCCACAATGCGCGGGGATTTTATTGCTCCTGACTCATGAAACTACCCTACGAACTATTGATCGGCTGGCGCTACACCCGCGCAGGCCGTGCCACGCGGCGCAATGGCTTTATCTCGTTCATTTCGGCTGCGTCCACGCTGGGCATTGCCTTGGGCGTGTGGGCGCTGATTGTGGTGCTGTCGGTGATGAACGGCTTTCAGAAAGAAGTGCGCGACCGCATGCTCAGCGTGGTGTCGCACATCGAGATTTACGAAGTCTTTGGCGAGGCCCTGCCAGACCCCGCCGCCGTGATGGCCGAGGCGCGCAAAAACCCGCAGGTGGCGGCTGCTGCGCCGTTTGTGACGGGGCAATCTTTGCTGGTGCAGGGCGATGCCATGCGCGGGGTGATGGTGCGCGGCATTGAGCCTGAACTGGAGCCGGGCGTTACCAGCATGGCCGCAGTGGACAACGCTGCCCTGCAAAAGCTCGCCCCCGGCAGCTTTGGCGTGGTGCTGGGCCAGCAGCTGGCCAAGGCCATGGGCGTGCAAGAGGGCGATACCGTGACCCTGGTCGCGCCCAGCGGGCAAATCACCCCGGCGGGCGTGGCACCCCGCTTCAAGCAGGTAACGGTGGTGGGCACGTTCGATTCGGGGCATTTCGAGTACGACTCCACCCTGCTCATGATGCATGTGCAAGACGCCGCCAAAATCTACCGCGTAACAGGCCCCACGGGCGTGCGCCTCAAACTGCATGACCTCAACCGCGCAGCCGACGTGGCCGACGAGCTGCGCAACAGCATGCAGGGCGACTACCTTTTTGTGGACTGGGGGCAGCAAAACCGCACCTGGTTTGCGGCCGTGAAGGTGGAAAAGCGCATGATGTCCATCATCTTGACGCTCATCATTTTGGTGGCGGCGTTCAACCTGCTGGTCACACTGGTGATGAGCGTGCAAGACAAGCGCGCGGACATTGCCATTTTGCGCACCCTGGGCGCATCGCCGCGCAGCATCATGCGCATCTTCGTGGTGCAGGGCGCCGTGGTGGGCGTGGTGGGCACGCTGGCGGGGCTGCTGCTGGGTTTGCTCACGGCATTCCATGTGGATGCGATCGTGGGCTTTTTCGAGCGCCTGTTCAACGCCCGCTTGCTGCCGCCCGATATTTACTTCATCAGCCATATGCCCAGCGATCCGCAAGCCGCCAACATCGTGCCGGTGGTGCTGGTGTCGCTGCTGTTGGCGTTTCTCTCTACCCTGTACCCCAGCTGGCGCGCCAGCCGTGTAAACCCTGCGGAGGCTTTGCGCTATGAGTAATCGTCATGCTGGTAATGCCGCCCCCCATGCCAACCAGCCCGTGCTGCAAGCGCAGGGGCTGACCAAGCGCTTTCACGAAGGGCAATCCATCGACCTAACCGTGCTCAGAGGGGTGGACTTGCAGGTGCACGCCGGCGAAACGGTAGCCATCGTGGGCGCGTCGGGTTCCGGCAAAAGCACCCTGCTGCACATGCTGGGCGGGCTGGATGCGCCCACCAGCGGCAGCGTGCATATTCTGGGGCAGGACTTTTCCAGCCTCAGTCTGGCCGAGCAGGGCGTGCTGCGCAACCGGCACCTGGGCTTTGTGTACCAGTTTCACCATTTGCTGCCCGAATTTACGGCTGCTGAAAATGTCGCCATGCCTTTGTGGATACGCGGCCAGTCGCGCGAGCAGGCACGCGCCGCCGCTTTGCAGATGCTGGAGCAAGTCGGGCTGGCGCAGCGGGCCGAGCACCGGCCAGCCGAACTGTCTGGCGGTGAGCGCCAGCGCGTAGCCATTGCCCGCGCACTGGTCACCAAGCCCGATTGCGTGCTGGCAGACGAGCCGACCGGCAACCTCGACCGCAACACCTCCAGCCAGGTATTTGCCTTGATGCTGGAGCTGTCGCGCCAACACGGCACGGCCTTTGTCGTCGTTACGCACGACGAGCAATTGGCCGCCCGCTGCGGGCGCTGCCTGCACATGAAGCAGGGCGTGCTCACCGCAGCAGCAGACGTGGCCTAGCCAGCCGCGCGGGGCAGGCGGGCAATCGTGGTGGCAATCGCGGTGGGGCAAGTGCATCAGGCCGGCAATCGGGCCAATCAGGAACCAACCATGCAGCAAGGCCAAAACGCCGTTTGGATAGACACCCATGTGCACATGGACGACACCCGCTTTGCCGATACCCATGCGGTGCGGCAGGCGGCACGGCAGGCAGGCGTGGGCTTGCTGGTCATCCCCGCCATTGGCACCGCCAATTTTGCTGCGGTGCGCCAACTGGCGCACGCCTGGGGCGACGCCTACGCCCTGGGCCTGCACCCCATGTACCTGCCAGCCGATATGGCCGGGGCCGATGCCGCCTTGGCCGCGCTGGAGCAGGCGCTGGCGCAACACCGGCACGACCCGCATCTGGTCGCCATTGGCGAAATCGGGCTGGACTTTTTCGAGCCGCATTTGTGCACCCCTGCAGTGCGCGCCTTGCAAGCACACTGCTTTGCGGTGCAACTGCGCCTGGCGCGGCGTTTTGATCTGCCCGTCATCTTGCACGTGCGCCGCTCGGTAGATGCCGTGCTGAAACACTTGCGCCGCACGCCGCCGCGCGGCGGCATCGCCCATGCCTTTGTAGGCAGCGCCCAGCAAGCGCAACAAGCTATTGATTTGGGGCTGAAACTGGGCTTTGGCGGCGCCATGACGTTTGAGCGCGCCACCCGCCTGCACGAATTGGCACGCAGCCTGCCGCTGGAAGCCATTGTGCTCGAAACCGATGCGCCCGACATCCCCCCGCGCTGGCTGTACGTAACGGCGCAAGCGCGCGAGGCGGGCGCAGCCCAAGGCATCAACAGCCCTGTGGAAATTCCCCGCATCGGCCAGACGCTGGCTGGCTTGCGCGGCCTAACGGCTGACGCTGTGCGCGCCGCCACTGCGGCCAATGCCTATGCAGCCTTGCCCGGGTTGGCGGGTTTGTTGGGCAAAAAGTGATGCGCCCAGTAATACGCTTGGGCAATACGCCTTAGTCTAGGTGGCTTGGCGGGTTAAGCCTGCATGCAGGCGGCGAATGCAGGCGGCACGCCCCGCTGCCGGGCATGCCCCGCCACAGGCGCTTTCAGCGCAGCCACTTGGCGTCAATCGCCTTGAGGGTGCCGCGTTTGTCCAGCACATCCCACGCAAAGTGCATTACGCGCAGGTAGTCGGCATCGTCGGCCGGCATCAGAAAGCCCAGGTAGTTGGTGGGCGTGAGCGGCGCGTTGATGAACACGGCTGCCAGGCGCGGATCGGCCTTGGCGTAGTGCAGCGCCTCATGCGTTTCGGTGATCATCACGTCGCCCTTGCCCTCGGCAATCAGCGCGGGGATTTCGGCGTTTTTCTCGTGCGTGCTGATCTGTGCGGCCTTCAGGTGTTGCAGCACAAACACCTCATTGGTGCCGCCGGGGTTTTTGATGACGCGCACGCTGGGTCGGTTCAAATCTTGCACGCTGCGGAACTTGGCGCGATCGGCTTTGCGCACCAGCGCCACTTTGCCAAAGGGCGCATAGCCGGGCAGCATGGCCGCTTGGCGAATGCGCGTAACGTTACGCGTGATGCCGCCCACGGCGATGTCGAAACGGTTGGCTTGCAGATCCTTGAGCAGATTGGGCCAGCTGGTGGGCACGTACTCGATCTTCACGCCCAGCTCCTGGGCCATGGCTTCGATGGCGTCGATGTCGTGGCCGGCGTAGCCGTTGTCGGTTTTGATGGCAAAAGGCCGGTAGTCGCCGGGCGTGCCCACGCGCAGCACTTTGCTGTCCAGAATTTTGTCCAACCGCTCGCCGGCCCAGGCAGCAGCAGGTGCCAGCAGGGATGTGGCCAGTGCCACAGCGCAGCAGCTGGCAGAAAACAGACGTTTGAACATAAGCATGAGCAGGCTCCTTCAGGTTGAAAAAATGGGCAGGTTCAGGCGTGAGCGGCGGCCATCAGGCGCCCGCCACCACCATCTTGTTGATCAGGATGGAGCCAGTGGTTTTTGCGCCGTAGTTGTACGCGTCGGCACCCACGGCCTCAATGCCCATGAACATATCGCGCATATTGCCGGCAATGGTGATTTCTTGCACGGGGAAGGCGATCTGCCCCTTTTCGACCCAAAAGCCGCTGGCGCCGCGCGAATAGTCGCCGGTCACGGGGTTTACGCCATGCCCCATCAGCTCGGTTACGAACAAGCCGGTGCCCAGCTTTTGCAGCATGGCAGGCAAGTCGTCGCCCGGGCGGGTCAGCGTGCTGTGCAGCGTCAGGTTATGGCTGCCGCCTGCGTGGCCGGTTACAGGCAGGCCCAGCTTGCGGGCGGTGTAGCTGCTTAAAAAATAGCCTTGCACGCGGCCCGCATCCACCACGCGGCGGGCGCGCACGGCAACACCTTCGGCATCAAACGGGCAGCTGCCTTTGCCGCGCGGGATGAAAGGGTCTTCATTCACATGCAGGTGTTTGGGGAAGACCTGCTTGCCCAGGCTGTCGAGCAAAAACGTGCTTTTGCGGTACAAGGCACCGCCGCTTACCGCATGCACAAACGCGCCCAGCAGGCCGGATGCCAGCGGGGCCTCAAACAACACGGGGCATTCGGTCGTGGGGATTTTGCGGGCGTTCAGGCGGCTCAAGGCGCGGTCGGCCGCGTATGTGCCAATGGCTTGTGGGCTGGCCAGGTCGGCAGGGCTGCGCATGGAGCTGTACCAGGCGTCGCGCTGCATGTCGTCGCCACTGCCTGCAATGGGCGCAACCGACAAGGTGTGGCGCGAGCTGGCGTAGCCGCCTTTAAAGCCGTGCGTATGCGCGCTGAAGAAATGGCTTTGCTGGCTGGATACAGCCGCCCCTTCGCTGTTGCTGATGCGGGCATCGCGTTGCAGGGCGGCAGCTTCGCACTCCAGCGCCAGTTGGGTGGCCTGGGCGCTGTCGAGATCCCAGTGGTGGAACAGGTCCAGGTCGGGCGCGGGGCCGCGGGCAATATCGGCCTCGTCGGGCAGGGCGGCAAAGGGGTCTTGCGCGGTGAAGCGTGCAATGTCGTAAGCGGCTTGCACGGTGCGCTCAATCGCCTGCGGCGAAAAGTCAGACGTGCTGGCATTGCCCCGGCGGTTGCCCAGGTAAACGGTTACGCCCAGCGATTTGTCGCGGTTGCGCTCCACATTTTCCAGCTCGCCCTTGCGCACCGAAACAGACAGGCCGCAGCCTTCGGACGCTTCGGCGCCGGCGTCGCTGGCACCCAGCTTTTTGGCGTGGGCAATGGCCGCATCAACCAGTTCTTCAAAAAACGTCTGGCTGAAAGAAAAGCCAGGCAGCGGCTGGCTGTGACGGGATGTAGACATGGTGAAAGGTGTAAAAGAAGTTTATTCCTGTAGCAGGCTCCGTATGATAATGGCGCTTGCTCAAGTCCGCCGCGGCGCAAGCGCTGGCGGATGTGTATTGTTTTGCTTGGGAGTTTGTGAGGAAATGCCCCGTAAACCGCAACGAGGTTACTATGTGCGCGGCCATTTTGTGGCCGAAGGCAGCGAGCTGGATCTGGCGCTCAAACGCGAGGGCAAGTGGGATGCCGAGTTCAGCAAAACCGACCGCAAACGCCAAAGCGAAGAGCTGCAAGACCTGGGCGAAGAGCTGCTGGGCCTGCGTGCCAACTTGCTGGAAGGCTTGCAGCTGCCGCAATCGCTGCTGGATGCCTTGGACGAAGTCAAACGCATCCGCGACTTTGAAGGCCGCCGCCGCCAGATGCAGTACGTTGGCAAACTAATGCGCCGGCTGGACGAGGAAGAAGTGGAAGCCATCCGTGCCGCGCTGCAAGTGCAAAAAAGCGGACACGCCCTGCATGTAACGCAGCTGCACCAAATGGAACAGTGGCGCGATCGCCTGCTGGACGAATCCATGCACGAGCAGGCGCTTACCGAATGGCTGCAACACCATCCGCAAACCGATGCGCAGCAACTGCGCGCCCTGATTCGGCGGGCGCGCAAAGAGCGCCAAGCCCTGCCACCTGCTGAGCCGGGGCAAGGCCAGCGCCAGGGCAAGGCCTACCGCAGCTTATTCCAGTTGCTGCAAGCGGTGTTGCAGGGCAGCGAGGCGGCCAGCTGAGCTTGACTGGAATTGACAGGAATGTGCGCTGGATGAAGGCGCTGTGCTTTGGCGTTTTTGGTGTGCAAGAAAGCGGTGCGCTGAGTGGACGGGCTGGAGGGGGCAAAGCTTCTCAAAAAAACCTTCAAAAAATTGTGTGAAGCAACATCCCTATAATGCGGGCTCGCAGCTGCAAACCGCTTGTTGTTGAGGCGCAGCTTGCGTCCACAGTGAAGCATCGCCTTGGGTTTGACCGAGGCTCAATTCTGAAAGGAGTTTGGTATGAACGGAATGGGTCTGATCGCATCCATTGTGGTGGGCGGCATCGCCGGTTGGCTGGGTGGCGTCATCATGAAAGACGACCGCTATGGCCTGTTTGGCGACATCATCGTCGGCATTGTGGGCGGCTTGATTGGCGGCTATTTGTTTGGCCTGCTGGGCATGGCCAGTGGCGGCTTTTTCTGGCAAATCATCGTGGCCACTGTGGGCTCGGTCATCTTGCTAGCGATTTTGCGCAAGCTCAGAAAACGCTGAGTTGCTCGCGCAAACTGCTTGAAGCATTCAAAAAAACGTGCCGGTGATGTTGAATCGCCGGCACGTTTTGTTTTTGGAGCCGAGTAGCCTCAGATCACGACGGGTTCCATCTCCAGCTGCACGCCAAAGCGTTCGTACACGCTGGTTTGAATGGCGCGCGCCAGTGTCATCACTTCGCCGCCGGTGGCGCGTGCTCCGGTTTGAGCGTAGCGGTTGATAAGCACCAGCGCCTGCTTGTCGTACACACCGGCATTGCCCATGTGCTTGCCGCGCCAGCCGCAGGCATCAATCAGCCAGCCGGCGGCCAGCTTCACGGTGCCGTTGGGCAAACGGTAATGCACGATGCCGGGTTCGCGCCCGATGATGTCCTCGCACTGTTCGGTGCTGACGACAGGGTTTTTGAAGAAGCTGCCCGCATTACCCACTACGGTGGGGTCGGGCAGCTTGGCGCGGCGAATGGCAACCACCATGTCAAACACCTGCTGTGCCGAAGGCTGGGGCAGGTTCAGCTCTGCCATCTTGCGTTGCAGGTCGGCATAGCCCAGCATGGGGCGCCATGTTTTGGGCAGCGCCAGCCGCACTTGCGTAATGATGGCGCGGACTGCCAGGCCGCTGTCGCCCGGATGGGCGGGCGCGCGTTTGAAGATAGAGTGGCGGTAGCCCAATTCGCACTGTGCGGCGGCAAGCGTCAGGCGCTGGCCGGTGGTCATGTCTATGGCGTCCAGGCTGTGCAGGCGGTCTTGCAGCTCCAGCCCGTAAGCGCCAATGTTCTGCACGGGGGCGGCGCCTACGCTGCCGGGGATGAGGGCCAGGTTTTCCAGCCCCGGGTAGCCTTGTTGCAGCGTCCAGGCGACCAGATCGTGCCAGCGCTCGCCGGCTGCCGCCTGCACGATCCAGTGCGTGGGGGTCTCATCCACCAGCGCCATGCCGCGGGTTTCCATTTTGATCAACAGAGGTTGCACATCGCCAGTCAATACGATATTGCTGCCGCCGCCCAGTACCACAAAGTTTTCTGCCAGCAAGGCGGGTGCGCCGGCCAGGGCGGCGAGTTGCTCGTCACGGGTAATGCGCGCCAGGCGGCGTGCCTGCGCGGCAATGCCGAAGGTGTTGTCGTGCGTTAGCGCGACGTTTTCTTCAATGAATAGCTCAGTCATGGCCGATAATTGTCGCATTTGTTCATTGCGTGATGGAGTGAGACATGCCTTCTTTTGATACCGTGTGCGAACCCGACATGGTGGAAGTGAAAAATGCCGTGGAAAACAGCGCCAAGGAAATTGGCACGCGCTTCGACTTCAAGGGAACCAGCGCAGCCATCGAGCTGAAGGACAAGGAAATTACCCTGCTGGGCGATGCCGAGTTTCAGTTGCAACAGGTGGAAGACATTTTGCGCAACAAGATGAGCAAGCGCAATGTGGATGTGCGCTTTCTGGACAAGGGCAACGTGCAAAAAATCGGCGGCGACAAGGTCAAGCAGGTGATCAAGGTGCGCAATGGCATCGAAACGGAGCTGGCCAAAAAGATCCAGAAGCTCGTCAAAGAAAGCAAGCTCAAGCTGCAAGCCTCAATACAAGGCGATGCGGTGCGCATCAGCGGTGCCAAAAAAGACGATTTGCAGGCGGCCATGGCGTTGATTCGCAAAGACGTGGCCGACTTTCCCCTTTCTTTCAACAACTTCCGCGATTAATCAGGTGCTGCCGTGACCTTTTCTCAATTGAAACCGCGCTTGCCTCTGCGTCCATTGGCGCTTGCCTTGGCGGCAACGGCGCTGGCATCGGCCGCCAGTGCGCAAAACGTGGCCTTGACGGGCATGCTGGGCAGCAAGCCCCTGCTGATTGTGGACGGCTCTGCCCCCAAGGCCGTATCGGTGGGCGAGACGTATCGGGGCGTTAAAGTCGTGAGCGCAGGCGCAGACCGCGCCACGCTGGAAAGTGGCGGCAAGCGATTTACCGTGCGCCTGGGCGAATCGCCCGTGCACGTAGGCGGCATGATGCTGGCTGCCGGCGGTGCCGAAGAAGAAGGCGATGGCCGCCGCATTGTTCTTTCGCAAACCGGCGGCGGTCATTTTTTCACCAACGGCACCATCAATGGCAAGTCGGTGCGGTTTGTGGTGGATACCGGCGCTACTTCGATTGCGTTAAGCGTGGCAGATGCGGAGCGCATAGGCGTGCCGTATAAAAAAGGCAGGCCCATGCGCATGCAAACGGCCAACGGCATCAGCAATGGCTGGGGCGTCAAGCTTGATTCGGTGCGCATCAAGGGCGTGCAAGTGCACAACGTGGATGCGGTGGTAACGCCTTCCAGCATGGGCGGCGTTACCTTGCTGGGCAACAGCTTTCTCAACCGCTTTACGATGACGCGCAATGGCGACCAGATGATTCTGGAACGCCGGTATTGATGTCGGCTCTTTCTGTGCCTTGCATCGTACGGGCCTGGCCGCTTGGCGCAGCCATGTTATTAACTTAGCCCGACGCGCCCAACTAAAAAGCCGCCTTTCAAGGGCGGCTTTTGTTTTTATTGTTTCTTTTCGCCGATGCGGGACTCTTGCTTGTTCAGCAGGCGGTGAATGTTTTGTTTGTGCCGCCAAATCAGCACGATAGACATGATCATGCACGCCTGAAACAGCGAGCCTGCCAGCAACCACCAGCCGCGTTGTGCGCCAAACAGGTAAATCATAGGGGTGGCTGCGGCGGCAATCAACGCTGCCAGCGACGAGTAGCGCGTAACAGCCGCCACCAGTAGCCATGCCAGCAGCACCAGCAAGCCCAGCCAAGGGCTAATGCCAAACAGCACGCCGGCAGCCGTGGCAACGCCCTTGCCGCCTTTGAAGCGGAAAAAAACAGGCAGCACATGCCCGGTAAATGCGGCCAAACCTGCCACGGCAGCGGCTTCTGTGCCCAACTGCCAATTTGCGCCGAATTGCAGAATCACAAAAACCGGCAGCCAGCCCTTGAGCGCATCCAGCAGCAGCGTCAGCAGCGCCGCTTTTTTATTGCCGCTGCGCAGCACATTGGTTGCGCCCGGGTTGCCGCTGCCGTAGCTGCGCGGATCGTGCAAGCCCATGATGCGGCTGATGATGACGGCAAAGTTCAAAGAACCCAAAACGTAGGCGACAGCCGCAACAAGCAGCAAGGAAGGGGATTGAGGCATGGTGAATAGAGAAATAGATAGAGCGAAAAACGGGGAATAAACAAATGGACGGAGCAGAAAATCTACTGGGGCAAGGCGCAATCTACCGGCGTGGCGCCTAAAAGCTGTACGCACACTTGCGGGTCAATGCCTAGCAGATAGCCCCTGCGGCCACCGTTGAGAATGATGCGGGGCAGGCTCAAAATGCTGCGCTCGATAAAAACCGGCATATTGCGCCGCAACCCGAAAGGCGATGTGCCGCCGACCAGATAGCCGCTGTGGCGCTGAGCCGTTTCTACCGCGCAAGGCTCGATGCGCTTGGCGCCGATCTGCCGAGCCAGCTCTTTGGTAGATACGTTGCAATTGCCGTGCATGAGTACTACAAGCGGCTGGGCGTTCTGGTTTTGCATCACCAGTGTTTTGACCACGGTAAACGGATCCACCCCCAACATCTGCGCGCTGTGCTGTGCGCCGCCATGCGCCTGCCATTCGTACACGAATTCTTCAAACGCCACGCCGTGCGCGCGCAATGTGCGGGTAGCGGGCGTTTCTGAAACATGGGGCGCGGGAGTTTTAGGCATGCGGCATTATGCACCTGCGGCATTCGCTGCCGCACCGCATGCGAATAACAAAACCGGTTTTTGCGGCAACCAATTCATGAACAAATGTTTACAAAAAAGGCGAAAAAAATACGGTGCCATGCCGCATAGTAGGCGCTGCCGTTACAAGTTGGTTGGCCAAAGGGCAAATCTTCTTGAAACGGCAGTTTGCCTGCACGTGCAGGGCCCATGCGTGCCTGATGCATACAGGCTTTTGCAACCCGGCTGAAAAGCAAGGAGAGTCGAAATGAAAAAGAGTTTGACAACACTGACGATTGTTGCTGCTGCCAGCGCCCTGGTCGCAGGCTGCGCGTCGCCGCAGATGCAGAACATGAGCACGGGGCAGAGAACCGGCATGGGCGCGGGGCTTGGCGCCTTGGTGGGCGCAGGCATTGGCCAGGCGGTCGGCCGCGATTCAAAAAGTACATTGATCGGCGCTGCTGCGGGCGCAGCCTTGGGCGCGGGCGCAGGGTATGTATGGTCGCAGCAAATGCAGCAGCAAAAAATGGCGATGGAGCAAGCCGCGCAAGGCACGCCGGTGCAGGTTTCGCAAACAACGGATAACCGTTTGCGCATCAACATTCCGGCGGATGCATCGTTTGCCGTGGGTTCTGCCGTGCTGAACCGCAATATGTATCCGGTGCTGGAGCGTTTGGCGCAAACCTCGCTGCAAAACCCGTATGCGCATGTGTCCATCATCGGGCATACCGACAGCACGGGGTCTGACGCCATCAACAACCCGCTTTCGCTCAACCGCGCCAATGCGGCACGCGACTTTTTGATCAGCCGCGGTGTGCCGGCCGCACGCATCAGCACAAGCGGCATGGGTTCTACCCAGCCGATTGCCAGCAATGCCACCGAAGCCGGGCGCGCGCAAAACCGCCGGGTCGAAATCTTTGTGGCGGAGCAATACCGTTAATGCCAACGGCGTGATGCTGCTTTGAACAAAAAACCTCTGCGGAGGTTTTTTGTTTTGGTCGCGTGCATTTTTTCATCGTTCAGGGCTTTGGCGCAAGAGCGCCTTTTTGCGCTGGACGATACGGGCGTGCGGTTTGGCAACGCGTGACTGTCTGGTGCCGATTAATCCGGCACAGGAGTCGAACATTCGCGCGGTGCCGGCGGTGCAGTTCCTATTTAACGCAGTGGCGTTTGGCCCGAAAGGGCAGATGACCAGCGTTGCCCGATCAGCTACAGCGCAACAAAAACAAAACCTGCTTCAAAAGCAGGTTTTGTCATATGGGCGAACCAGAAAGATGGAGCGGTAGCCCGCACGTAGCAGCTAATAGCGGCTAATAGCGGCTAATCTGCGCGGGTTTAGCGCAGGCGGGACAGGCGGTCTTGCGCAGCTTGGGCGGCTTCGGAGCGCGGGTAGGTTTTGATGAGTTTTTCCAGCGTGGCGCGTGCGCCAGCCGTATCTTGCAGCTCGACCTGGCAGGCGGATAGCGCCAGCAGCGCCTCGGGCGCACGCTCGTGCTGGGGCGCTTGGGCCACCACGGCGCGGTAGCTGCGCATGGCGTTGCGGTAATTGCGCAGGGCGTAGTCGGCATTGCCCAGCCAATACAGCGCGGCAATGCGCCGGCTGCTGCGCGGGTACTTTTGCAAAAAGCCTTGCAGCCCGGCTTGGGCGCCCGCGTAGTCGTTGGAGCGGAATTTGTTCAGCGCGGCATCAAACGCGGCTTTTTCGCTTTGGGCATCTTCTGCACGCAGTGGCGCTTCTGCCGCCGCGCCTGCGGTGGCTGGCGTTGCTTGGCTGGTCGGTGTGTTGCCGGCCCTGTCTTCGGCGCTTGATTGGTTGAGGCGCTTTTGCAGCTCGGTCAGCTCGCGCGCCTGCTGCTCTTCGCGGTTGCGGATGCGGCTGACCTCGCCACGCAAGGATTCCAGCTGGCTTTGCGTGGTTTTGAGGGATTCGCGCAGCTTGTTGTTTTCTTCACTCAAGGCCAGATAGCGCTGGCGCAAATCCAGAATGGCGCGGCGCGCCTCGTTATCGGCAAAAAAGTCGGCACGTGCCTGCGGGGCGATGCCTATCAGTACGGCCAGCAGCCCGATGCTCCATAGCGACGAACGCCGTGCCTGGCCGCGCAGGGCAGAGGCAGGGCGGGGCAACGCGGCAAAAAGAGCAAGGGGCATGCGTGGCACGGACATTTTCGGCAAGCTGTTGAAATTACGAAGATGTGTTTATTGTAGGCACGCAGCGTTGCTCGGCAAGCCGCACGGCGCAAATGTGTTGCGTGCCGCAGGCGGGGAGTTGTAAGCAGGCGTGTCAAGCGCCCTCTCTACAATGCGGGGCTGTTTGATTGTGTTGAATTGAAATTATTCTGATGGCGTCTTCTTCTAACCATGCTTCTGCGGCGGTTGAGCCGCCACAGGCTTCTTTGTGGGCGCGGCTGCGCCGCGTATATGCCTACTTTGCCTTGCAGCCCCGCCTGTGGCTGTATGCCGTGCTGGCTACGCTGGTGGGTGCGCTGACGGAAGCGGCCGTGCCCGCCATGCTCAAGCCCTTGCTGGATCAGGGCTTTAGCGAAGGTACTTTGCCCTTGTGGATGGTGCCAGCGGGCGTACTGTTCATGTTCATTTTGCGGGGCGTTGCCCAGTTTGGCGCGCAATACACATTGGCGCGCATTGCCAACGATGGCATGTTCAAGCTGCGCAACGAAATTTTTGGCCGCCTGATGGATGCGGAGCTGGGGCTGTTTACCCGCCAAACGGCCAGCAGCCTGTCCAACACCGTGGTGTACGAGGTGCAAACGGGGGCCACCATGCTGGTGCAGGCGCTCATGGGGCTGTCGCGCGACGGCTTTACCCTGATTGCGCTGGTGTGCTACTTGCTGTATCTGAACTGGAAGCTGACGATGGTTGTGGTGGTGCTGGGGCCGGGCATGTCGTGGGTGATGCGCAGGCTTTCCAAACGACTGTACGGGCTGACCAGACAATCGCAACTGGCAACAGATGAGCTGGCCTATGTGGTCGAAGAAAACGTTTTGGCGCACCGCATCGTGCGCTTGCATGGCGCGCAGCAGCAACAGCAAGGGCGTTTTGCCGAGCTGAGCAAACGGCTGCGCCAGCTTACGTTGAAATCAACTGTTGCCTTTTCTGTCATGACGCCGCTGACGCAACTGGTGGCGGCCATCGCCCTGTCTGCCGTGTTGGCCATAGCCTTGTGGCAGGCCAAAACCACGCAAGGCGCGGAACATGCCGTTACTGTGGGTGGGTTTGCCGCTTTTGTTGCAGCCATGCTCATGCTGGTATCGCCCATTCGGCGTTTGGCGGATGTGGCCAGCCCCATTACCCGGGGGCTGGCCGCCCTGGAGCGCGGGCTGGAAATGCTGCAAAACGTCGCATCCGAGCCGGATGCCGCCCATGCCGCCGACAAGGCAGCCCTGCCCCAACATGCGCGGGGCGATATTCGCTTCAGTCATGTGCAGGTGCGCTATGCGGCGCATGCGCCAGCCACAGTGCCCGCACAGGCCGGGCCAGTCGCCGCGCCCGAGGCAGACGCTGCGCCGGAAGCAGAGCGGCCTGCGCTGCAAGACCTGAGCCTGCACATCCGCGCGGGCGAAATGGTGGCTTTGGTCGGCCCGTCTGGATCGGGCAAAACCACATTGGTCAATTTGCTGCCGCGCTTTGTATTGCCCAGCGCGGGCCGTGTCGAGCTGGACGGCGTGGCGCTGGACGACTGGCCCTTGCAGCAGCTGCGCAACCAGTTTGCGTTGGTGAGTCAGGATGTCGTCATGCTCAACCAAAGCATTGCGGCCAATATTGCGCTGGGGCAAGAAATCGATCGCGATCGGGTGCAGGCCGCGTTGGAAGCCGGCAACCTGGCCGACTACGTGGCGCGTCTGCCACAGGGCATGGATACGGTGGTGGGGCACAACGCCACGCAGCTTTCGGGCGGGCAGCGCCAGCGCTTGGCCATTGCGCGCGCCATTTACAAAAACGCGCCGGTTTTGTTGCTGGATGAGGCCACATCTGCGCTGGACAACGAGTCTGAACGGCTGGTGCAAGAAGCCCTGCAACGCCTCATGCAAGGCCGCACCACTTTGATCGTGGCGCACAGGCTCAGCACCATTGAGCACGCCGATCGCGTGGTGGTGATGGAGCATGGCCGCATCGTTGAAATGGGCACGCATGCCGAGCTGTTGCAGCAAAACGGCGTTTACGCCCGGTTGCAACGCCGGGGCACAGAAACCGGCATGATTGATGCGGTCTAATTGCGGCACCCCCAGCGCCCCCAACCGTGCGGCAGCTGGCTGCGCAGGCAGCTGTTTAGCCGTTGTTCAGCACATATTGCATTCGAGATAGAGATAGGTAGGTTCCCATGAATACACACACAGCAGGCAAAGCGTTGCCCTTCAAACCCCGGAGAGCACATGCACGCATCGCAGGGCTTGCCGCCTGCGTGCTGCTGGCCTTGGCGGCAGTAGCCACGCCTGCCCAGGCGCAAGCGGTTGCTACAGGCGTGCCGCAGAAAGATTTGCCACGCACCCAGTTGCGGGCGGGCAAGGCACGCATGGAGGTGCAGCTGGCCAGCACTTTCCACCAACGCCAGGTCGGCTTGATGCACCGCACGGACATGCCTGCCAATGAAGGCATGCTGTTTGTCTTTCCGCAAACGGCCATGCAATGTTTCTGGATGAAGAACACGCCCTTGCCTTTAACGGCGGCTTTTGTGGCGGCAGATGGCACGATCGTCAATTTGGCCGATATGCAGCCGTTTAGCGAGCAAAACCACTGCTCCGCCAAGCCCGTGGCCTATGTGCTGGAAATGCACCAAGGCTGGTTCAAGCGCCACGGTGTGCGCCCCGGCATGCGGCTGAAGGATGTGCAGGGGCAGCTCTTTCAGCAAACGCACTAAC
>CAYUAF010000012.1:22330-26004 GCA_964442555.1 uncultured Allobrachymonas sp.
GCGCTGCCGTTGGCTACCAGCACTTCTGCCGCGCGGCAGCGGCTGTTGTAGTTGCTTGCCATGCTCATGCAATAAGCGCCGGCAGACATAACAGCCAGCAAATCACCCGCCTGCACCGCCAGCGGGCGCTCGCGCCCCAGCCAGTCGCCGCTTTCGCACACGGGGCCGACAACGTCATAAACCGTTGTGACAGCGGTGTTGCCCGCCTGCACGGGCACAATGGCATGCCAGGCGTTGTACATGGCGGGGCGTGGCAAATCGTTCATGGCAGCGTCGATGATGCAGAAATTTTTTTCCGCACCGTGTTTGAGGTAGAGCACTTCGCTGACGCACACACCGGCGTTGCCGATGAGCGAACGGCCCGGCTCCAGCACGATTTTGCGTTGCCCCATGCCGCGCGCATCCATGCGCGCCAGCACTTGTTGCAGCAAGTCGTCGGCAGCGGGCGGTGTCTCGTCGCGGTAGGTAATGCCCAAGCCGCCGCCCAGGTCGATGTGGTGCAAGGGAATGCCCGCTGCCTCAATCTGCTCCACCAGGTCCAGCATGCGCTCTACCGCCTCCAGATACGGGGCGGATTCGGTAATTTGCGAGCCGATGTGCAAATCAATGCCCACCACGCGCAGCCCCGGCAGGCTGGCGGCTTGCCGGTAGGCAGCCAATACCTGGGTGTGGGCAATGCCGAACTTGTTGCCTGTAAGGCCTGTAGAAATATAGGGGTGCGTTTTGGCATCCACATCAGGATTGACGCGAATGCTTACGGGCGCGTGCTTGCCCAGTTCTTGCGCGACGGCGTTGAGTGTTTCCAGCTCGGCCAGGCTTTCCACATTGAAGCAGCCAATGCCAACCTCCAGCGCCAGGCGCATTTCGGCACGGGTTTTGCCCACGCCGGAAAAGATGATGGTTTCCGGCTTGGCACCCGCCAGCAGCGCCCGCTGGATTTCGCCGCCGGATACCGTATCGAAGCCGCAGCCAGCCTGCGCAAAGGTTTGCATCACGGCCAGGGTGGAATTGGCTTTCATCGCATAGCAAATCAGTGCGTTGCGTCCTTGCAGGCCGCGTTGGTAGGCAGCCAAAGCCGCGAGCATGGCGTTTTGCGAATAAACGAACAAAGGCGTGCCGTGCTGTTGCGCCAATTCTGAAAGGGGCATACCGTCTATGCACAGGGTGCCGTTGTCGTAGGCAAAAAAAGGGGAGCCAGGCAATTGCATAAAAAAAGCAAAAGAAGGAGTTAAGAGTTATTGGGCGCTTGAGGAAGCAGGCGTGGGGGCGGCAGGCTGTGCCGCAGAGGCGCTTGGCGTTGCCTGCATGCGCGAGCGCACGGGCAATATGGTGCGGGGCAGGGTGGCGCGCTGCGCGGCTTCAGGCTCGGTGGGCAGATACAAATCCCCCTTTTGCCCGCAAGCAGATAGTGCAACGGCACAAGCGAAAAGGGCCACGCTCTTTACAATGGTTTGAATTTTCAACATGGCTGGAATTGTAATGACAGAGCTTGAATATCTTGACCTTGCCGAAAAAGCCCTGCAAAGGATTGAGGCTGCCTGCGATCGCATCAACGAAACAAGCGATGTGGATCTGGACAACCAACGCAACGCCGGGGTGGTGACGCTGGTATTTGCCAACGGCAGCCAGATTGTGGTGAACCTGCAAAAGCCGCTGCAAGAAATTTGGCTGGCCGCGCGCGCAGGCGGCTTTCATTACCGTTATGACGGCACGCAGTGGGCCGATACCAAAGGCGGCGCAGATTTGTTTACCCAGCTGTCGCGCTGCGCGAGTGAACAAGCCGGGCAGGCGTTGCAGTTCTGAACTCTGAATTTTGGGGCGGTGGGGCAGCCCTGCGGGGGCAGCCGCGCCATGGTTGATGCGCGCAGCCAAACGCAGCCAAAAGCCCCGCCACTGCCGGGTAGCGTGGCAGGTTGGGCGGGATGACGCATCAAAAAAAAGCAGTTGCGTAAGGCAACCGCTTGTGTGCAAACCGGCCAGGCAGCAAGGGAACCACCGGCTGCGATACACCGCAATCCAGCAGCCTCCCCCAATCGCCTACCCAACAGTCATCAGTTGTCGTGGAAGATGTCGGTGCCGGAAGAGCCGCCACCCAACGAGCCACCTGCTTCGTCACTGCCGTGATTGAAACCCTCGCCTTGCAGGGTTGTGTCGGTTCCATCGGTTGCCAAGGCGCCGCTGCCCACGCCAATGCTGGAAACGCCCCTGCCGCCTGCAAATTCGGCATAGGCCCAATCGCCGCCGGACTGCACAACACCTGCTGGCGGTTTGGATGTGAGCGATGCCACGGGAACATCTGCCAAAGCGGTACGCATATAGCGAATCCAGATGGGCAGGCTTAGGCCGCCGCCCGTTTCGCGATCGCCCAGATTGCGCGGGTTGTCAAACCCAAACCAGACGACGGCGACCAGATTGCCTTGGAAGCCGGCAAACCATGCGTCTTTGGCATCGTTGGTAGTACCTGTTTTGCCGTACAGATCGGAGCGGCCCAGCTCCGCTGCGGCTTTGGCCGCCGTGCCGCGAATGGCCACATCGTTCATCATCGTATTCATGATGAAGGCATTGCGTTGCGGAATGGCGCGCATGCTTTCATCCAGCGTAGGCGGCGCGACTTCGGCAATGGTGTTGCCGCGCTGGTCGGTAATCAAAGCGATGATGTAGGGGTTGACCTTGTAGCCGCCGTTGGCAAATACGGAAAAACCGGTAGCCAGCTCCAACGGCGTAACAGTGTTTGCGCCCAGCGCCATCGTCAGGTAGGGGGGCGTGCGTTCAGCCGGAAAGCCGAAGCGCCCAACCCACTCTTGCGCCTTTTGCGTGCCGACAGTTTGCAGAATGCGAACGGATACCAGGTTTTTGGAACGGGTCAGTGCCTGCCGCATGGTTACCGGCGGGCCAAAGCTGCCGTCGTAGTTTTTGGGCGACCATGAGCGCCCGCCCGTGACGCTGGCATCCAGCGTAAAGGGGCTGTCGCTGATCATGGTGCCGGGCATGACGCCGTCTTCCAGCGCAGCGGAATAAATAAAAGGCTTGAAGCTGGAGCCAGGCTGGCGCTGCGCTTGGGTAACGCGGTTGAAGTTGTTCTTGGCAAAGTCGAATCCCCCCACGAGCGCCTTGATGGCGCCGGAGCGCGGATCCATGGCAACCAAGGCGCTTTCGGCTTCTGGCAGCTGGCGGATTTCCCAGCCGTTTTTGGTTTGGACGATGCGTACCACGGCACCGGGCTTGATTTGCTGGGCTGCCGGTGCACGGCTGGAAAGCGACCAGGAGGCAAAACGCAGGCCGTTACCGCTGATGGTGATCGGTTCGCTATCTGTGCGGCGCACGATCACTTTGCCGGGCTTGGCTTCAATCACGACGGCTGCGAGCATGTCGCCTGCATCGGGAATGTTGCTCAGGGTTTCTTGAATTACGTCATCCAGCAGTTCGGAGTCTTGTGGCAATTCGACAAAGTATTCCGGTCCGCGGTATGCACGCTTGGCGTCGTAATTCAAAATGCCCTGGCGCACGGCGGCGTAAGCGGCGTTTTGATCGCGGGTGGAAATGGTGGTGTAAACGTTGAGGCCGCGCGTATAGCTTTCTGCGCCGTACTGGGCGTAGATAAGCTGGCGCACCATTTCGCCCACATGGCCTGCATGCACGGCCTCGTTGCTCGTCATGCGCTTGATGACCAAGGG
>CAYUAF010000013.1:0-24645 GCA_964442555.1 uncultured Allobrachymonas sp.
TGCTTGCAGCCAGCCGCGCGAGCGTGTGATGCGGCTGCGTGCGGATGAGAGGTTGGGTATGCCCTTGAACGTGCGCAAGTCACTGCGCTTGGCATCTACACCGTCACGTGCTTGCCCAGAATGCCTTTGACGTCTTGCGTTAAGGACTGAACCGCATAACCGCTGTCGTACAGCAGGCTTTGCATTCGGCTCAAGCTGCTCTTGCAACGTTTGAGCGCGGCCAACGCACCCTTGCCAATCAGTCTCATTGGCTGTTGTGATTGCTATTGCTTGAACAGGCTCTAAGAGGAACGAAGGCGCTTGTAACTGTTGCCGCTTATTGCTGCCAGCGCAAGGCAGAAAGGTCATTCACAAAGATGGGCATGTCTTGCCAAACGCCTTGCAGCTGGCGATTGGCCACCGTAATCCATTGCGGTTGATACAGGTACACGGCCACCGCATCTTCGGCTACCAGCTTTTGCGCCTGCGCCAGCAACTGCGCGCGCTCTTGCTCGTCGGCCGCTGCCTGTATGCGTGCGTATAGGGCGTTGAAAGCGGGCGAATGGTAATTCCAGTAATAGCCAGGCTTGGCGAAATTGCCCAGGTCAAACGGTTCAACGTGGCTGATGATGGTCAGGTCATACTCTTTTTGCCCGTACACCTTGCTTAGCCACTGCGCCCATTCCACGTTTTCTATTTTTGCGGTGATGCCGACTTGGGCCAGCATGGCGGCGATGACCTCGCTGCCCTGTCTGGCATAAGGCGTTGGGGGCACGGTGATGGTAAGCGTCAGATTATTGATGCCTGCTTCTTGCAACAGCGCTTTGGCCTGGGCGGGATCGTAGGGCGTGATGCCCGTAGTGTCGATATAAGCGGGCGCGCCAGGCACATAAAAGCTGCCTATGGGGACGCCCAGGCCGTCTGCCGCCCCTTGGATAACGGCTTGGCGATCTACCGCCATGCTGATGGCGCGGCGCACGCGCACATCATCAAGCGGTTTGCGCCCATTGTTCATGGACATGATGGTTTTGGCACGCGAAGCGCCCACCAGCACCTGAAAACGGCTGTCGCTCTTGAATTGCTCCATATTGCGCGCTATTTGCGCACGGGCAAACATATCGACATCCCCTGCCTGCAAAGCGGCCGATTGCGCCGCCGCATCCGAAATAAAGCGGAACGTGGCACTTTGCAACGCAATGTTTGGCGCAGCACGGTAGCCGTCCCACTTCTTGAGGGTCAGCGAAGCGCCTTTTTGCCAATCTGCCAGCTGGTAAGGGCCGGTGCCCACTGGGGCGGTATTGTTCTGTGCAGCTGTTTTGGGCTCCACAATGATGGCCGTGGCCTGCCCCAGCAGAAAAGGCAAATTGGGGTTGGGCGTGCGGCTGTGCAGCACGACGGTGTAGGCATCGGGCGTTTCTATGCGTTCAAACCCGGCAAACAGCGCCTTGTCTTTGTTGGTGCTGTTGGCAGCGGCGGCCCGCTCGAAAGCGTATTTGACGGTGGCTGCCGTCAGCGGCTCGCCATTGTGAAAACGCACGTCTTCACGCAGGCGAAATGTCCAGGTTTTGTGGTCAGGTGCAACTTCCCAACTCTGCGCCAGCAAAGGCTGCACCGTGCCATCCGACTGGATTTTGGTAAGGGTTTCAAATACGTTGTACAGCACCACCTCTGCCGTGGCTGAAGCGGCACCTGCGGTGGGATCCAGCCCTGGCGGCTCCAACACCATGCCCAAGGTCAAACTGTTTTTTGCTTGCGGCTCCTTCGGTTGCCCGCAGCCCGACAGCGCCAGCCAGGCGCAACTCGCCACAGCCAAAGCACATAGCCGCAAGACACTTCTTCTAGCCAACATAAATCGCTCCTCCCCTTTTCCCCAAATACGTGTTCTTTTACCAGCTACACGCATATCTCAAAGACATGTGTCGCATCTTGCATACATTCACAGCCCCATCACAGTAACAAAGAATTTGATAATTTTTGTTGGTGAAACCGCGACAAATTGCACAGATAAATAGGCAAGAACACTTACATCCAGACTGGATAACGTTAGACTGTACCTTGTAAAAGCTGGCACAGTGTGCGCCACTTTCAGATTTTTTTATGAATTAAACTATTTGCTGTATAAAGTAACAAATAGCAAACGGGTTTTGCTATTGTTTTCTGCGCCCACTTATGTCTGCACCAGAGTCCGTACTGAAAGATCCTTCTTCCACCAGCACCTTGCCTGCCGTGGCACAGGTGTTGATCCAACATGGAAAATTGACGGAAGCCACCGCCTCCGATCTGTTGCAACGCACCCGCCAAAGCAAAAGCAGCTTTGTTGTAGAAGCATTAAGCGCCGGGCATATCAATGCCGCCGATATGGCCTATACCTTGGCGCAGGCGTTTACCATGCCTTTGCTGGATATCACGGCGATTGACAAAACCAAAATCCGCAAAGACCTGCTGGACATCAAGTTGGCTATGGAGTGCAAGCTGTTGCCGCTTGCCAAAAAAGGGGGGCGCCTCATCATCGCCACGGCCGACCCCAGCGACCAGGTTGCCACACAAAAAGTCAAATTTGCCACGCAATTGCCCATTGACTGGGTGGTGGTGGAATATCCCAAGCTGACCAATCTGCTCACCGAACTCGCTACCAGCCTCGGTGAAAGCCTGGGAAAACTCACGGCTGGCGCCGACTTCAATTTTGACGACATTACCGCAGTCGAAGAAGCGGATGCCACCAATATGGACGACGCTGACAGCGTGGATGCAGAAGATGCACCTGTTGTCCGTTTCTTCCACAAAATGTTGGTAGATGCTGTCAATATGCGCGCATCCGACTTGCACTTTGAACCTTACGAGTTTAATTATCGGGTGCGTTTTCGCATCGACGGCGAGTTGCAAGAGGTGGCTACCACCCCGCCAGCTATTAAAGACCGGCTGGCTTCGCGCATCAAGGTGCTGTCCAGACTGGACATTTCCGAAAAACGGGTACCGCAAGACGGCCGCATGAAGCTCAGGCTGAGTCCCGAGCGCGTTATCGACTTCCGTGTCAGCACCCTGCCTACGCTTTTTGGCGAAAAAGTGGTCATCCGTATCCTGGATCCCAGCAGCGCAAAAATGGGCATCGATGCCTTGGGCTACGACCCGATAGAAAAAGAGCGGCTGCTGACCGCCATTCACCGCCCGTACGGGATGATCCTGGTTACCGGACCGACAGGATCGGGTAAAACAGTGTCGCTGTACAGCTGTCTGAACCTGCTCAACAAGCCTGGCATCAATATCTCCACAGCCGAAGACCCGTCGGAAATCAATATGCCTGGTGTCAACCAGGTCAACGTCAATGAAAAGGCAGGGCTGACCTTTGCCGTGGCTCTCAAGGCGTTTCTGCGCCAGGATCCGGACATCATCATGGTGGGCGAAATTCGTGACTTGGAAACAGCCGATATCGCCATCAAGGCCGCGCAAACCGGCCACTTGGTGCTTTCTACATTGCACACCAACGATGCGCCCACCACGCTGACACGGCTGCGCAATATGGGCGTTGCGCCGTTCAATATCGCCTCTAGCGTGATCCTGATTACAGCTCAACGCTTGGCTCGCCGTTTGTGCGTGAAGTGCAAAGCTCCCACCGAGATTCCACGCAAAAACCTGCTGGAGGCCGGTTTTACCGAAGACCAGCTCGATGGCAGCTGGCAAGCCTACAAGCCTGTAGGGTGCGAGGCATGCAACAACGGGTACAAAGGCCGCGTAGGCATTTATCAGGTGATGCCTATTTCAGAGGCCATTCAGGAAATTATTCTGGCCGATGGCAGCGCGATGGACATTGCCAAACAGGCTGAACGCGAAGGCGTGCTGTCTTTGCGTCAATCGGGTTTGAGAAAAGTCATTCAGGGCATTACTTCGCTCGAAGAAGTCCTGGGAGTCACCAACGAGTAAATCATTTGCTTGATCTTCAATAACTAGTACAGGAATCACGGACATGGCAACAGCTTCTGGCTCTTCATCCAGCCGTCGCTCCACTCGGAGCACGAGCAAACCCGCGTCTCGCAAGACCGAAAAAGAAGTCAAAACCCATATGTTTGTCTGGCAAGGCGTTGACAAACACGGCAGATCTTGCCAAGGTGAACTGCGTGCGGCGTCCGAAGCTGTGGTGCGCAGCACGATGCAACGCCAGGGTATTCGTGTGCTTAAGTTGAAAAAGCGCCGTGTCAAGGCGGGCAAAACGATTAAGCCCAAAGATATCGCCCTGTTTACCCGGCAGCTTTCGACCATGATCAAGGCGGGTGTTCCGCTGCTGCAGTCTTTCGACATCGTGGCGCGCGGCAGCGAAAACCCGAAAATGACCAAACTGCTACTGGCGATCAAGGGCGATATCGAAACCGGTACTTCTCTGAACCAAGCCTTCCGCAAATACCCCATGCATTTCGATGCGCTGTATTGCAACCTGATCGAAGCAGGTGAGCAGGCCGGTATTTTGGAAAATCTGCTGGATCGTTTGGCTACCTACATGGAGAAAACGGAAAACATCAAGCGCAAGATCAAATCAGCGCTGATGTATCCGATAGCGGTGATCGTGGTGGCTTTTGTGGTGGTGAGCATCATCATGATCTTCGTGATTCCTTCTTTCGAACAGGTCTTCAGCTCATTTGGCGCCGATTTGCCTGCGCCGACCATGTTCGTCATCGGGATGAGTAAATTATTCGTGAAGTACTGGTACATCGTTTTACTGGTGCCACCAGCTGCCGTGTACTTCTTCCTACAGGCGTGGAAACGCAACGAAAAAGTGCAGCAATTCATGGATCGCCTGTTGCTGAAAATCCCGATTTTTGGCCCGCTGGTTGAAAAATCGGTGATTGCCCGCTGGACGCGCACCATGTCTACCATGTTTGCTGCAGGTGTTCCTCTGGTCGAATCGCTGGATTCCGTTGCGGGCGCGGCAGGCAACAGCGTGTACGCACAAGCTACCAAGCGCATCCAGCAAGATGTGGCGCAAGGCACCAGCCTGTCTACGGCCATGACTACACAGCGCCTGTTCCCCGTCATGGTGCTGCAGATGACCACCATCGGCGAAGAATCTGGCTCCGTGGATCACATGTTGGGCAAAGCAGCCGACTTCTACGAAGCCGAGGTTGATGACATGGTAGCTGGCATTTCCAGTTTGATGGAACCCATCATCATCGTGGTGCTGGGCGTAGTTATTGGCGGCATCGTGGTATCGATGTACCTGCCAATCTTCAAACTGGGCCAGGTGGTGTAATGTCAGACACAACCGTGTACGCTGCCTTGGTAGTTCTGTTTGGGCTACTCGTAGGCAGCTTTTTGAACGTAGTCATTTACCGCTTGCCCCGCATGATGGAGCTCGGCTGGGCCAGAGAACATGCCGCCTATGCCGCGCAACAGGCTGGTAAAGAACTGCCCGACACTGACGCAGAGCAACAGTTCAACCTGCTCACCCCCCCTTCGCGTTGCCGCCAATGCGGGCATCGCGTGCGCTGGTATGAAAACATTCCAATCATCAGCTATCTGGTGATATTGCGTGGCAAATGCTCCTCTTGCAAAACGCCCATCGGCATACGCTACCCGCTGGTCGAATTGGTTACGGCAGCTGTGGCGTGGTGGTGCTTGCACCGCTACGGCATGCAATGGCACGCATTGGCTTGGTTCTTCTTTGGCGCTTGCCTGATCTGCTTGACCTTGATCGACTGGGATACCACCTATCTGCCAGACAGCATCACCCTGCCCCTGCTGTGGGCTGGGTTGCTGCTTGCCACGTTGGGCCTAACAGGCATCAGCCTCAGCAGCGCCGTTTGGGGTGCCGCCGTGGGATATTCTTCGCTATGGCTGATTTATTGGGGCTTTAAACTGCTAACCGGCAAAGAAGGCATGGGCTTTGGCGACTTCAAGCTCTTTGCCGCGCTAGGCGCCTGGTTTGGCATTACGGCGCTTATTCCGATTATTCTGATGGCTGCCGTGATCGGCGCCATTGTGGGCATTGCCATGAAGTTTGGCGGCCAACTGCGCGAAGGCGGCTATATCCCGTTCGGCCCTTTTCTGGCTTTGGGCGGAGCAGCCGTGTGGATATTTGGCGCATCAGAACTGATGCGCATGGTCGGCCTGTAATTGCAAGCTGCGTTTTGCAGCTTGCGCGTTGTTTTGATCTTCTCTTGCATCCATGCCACGTCTTGCCGCACCTTTCAGTTGGTACATCGGCGTGACCGGCGGCATCGGCAGCGGCAAAAGTACGGTAACGGGCATTTTGCAAGCGGCTGGCGCATACGTAATTGATGCCGACCAGCTGGCTCGCGATTGCACCCGCACCCACGGCGCAGCCGTTGCGCATATCCGCTCTGCCTTTGGTGATGCTTTGATTGATGCCAACGGCTCCATGCAACGCGACCGCATGCGGGAGCTGATTTTTCACGACCCCTCTGCCAAGCACAAGCTGGAAGCCATCATCCACCCCATTGTGTTGCAGCAGGCACAGGCCTTGGCCGCCGAAGCACAGCGCCAAGGCCAGCACGTTATCGTCTACGACATTCCTCTGCTGACCGAATCCGCACACTGGCGCAAACGGCTGGATCGCGTGGTAGTGGTGGATTGCGACGAGGCCACGCAGATACAACGCGTGATGCAGCGCAGCGGCCTCGCTCAAGCCGCGGTGGCTTCCATCATCGCCAGCCAGGCCAGCAGGCAGCAACGCCGGCAGATTGCCGATACAGTGATTGACAACGGCGCATCGGTCACCCTGCAACAACTTCACATGCAAGTGCAGGCATTGGCCAGCAGCTTCGGCCTGATTTCGGCCTTATGATTGCGCCAAAGGAACTGCCCCGTGATTCTGTACGAATACCCTTTTAACGAACGCATCCGCACTTGGCTCAGGCTGGAGCGCCTGTTTGCCCGTTTTGCGCATCTGCGGCAGCGCAGCGATGCCATCGACAACCATTTTGCGCTGGTTACCCTATTCGAAATTCTCGATGTTGTCAGCCGCCCGGATCTCAAGTCCGAGATCATGCGCGACCTGGATCGCCAAAAGCAGCGACTCAGCAGCTACCAGGGCAACCCGGCCATTGCCGAAGCCCCGTTGCTGCAAACAATCAACGATGTGCAGCACTGCTTTTCCCAGCTTGAGCAAATGGAAGGAAAAATCGGCCATACTCTGACCGAAAACGACTGGCTGACCGCCATTCGCAGCCGCATCAGCATTCCCGGCGGCACCTGCGAATTCGATCTGCCCGCCTACCACGCCTGGCAATATGCAGCCGAGCAAGTTCGGCAAGATGATTTGCAACGTTGGATGGCCCCTTTGCAACCGCTGGAAGACAGCCTCAACCTTTTGCTGATGCTGGTGCGCGGCACCGGGCAGCCCAAGAAAATGACTGCGCAAGCGGGCAATTTCCAGCAAAACCTGCCGCAAAACCGCACATTCCAGCTCTTGCGCCTGCACATGGAGCAAGAAACTGCATTGATCCCTGAAATCAGCGCCAACCGCCTGATTGTGACCATTCGCATGATGCAGCAAGACGCCCTGGGTCATCTGGTTCCCGCGCAAGAAAACACCGATTTTCAGCTCACGCTGTGCACCTAAACCCTGCTTTCTGCACCAGCCATGTCTTCAGCCAACGCAACGCCCCCTTCCACGCACCGCATGGTGCCTTGCCCGCAGTGTGGCAAAGAAACGGTTTTTGACGCACGCATCAACCCCTACCGCCCATTTTGCAGCCACCGCTGCAAGCAAATCGACTTGGGCGCCTGGTCGAGCGAGAGCTATTACATGCCGCAAACAGATGAGCCATCCATAGCGCCCGATGAAACCTTCTTCCCGCCAGACGCCAAACAGCGCAATTGAAACTCCTGCAACACCGCCCGCGCCGCCCACCAATACGCTGCCGGTTGTGATTGTGGGGGTCGGGCTGGCGGGACTAACGGCTGCACTGCACCTGGCCGACCAAGTGCCCGTTGTGATGTTGGCCAAGCGCAATCTGGAAGAATCGGCCACCGCCCGCGCGCAAGGCGGCATTGTGGGCGTGCTGGCCCAAAATGACAGCATTGACGACCACGTGCACGACACCCAAACGGCTGGCGCGGGCATAGTGGACACGGACACCGCCCGCCACGTAGCCACGCACAGCGCAGAAGCCATTGCATGGCTGCTGGCGCAAGGCGTGCCTTTTACCGCAGACCCTGCCGGCCCCCTGGGGCTGCACCTCACCCGCGAAGGCGGGCACGGCATACGCCGCATTGCGCATGTGGCCGACGCCACAGGCCAGGCCATTCACGCCGCCTTGCTCAAGGCCGCACGCAACCACCCCAACATCACGCTGCACGAGCACTGGATGGCGCTCGACCTGATTACCGACAAGCACCTGCCAGACACGGCTGATGCGCCCATCAAGAACTGCTACGGCCTGTACGTACTGGATATCGACACAAGCCGCGTCATGACCCTGCCCGCCCGCGCCGTGGTGCTGGCAACGGGCGGTGTAGGCAAGGTCTACCGCTACACCACCAACCCCGACACGGCCACGGGCGACGGCATTGCCATGGCTTGGCGCGCCGGCTGCCGTGTGGGGAATATGGAATTCATCCAATTCCACCCGACCTGCCTGTACCACCCGCAAGAGCGCAGCTTTTTGATCACCGAGGCGCTGCGCGGCGAAGGCGGCTTGCTCAAACTGCCGCTCACCAACGCCAAGGGGCAATTGCAGGCCGTGCGCTTCATGCACGAGCACGACCCGCGCGCGGAGCTGGCTCCACGCGACATTGTGGCGCGCGCCATTGATTTCGAAATCAAAAAACACGGTCTGGATTACGTGTGGCTGGACGCCACGCATTTGGGCGCAGAGTTTCTCAAAGAGCGCTTTCCCACCATCTACCAGCGCTGCATGGAACTGGGCATTGACATTGCCAAAGACCCGATTCCCGTTGTGCCGGCGGCGCACTACACCTGCGGCGGCATCGTGACGGATTTGGACGGGCGCTGCGACCTGCACCACCTGTACGCCATTGGCGAAACAAGCTACACCGGCCTGCACGGTGCCAACCGGTTGGCCAGCAACTCTTTGCTGGAATGCGTGGTATTTGGCAAAAGCTGCGCGCAGGCCATTTTGGCAACCCATGCCCCGCCCTGCCCCGCCTTGCCCGAATGGGATGAGAGCCAGGTCGAAAACCCCGACGAGCAAGTCGTAATTGCCCACAACTGGGACGAGCTGCGCCTGGTCATGTGGAATTACGTGGGCATTGTGCGCACCCAGCGCAGACTGGAGCGGGCGCACAATCGCATCATGCTGCTCAAGGCCGAAATTGACGAGTATTACGCCAACTTCAAGGTCAACCGCGATTTGCTGGAGCTGCGCAATCTGCTGGATTGCGCCGATTTGATCGTGCGCAGCGCACTCAACCGGCACGAAAGCCGCGGGCTGCACTACATTCGCGATTATCCGGAGCCGCTGCCTGCGAGCTTTCCGACCATTCTGTTCAAAAAACCGAAAAGAAAAACCGGCAAATACGCTGCCCGCCCAGGCAAACAAGTTTCGCAGCCGTAAAGCGCAGCGCCTGCGCCGCGCTACGGGTCATGAATGGGTGGGCTTGTGCCAACTTGGCACGGATTAGTGCTAATTCGTGCTACCTTGAACCAAGCTTCAACAGCCCCGCAAAAACCCAACAACCCCAACCTGCAACACATGCACTACCCATGCATGCCGCCTGTTGCCACAGCCGTGCATGCCAAATGCCCAAGCAAGGCCCACCCGCCCGCTGGCTTTGCAGCGCCTGTTGAGGGTCTGGGTCTGTTCACGCATCTTTTTGAAAGATGCATGGCAAGCAAAAAAGGCTATTATCGCCAAGGTTCGATTTTTGGCAAGGCGGGTAGCGCCGGCGATGGCCTTTTTGTGATGATCTGTGAGATAAGCACCCAAAGGAAATATCTCCGCAAGAACTCCAGTCGCCGTTGTGCGCCTTGCGCAGACGCCCGCTCTGGACGTCGTCTACCACCTGGATGGGCGGCTTCTCGGGTATGTTCATGCCTTCAAAAAATAGCGTGAACAGACCCTAGTCAACGATGCGCAAGGAATAGTCGATTGCCGCCACGTCTTTGGTGAGTTTGCCAATCGAGATGCGGTCTACCCCCGTGGCGGCCAGCTCCCGTACCGTATCCAACCGCACGCCGCCAGAGGCTTCCAGCAGCGCGCGGCCAGCCGTTTGGTGCACCGCTTCGCGCATGGCATCTGGCGTGAAGTTGTCCAGCAAGATGTTGTCTGCACCGTACGCCAGCGCCTGCTGCAATTGCTCCAGCGTTTCTACTTCGATCTGAATATCCACCCCGGCATGCAAGGCGCGCGCCTGCGTCAAGGCCTGTGCAATGCCGCCCGCCGCGGCGATGTGGTTTTCCTTGATCAAAATGCCGTGCCACAAAGCCAGCCGCTGGTTTTGCCCGCCGCCCGTGCGCACGGCATATTTCTGCGCCTGCCGCAAGCCGGGCAGGGTTTTGCGCGTATCCAGCACGGCGCATGCGTGTGGCGCAGCGCCTGCCAGGGCGTCTACATAGCGGCGCGTGATGGTGGCCGTGCCACTGAGCAGTTGCAAAAAGTTCAGGGCACTGCGCTCGGCCGTAAAAATGGCACGCGCATCGCCACAAATCCGGCAAACCTCGGTATGGGCGCGCATGCATGCGCCTTCGGCATAGTGCCAGTGGATTTGCAAGCCGGCATCCACACCGTGCATGCAGCCTTCAAACCAGTCTCGGCCACACAGCACGGCATCTTCACGCACCACCACGCGCGCCGCAACGGCGTGGGGGCTGGGCAGCAGGCGCCCCGTCCAATCGCCCTTGCCAATATCTTCCAGCAGCGCGTCGCGGATATTGCGAGTGCGGGCTTGTTCCAGGGTTTCGTTGTATTCGAACATGGGTGTGTTTTATTTCAGCACGTCTTTCAGCACGTCTTTCAGCATTTGTTCCAGCGTTTATGTCAGCGTTTGCATGCGGCACGGTCGCAGCCGTATCAGGCCGCCCCTATGCCCGGCGTGATGCCGCAAGCCAGGCCAGATGCTGCGCCCGCCAAACGCCCGCCGTTTTTGAGGGCGAGTGCTTCGGGGTGCGCTTGCACAAATTCCAGCATGCGCGTGATGCAGCCTGCTGCCTGTTGGCCGATGGCAGCGTCCACATGCACGGCTCCGGTGCCGTTTTCCAAGCAATCCGCAATGCCTTGCAGGGTGTTCATGGCCATCCAGGGGCAATGGGCGCAGCTTTTGCACGTGGCGCTGTTGCCTGCGGTGGGCGCTTCAATCAATGTTTTGCCGGGCGCCAGCTGGCGCATGCGGTGCATGATGCCGTTGTCGGTTGCCACGATAAAGGCGTCGCCTTCTGCGCCATCGAGCACGGCTTTGAGCAGTTGCGATGTGGAACCGACCACGTCGGCCTGTTGCACCACGTGGGCGGGCGATTCGGGGTGCACCAGCACCTTGGCGTGCGGGTGCTGCTGGCGCAACAGTTCCAACTCCAGCCCTTTGAATTCGTCATGCACAATGCAGCTGCCTTGCCACAGCAGCATGTCTGCGCCGGTTTGCTGCTGAATGTAATTACCCAAGTGTTTGTCTGGCGCCCAAAGGATTTTTTTGCCTTGCTCTTTTAAAAATTCCACAACGGCCAAGGCGCATGAGCTGGTCACCATCCAGTCGGCACGGGCCTTGACGGCTGCGCTGGTGTTGGCATACACCACCACGACCCGATCCGCGTGCGCATCGCAAAATGCGGTGAAGGCGTCGATGGGGCAACCCAAGTCCAGCGAGCAAGTCGCCTCCAAATCAGGCATGAGCACGGTTTTTTCAGGACTCAGGATTTTGGCCGTTTCGCCCATAAAGCGCACGCCTGCCACCACCAGGGTTTGCGCGGCGTGGTCGCGCCCAAAGCGGGCCATTTCCAGCGAATCGGCTACGCAGCCGCCTGTAGCCAGCGCCAAGTCTTGCAAGTCGCCATCCACGTAGTAATGCGCGGCCAGCACCGCACGGCGCGCGCGCAGCAGCTCGGAGCAGCGCTGCATCAGGCGGGCACGCTCTGCCTGGCTCAAGGGGGGCGGCACCTTGGCCCAGGCGCTGGCCGTGCACGTTTGCCCGCTGGCTGTTTGCAAGTCGTATTCAAAAGTTTTATCAATGGCAGCAGACATGAAAAATCCTTCCGGGAAAGCCACTGCACAACACACAGCGCCCATGCCAGACGCCCAAGCGCCAAATGCCCCAACCCTAACCATGTTGCCCGCCGCTGCGGTTGGCATCAAGAGCTGTAACGGGCTTTTGCATGATCACGATGCTTTGCTACATTTTACCCGCATCTGCCGCAGTGCGGCTTACTTACAATGCGTGGCATATGCAGTTGAGACGATGCATGCGTACCTATTCGCGCATGTACGCTTCGCAACTTTCCGGCCATTTCTGGCGATTGTTTCAGCCAATACCAAACGCCATGCCCACGGCAAACCCAAGCGATCACACACAACATGCCCCCACAGGCACGCCTGCGGGCGCGCCCGGCAAGCAGCCGCCTGCTGCGCCGGAGCCGTGGCTGCTGCGCACTTTTCTGCGCTTGTACGCCCCTATCGCCATGCTGATCGGCCTGGGCACCATGGCCGCCTTGTGTCTGGGCTGGGTGCCTTTTGCCTTGTTGATTGGCCTGCTGCCCCTGCCGGGCACCATGCGGCGGCGCATTGGCCGCGGCATGATTTTTGTGGGCATGCGCTTTTACATCTGGGTGCTGCGGTTGCTGTGCTTTGTGCGCGTAGATGTTCGCGCGCTGGAAGCGGTGCGCCACGAGCGCTCCATCGTCATCATTGCCAACCACCCCTCGCTGATCGATGCGGTGCTGTTCATGGCCTATTTGCCCAATACCGTGTGCGTGATGAAAGCGGCCTTGCAAAACAACATTCTGTATGGCGCAGCGACCCGCTTGGCGCATTACGTCAGTAACGCATCGCCCCTGCACATGATCCGGCAGGCCGGCGACGAGCTGCAACGCGGCGCACATGTACTGATTTTTCCGGAAAGCACCCGCACCACACGCTTTCCCGTCAATCCCTCATGCAGCCCGGCCTGCGCCCTAATGGCGCAGCGCAGCAACACCGCCATACAAGAAATTTTCATCGACATGAATGTGCCTTATCTCGGCAAGCAATGGCCTCTGTTCAAGCCGCCCGCGCTGCCTTGGCGCATTACGCTGCATGCCGGCCAACGCATCGACCCCAGCCAGCACACCGCAGCCGAAATTGCCGCCATGTTCGAGCAAAATGCCACCGCCCATTTTGACGACAAGCACACCCAACATGGCTGATACGCCCACCGTTTCTTCTTCGGCATCCAACACCCACCTGGTGCTGATTCCCAGCTACAACCCCGGCGCCATCGTGGCAGAAACCGTGCGCGCCGCCCGCCAGTACTGGAACCCGGTTTGGGTCGTCATCGACGGCAGCACCGACGAAAGCCCCGCCCTGCTGCAAGACCTGGCCGCGCAAGACGACGGCCTGCGCATCCTTACCCTGCCGCGCAACAGCGGCAAAGGCGCAGCCGTGCTGCACGGCCTGCAACAAGCCGCCCGGCAAGGCTACACCCATATATTGACCATGGATTCAGACGGCCAGCACCCCGCAGCGCTCATCCCCGCCTTCATGCACGCCTCGCAAGCCCAGCCCCGCGCCATGGTGCTGGGCGTGCCCGTGTTTGATGCCAACGCCCCGCGTGCACGCGTGTACGGGCGCAAAATCTCCAACTTCTGGGCGCAGTTCGAGACGCTTTGGCACGGCATTGGCGATTCGCTCTACGGCTTTCGCGTGTATCCCGTTGCGCCGCTGATGCGCATCATGCAAAACCAGCATTGGATGCGCCGCTTCGACTTCGACCCCGAAGCCGCCGTGCGCATGGCCTGGGCAGGCGTGCCCGCGTACAACATCCAAGCGCCCGTGCGCTATCTCGATACGGCGCAAGGCGGCGTGTCGCACTTTCAATATCTGCGGGACAACGTGCTCCTCACCTGGATGCACCTGCGCCTGCTAGCCGGCTTTATCATGCGCCTGCCCCGGCTGCTGTATCGCAAACTGTGCACCCAGCGTACCGCCCCGTAAACAAGCACACGGGCCGCTTGCAAATGATGGAAAGATGGTTACATCCTCACCCGCGCACGCCATAGCCTTGCCGCGTTTTTACCCATAATATGCTTGCCCACCCCACCTTTACCAACTAGAAAAAGGAGCACAAAATGCGAATCCGTACCCTCTTCATACTTGCTTTTTGCGCACTGGTTGCCACCTTTGTGGCGCTGAACTGGAACGAGCTGGCACGCCCCACCACACTGAACCTGGGCTTTTCGCAAACCCAAGGGCCGTTGGGCCTGGTCATGCTGGGCCTGCTGCTGCTTGCTATTGTGGTTTTTGGCGCTTATGCCTTGGCCGTGCAAACCGCTTCGCTGCTTGAAACACGCGCGCACACCAAAGAGATGAAAACCCAGCGCGAGCTGGCTGAAAAAGCCGAAGTCAGCCGCTTTACCGAACTGCGCGCCCTGATTGAGCGCATCGAAAGCGACTCCCAATCGCGCACAGCCCAATCGCAGCAACTCGTGCAAGAACAGCTGCAAACCATGCAACGCGAACTGCGCGCCACCATCGAAAACAGCGGCAACATACTGGCCGCCTACATGGGCGAGCTGGAAGACCGCATGGAACGCAACGGCGCCCACCTTGGCAACACGCCTGGCGGCGGCACTCCATCCGCCAGTTAAGCGCCGCCACACCTCGCCTGCGCGGCACAGCAACGCAGGCTACACAACAATGGCACTGGCAAAGCCGGACGGCTGAACAAGCAACTGTCTTTACCAAGCGTAACGCTCCTTTGCTCCAGGCCTAACAGCCCCGCACCCAAGCGCCCTGCCCACCTCTTTGCTTCTCTCTACCCACAAGCTGGCCCGTACAATGCCAGCTTCTTTTTTTCAAAGCCTGCGTGCAGCCGCACGTCTTTTGTCATGGCCATGAATCCGCGTCTTGATCTGTTGCAGCCCTACCCTTTTGAGCGACTGCGCCAACTGTTTGCGGGCGTTACGCCCAACCCGGCATACGCCGCTATCAGCCTAGGGATTGGCGAGCCGCGCCACGCCACACCGCCTTTTTTGCAGCAAGCCTTGTGCGACGCCGTTACCCAAACCGCCGGCCTGGCGGGCTACCCGGCCACGGCAGGCACCCCCGCCTTGCGCCAGGCCTGCGCCCGCTGGCTGCACAGCCGCTATGGCGTAACCGTTAGCGAGGCCGACCAGATTCTGCCCACCAACGGCTCGCGCGAAGCCCTGTTTGCCTTTGCGCAAGCCGTGCTCGACCCCGCGCAAAGCGATGCCGTAGTGGTTTGCCCCAACCCTTTCTACCAAATCTACGAAGGCGCAACCCTGCTGGCCGGCGCACAGCCTTATTTCGTGCCCAGCGTGCCCGCGCGCAACTTTGCCGTGGATTGGGATAGCGTGCCAGAAGCCATTTGGCTGCGCACCCGGCTGGTGTATGTGTGCTCGCCCGGCAACCCAACGGGCGCCGTCATGCCATTGTCTGAATGGCAAAAGCTGTTTGCCCTGTCTGACCAATACGGCTTCGTTATCGCATCCGACGAGTGCTACAGCGAAATTTACTTCCGCGACGAGCCGCCGCTGGGTGGCCTGCAAGCCGCATGGCAACTGGGGCGCAGCGACTTCAAAAACATGCTGATGTTTACCAGCCTGTCCAAACGCAGCAATGTGCCGGGTCTGCGCAGCGGCTTTGTGGCGGGCGATGCGGCACTGGTCAAGCGCTTTTTGCTCTACCGCACCTACCACGGCAGCGCCATGAGCCCCGTGGTGCAAACAGCCAGCATCGCCGCTTGGAACGATGAGGCGCACGTGATCGAAAACCGCCGCCTGTACCGCGAAAAATTCGAGCGCATCACCCCTTTGCTGGCCGAGGTGCTGGACGTGCAACTGCCCGACGCCGCCTTTTACCTCTGGGCGCATATCGGCACTTGCTGCGGGGGTTCTGACACCGCCTTCGCACGCGATTTGTACGCGCAATACAATGTCACCGTACTGCCGGGCAGCTTCCTCGCCCGCGAAGCGCAAGGCCACAATCCGGGCGCAGGCCGCATCCGCATGGCGCTGGTGGCCGAGCCTGATGACTGCCTGGAAGCCGCCCTGCGCATTCGCGCGTTTGTACAGAATATGCAAGGCACCGCTGCCTAATGCAGCGATGGCATGGCGCAATTGGCTGCACGGCATCTGCTGCGCCCATGCACCCCACCACATGCCGCACAGCCTTTGCTGGCTCTGCGTATGGCGCATGCCAGCAGCAGGCGCAGGTAAATTGCGCGCAACCTGATTTTTTACTTCTCTGGATTTAAAGGAGTCGCTCTGACATGAATACCGAAATGCATACCGAACAATTGCAATCCATTATCGACAGCGCCTGGGAAAACCGCGCCAACATCACCGCCGCCGTTGCTCCCAAAGAAGTGCGCGAAGCCGTTGAGCACGTGCTGGCCGAGCTGGACGCTGGCCGCCTGCGCGTTGCCACGCGCGAAGGCGTGGGCCAATGGACGGTGCACCAATGGATCAAAAAGGCCGTGCTGCTGTCTTTCCGCCTGCGCGACAACGCCCTGATGCAAGCAGGCGACCTCACCTTTTTCGACAAAGTGCCCACCAAATTTGGCGGCATGAGCGAAGCCGAGCTGCAAGCCACCGGCGTGCGCGTGGTGCCGCCTGCCGTGGCGCGCCGTGGCAGCTACATTGCCAAAGGCGCCATTCTCATGCCCAGCTACGTGAACATTGGCGCTTATGTGGACGAAGGCACCATGGTAGACACTTGGGCGACCGTAGGCAGCTGCGCCCAGGTTGGCAAAAACGTGCACTTGAGCGGCGGCGTGGGCTTGGGCGGTGTGCTGGAGCCTTTGCAGGCCGGCCCCACCATCATTGAAGACAACTGCTTCATCGGCGCACGCAGCGAGATTGTCGAAGGCGTGATCGTGGAAGAAAACTCCGTAATCAGCATGGGCGTGTACATTGGTCAAAGCACCCCGATTTACGACCGCGCCACAGGCCAGGTCAGCTATGGCCGCGTGCCTGCCGGCAGCGTGGTGATTAGCGGCAGCCTGCCCAAAGACGGCGGCAAGTACAGCCTGTATGCCGCCGTGATCGTGAAACGGGTGGATGCCCAAACCCGCGCAAAAACCAGCTTGAACGATTTGCTGCGCGACTGATCTAACCAATCAAGCCATCTGTAACCAGCAAACAAAAAGGCGCATGTCATATGCGCCTTTTTTGCTTCATGCCATCCGATTAGGGGGCAGGGTTCAAAGTTCAAGCCTCTGTGCCGGATTGCGGCGATGCTGCCTCACTCGCTTGGTTCTTTACTTGCAGGGCCGCATGGCATTCATCGTAAATGCTGGATGCCAAATACACACCGTTGCCAAAAACCACCCACAGCGGAAAGCCAACGGCCACCCCGGAAGCCGCCAGACCCACCACGCTCAAGCCGGCCACGGCTACGGCAACCACGCCAGCCGTTGTTAGAGCGCGCCCGCCCGTGCCTTGCTGATCCCAGGCGCGCTGCTTCACTTCCAGCGCCAGCTTTTTCAGCACAGGCCAGGCTGCTTGATTTGTGACGGTGTTTTTCAGTGCCTGGCTGGCTTTGCTCCAGGCCGGCTCTTCGCTGCGGCGCAACAGCAGCATGCTGGACGCCCATTCGCGCAAGGCGTATTTTTCGCCGTCTTGCAACTCGCGCACCAATTTGCGCACGTATTCGTGCTGATCCCGGCTTTGTTGCTCGGAAATGGCAACTTCCTTGCCTTTGGCATCTCCAGCCAACCTGGCTTGCAGTTCCTCAACCTTGTCTTTAAGCGCCTGCAATTCTTTTTCCAGCTCGTTGTGTTCCATGGTTTGCTACCCCTTTCCAATGTTTGCCATCAGAAAATAACAACGGCTGCCCATTCTTCAATAGCCGCAGCTGTAACCAAACATACACTTTTGCGCAGCGCCGACATCGGCACCCGCCCCCGCCCAAACCTGCTCCGGCTCCACACCAAAGGGTAGTCGAGTACGGCACGAGCAAGCCAGCACGCCCCTGCCGCCGCCCCGCGGCATGGGTTAAAGGGTTACCCGCCCAGCAAAGCCTCGGCAAATTCGCGAGCGCGGAAGGTTTGCAGGTCTTCCAGCTTTTCGCCCACGCCCACAAAGTACACCGGCACGGGCCGTTCGCGGGCAATGGCGCACAGCACTCCGCCCTTGGCGGTGCCGTCCAGCTTGGTAACGATCAGGCCGGTGAGTTGCAAGGCATCGTCAAACGCCTTGACTTGCGCCAGCGCGTTTTGCCCCGTGTTGCCGTCAATTACCAGCAGCACTTCGTGCGGGGCGGTTGCGTCGGCCTTGTTGATGGTGCGGCGGATTTTTTTCAGCTCGTCCATCAAATGGATTTGCGTTGGCAAGCGCCCGGCGGTATCGACCAGCACCACATCACGGCCACGCGCTTTGCCGGCAGCCACGGCATCAAAGCTCAATGCGGCCGGGTCGCCGCCTGCGCTGCTGACGATTTCGACCATATTGCGATCGGCCCATACGGCCAATTGCTCGCGCGCTGCGGCGCGGAAGGTGTCTGCCGCAGCCAGCAACACGCCTTGCCCAGCCTGGCTCAAGTGCTTGGTGAGCTTGCCGATGGAGGTGGTTTTGCCCGCACCGTTTACGCCCGCCACCATGATGACGGTGGGCGTGTGCTCGCCAATCACCAGCGGCTTTTGCAAGGGCTGCAACAAGTCGGCAATGGCGTCTGCCAGCAAGGCGCGCACTTGCACAGGTTCGCTGGCGCGCGCCGCCCTGACGCGCTGGCGCAAATCCGCCAGCAAGAAGTTGGTGGCCTGCACGCCCGCATCGGCCATGAGCAAGGCGGCTTCCAGCTCTTCGTACAGCGATTCGTCTACCTGGCTGACGCCAAATGCCGCGCTGATATTGCTGCCGGTTTTTTTCAGCCCAGCTTTGAGCCGGCCCAGCCAGTCGCTGCGGTCGGGGGCCGGTGCGGATGGGGTTGGTTCTGTGTTTGGTTCAGGGGCTGCCTCTAACGCTGGCTCCGGAATGGGCGCTGGAGCAGGTTCGGCAACATGCGCTTCAGCTACCGGTGCAGCAGGCGTTGCATGCGCAGTCGCTTGCCCTGCTTCATCAGACTTGGCCAGGCTTGGCTGCTCTGGCGCGGCTGGCTGTACAGCCTGTACCGGTTGCGCTTGTGCAGCTTGCACAGGCATAGCGGGCGCAACGGGTTCGGCTTGCCATGCAGCGCCAGTTTCAGGCTGCGTAGGCAAGGCATCGGCCTGCCCGGCGGCTTGTTGCGGCGGGGCTGGCTCCTGCGTTGGCTCGGGGGCTGTTTCGGTTTGCAGATGCGCCGCAGGCGCTACCGCCGCCTCGGCTGCGCCTTCTGCAATCTGGGCGGGTTGCTGCGGGGCATCCAGGGTTGGTTCCTGCTCGGCTGCGGGCGGGGCGTCTTGCATGGCATGCAAGACTTGGCTGATTTTTTTCTTGAAAAAACTGAACATGGTCGGGGCAATTCGTCAAAAGAGTGCGGCAACACGCCGCCCGTTCAATTACGGCAAGAGGGGTAACAAGAGGAGTAACGATAGCAGCAATTACAGCGCCTGCTGATTGGCCATATTGTCTATGGAGTTCTATATGAGAGTGCCGCGTGGAAGTACCGTCTGAAAGTGCCGGGCGGCTGCTTGGCAAACGGCCAACTCCCGTCGCCTCATAGCTGCATGGCCTCGATTTCAACCAGCAGATTCTGCCTGCAAATATCGGCCACGAAGCAGATGATGCGCTCCGGCTCCACGCCCAGCAGCGGCTGCAAGAGTGCGCGGGCGGCAGGCACATCGCGCGCATGGCGCACATACACCTTGAAGTGTTGCAGCTGCTGCAATGTGCGGCCCGCGCGGGTCGCGACGATGTGCAGGTTTTCTACCGCCGTGCGGCATTGGCCCGCCAAGTCGCCAATATGCACGCTACTGTGGCCAATGATGCTGGCCGTGCCGGAAACAAACAGCATGGGCTGCCCGGGCAAGGCTGCGGCACTGGCGCGCGCAAAGCTGGGTGGGCGCGGGCCGTATGCAGCCGGATAGTGGTAGGCGGGCTGCTGGCGCGGGTTTTCGATATGCCGCGCAGGCTGCCGCCCGGCCAGAAAGTACACATGCACGCCGTGCCCCGCGCAGCCCACGGCGGTGGCCGCCGGCATTTGCCGCTTGGCCCAAGGCATGGCTTGCTCGCCCCGATCAAAAAACTGCGCAAACGCCATGGATCTGCCCTGGTTGAAGGCGCGGTAGGTTTCCAGCCCCTGGGCGTCTGCGGTGTTGATGTTCGACACGAAATTCCACACCCGCCACAAATGCGCAAATCCGGTTTGGTGCAGCAGCTCAAACAGTTGCAGGTAATGCTGCCGCACATCCGCCGTGCACGGTGCTTGCGCATGCAGCGGCAGGCTAAAACACCCCCACAGCACATGCTGGTTGTGCCGCGCCCGCACGTGGCCGTGCTGCACGGTTTGCACAGGCGTGCGACTGAGCCAGCTTTCTTGCCACAACTGCCCGTCTGCCGCGGGCAGGGGCACGTGCACATCGCTGGCTTGCAACGCCCGCCTGGCGACGGGGTGCGCGGCAGAGTGCGCCGCTTGGGCGCTGCCGTACAGCACACGCCCCAGCACATGCTGGCCTGGCGCAGCTACGCTGCCCTGTGCGCCCACGGGCGACAAGGCATGCTGCAACAGGCGGGGGGTGCTGTAAGAGTGCAAAAACTCGGGCATGGTATGAGCGGTTAATGGCAAATGGTTCATCAAAAACAATCAAAATGGTGCGGCCTGGCAGCACGCGCCTGTTAGGGCGTATGCGTATTGCAGCCGGGCTGGCAGCCCTGTTGTGGCTCCGCAGCCCTTGCTGCCGGCGCTTGTGCGGATGCATCGGCTGTATCGGCTGCTGCAAGCGGCGTTTTTTCAATTTGCAGCCGATGGTATTTGTGCAGCAGCTGCGCGGGTGTTTCCTGATGTTTCGGATCTGGCGGAATGCACGCCACGGGGCACAATTGCACACACTGCGGCTCGTCGAAATGGCCGACGCATTCGGTACATTTGTCGGGGTCGATCACGTATGTGTGCTCGCCCAGGGAAATGGCTGCATTCGGGCACACCGGCTCACAGACATCGCAGTTGATGCACTCCTCTGTAATCATCAAGGCCACAGCCCGTTTTCCTTATCAAGTAACCAAAACCCGCTTATTATCCCCGCCTGGTTATCAACTGGCACCCTTGTTTCCCCTTCACCCCCCGCTTGCCGACATGGGATTGTTGCTCCTCAAACGCCTTGCCCAATTGCTGCTGACCCTGCTGCTGGCATCTGCCGTGGTGTTTGCCGTGCTCGAAGTGCTGCCCGGCAACGCCGCCCAGGTCATGCTAGGGCCGGACGCATCGCCAGAAGCCGTGCACGCGCTGGCGCAGCAACTGGGCCTGCACCAACCCGCCCTGCTGCGCTACGGCCAATGGCTGGGCGGATTGGCGCAGGGCCGCATGGGTACCAGCTATGCCTACGGCAGCGAAGTAAGCCACTTGATTGCACAAAGATTGGCGCTGACCCTGCCGCTGACCCTGCTGGCCATGCTGCTGGCCGCCGCCATGGCCTTGGCAGCCGGCGTATTTGCTGCTGCCCGCCACCGGCAGGCGGGCGACCGTATCGTGATGACGTTAAGCCAGCTGGGCATGGCCGTGCCGGGTTTTTGGCTGGCGCTTTTGCTGGTGCTGGTGTTTGCCGTGCATTTGCGCTGGTTCCCCGCAGGGGGTTTTGACGGCTGGGGCAACAGCCTGCCGGATGGGCTGCGCGCCCTCAAAAGCCTGCTGTTGCCCGCCCTGGCGCTGGCAGCCGTGCAGGCCGCCGTGCTGGCGCGGCTCACGCGCTCCAGCATGCTGGAGGTGCTGCAAGAAGACTTCATCCGCACCGCCCGCGCCCGGGGCTTGAGCCGCCGCGCCGTGTTGTTGCGCCATGCACTGCCCAATGCGCTCATGCCCGTTCTCACGCTGCTGGGCCTGCAATTTGCCAGCTTGCTGACCGGCGCCATTGTGGTGGAAAACGTGTTTTTTCTGCCCGGACTGGGGCGCTTGCTGTTTCAAAGCGTGGCCAACCGCGACTTGGTTGTGGTGCGCAACGGCGTGCTGGTGCTGGCCGCGTTGATTATTTGCATGAATGCCGCCATCGACCTGCTGCAAACCTGGCTCGACCCCCGCCTGCAAACCCACCCGCTTAAAAAGGACGGTGCGGCATGACGCCCCGGCAACCTGCCCCTCCCTCCCCGCCGCCAGCGCCCCAAATGCCCCCAACACCCCGGGCGCAGCAAGCGCACGCCCAGCCGCAGTGGGCTGATGAACGAAGCGATGTACGGGCTGGTGCACAGCTTGGCGCACCCATTGATGCGCAAATTAATACACACACTGATACGCACACCGCCGCCATGCCTGCCAGCCTGCCGAAAACGCCCCCCCTGTGCATGCCCGGCACGCCCGCGCTGTGGCTGGGCGGCGGCATCACCTTGCTGTTGGCGGCTTGCGCCTTGCTGTCTTGGTTTTGGACGCCCCACCCCACGCTGCCCATCAACATGGCACAGCGCCTGCAAGGCAGCAGCGCCCGGCACTGGCTGGGTACCGACGCCCTAGGGCGCGACGTGCTCTCGCTCTTGCTGGCAGGCGCGCGCAGCCCCTTGCTCACCGGCTTGGGCGCCGTCGGCATGGGGCTGGTGCTGGGCAGCGGCCTGGGGCTGCTGGCGGCCCAGCAACGCGGCAGAACGGAAGCTGTCATCCTCAAACTCACGGACGTGGCCTTTGCCTTTCCGGCCCTGCTCACGGCCATCATGCTGGCAGCCGTGTGGGGCGCAGGTACATACAGCGCCATGCTGGCCATTGGCCTGTTCAATATTCCCATCTTCATTCGCATCAGCCGCGCCAGCGCCCAAACGATTTGGCAGCGCGAATTCATTCAGGCCGCGCGGGTCGCGGGCAAATCGCGCATGCGCATTACCTGGGAGCATGTGCTGCCGCATGTAGCCCCGCTTTTGCTGGTGCAAGCCAGCACACAGTTTGCCCTGGCCATTCTGGCCGAGGCGGCCCTGTCTTATCTGGGCCTGGGCACGCAGCCCCCGCAGCCCAGCTGGGGGCGCATGCTGGCCGATGCGCAAACCCTGCTCTACCAGCGCCCTGCACTGGCCGTTTACCCGGGCATTTGCATTGCGCTGGCGGTTTTGGGCTTGAACTTTTTGGGCGACGGCCTGCGCGATGCGCTTGACCCCAAGGCGGATAGGCAGGAGTAACGCTTATGCAGCATCCAAGCACACCCTCCGCTACCGGCCAGCCCTTGCTGCACATCCGCAACCTGACGGTGCAGATACGCACCCGCAGCGGCACAATTCAACCCCTGCGCAACTTCAACCTGACCGTACGCCACGGCGAAACCTGGGGCCTGATTGGCGAATCGGGCAGCGGCAAAACCCTGGCCATGCTGGCCGTTATGGGGCTGTTGCCGCGCAATGCGCAGGCAACGGGCAGCATCTGCCTCAACGGCCAAGAGCTGCTGGGCAGCAGCGAAGATGCCTGGTGCCGCATACGCGGCGCGCAAATCGGCATGGTGTTTCAAGAGCCGATGACGGCCCTCAACCCCCTGCAACGCGTAGGCAACGCCATTGCCGAGCCTTTGCGCCTGCACCGCAAGCTAAATGCCGCCACCGCCCGCCAGCAGGCCCTTGCCTGGCTGGAGCGCGTAGGCATTGCGCATGCAGCCACACGCTGGCGCGACTACCCGCACCAATTTTCGGGCGGGCAGCGACAACGCATCATGCTGGCATCTGCCGTGGCCTGCAACCCCCGGCTGCTCATTGCCGACGAGCCCACCACCGCGCTAGACAGCACCGTGCAAGCCCAAATACTTACGCTGCTGCAAGACTTGGTCGCAGAACAAGGCATGGCGCTCATCCTCATCAGCCACGATCTGGCACTGGTCGCCAAACATGTTGCCCAACTGGCCGTGCTCTACCAAGGCCAACTGGTCGAACAAGGCAGCAGCACGCATATCTTTCGGCACGCCCGGCACCCCTACACCCAAGCCCTGCTGGCAGCCCGGCCACGACTGGGACAGCGCCGCCCGCAGCCTGCACCCGCACAGCCGCCCGCAGGGCCGGAAACTGAACCGGATACCGGGCCGAATATCGAGCCGGATACCGCACCCGCCACACCCCTGCATCACCAGCCATGACGACGGCCAGCCCCCTGCCCCCTTCCGCCAACCCCGCGCCCACCGCACACGGCACCGCCCCGGCGGCCCCCTTGCTGGAAGTGCGCGACGTGCACCACAGCTACCGCAAGCGCGGCGGCCTGTTCGCGCCCGCCCAGCACACGCAGGCGCTCAAAGGCATCAGCTTCAGCTTGCAGGCCGGCCAAAGCCTAGGCATTGTGGGCGAATCGGGCAGCGGCAAAACCACGCTAGCGCGGCTCATCATGGCGCTAGACGCCCCCAGCCAAGGCAGCATCTGGTTCAAAGGGCAAAATCTGCACGCCCTGCCCGCCCGGGCGCTACGCGCCCTGCGGCCTGCGTTTCAAATGGTGTTTCAAGACCCCTACAGCTCGCTGGATCCGCGCCAGCGCA
>CAYUAF010000014.1:0-23215 GCA_964442555.1 uncultured Allobrachymonas sp.
TCCACTACGATGGATTCTCGCTGTCAAATTCCACACGAAACGACGAGGAACCCCTTTGTGCGTATGTTCGCACTTTCAAAAATAGGGAGAACAGGCCCTAGAATGTTTCGACACAATTCAACTTATGGAGGAAATCATGCTGTCGGATAACGTCATCAAGCATCTGAATGCGCAAATGAACGCCGAGTTTTATTCGTCCAACGTCTATCTGCAAATGTCTGCCTGGGCGGAGTGCAAAGGCTTTCCTGGCGCAGCCAAGTTCCTCAAAGCCCATGCTGCCGAGGAGATGGAGCACATGCAGCGCCTGTTTACCTATCTTTGCGAAACGGGTGCCATGCCCGAAATTGGTAGCATCGCTGCGCCAAAAACCGAATACGCTAGCTTGAAAGACCTTTTTGAGGAGGTCTACGCGCACGAAAAAGAAATTACCGCCAGCATCAATAAACTGGTCGAAGAAACGTTCAAGGAAAAAGACTATTCGTCTTTCAACTTTTTGCAGTGGTATGTAGCCGAACAGCATGAAGAAGAACATCTGTTCCACTCCATTCTCGACAAGTTCAATCTGGCGGGCAGCTCTGGCATCAGCCTGTATCACATCGATGAAGATTTGGGCAGGATGGCAACCGCCGAATAAAGCGCGTTGTTGCGCATAAAAAAACCGCCCGAATGGGCGGTTTTTTTATGCGAGGCAGATAGGTCGGTAGAGGCAAGTGGGAAAGGAGAGATGCGAGCCGTTTCAAGCCGCCTTGAACGGAGCACGGCAAAGCAGGCAAGAGTTGCCGCAGAGTGCTGGGGGCTGTGGCTGTATGGGCGGCCGGCAGGGCTGCTCAAAGGAAGCGGTGTTTAGGGGCAGAAGGCGCATCGGCGCAGATGAAATGACACCTTTGGACATGGTCCTTTTGGGGCGCCCGCATCAGCGGGCGGCTGACACCAGGAAATCGGAAGCGGCTTGAGCCTCCAAGCACGCGCAGCGCATTTGCTGGGTGCTGCAAGAAGCTGGCGAGCCGTTTCAAGCCTTGGGCAGCAGCCGAGCCAGATAGTGCCCGGTGTGGCTTTGCGGGTTTTGCGCCACTTGTTCCGGCGTACCTTGGGCGATGACGGTGCCGCCTGCCGTGCCGCCTTCAGGCCCCATGTCAATGATCCAGTCGGCGGTTTTGATCACGTCCAGATTGTGCTCAATGATGACGATGGTGTTGCCTGCGTCGCGCAGTTGGTTGAGTACTTTCAGCAGCAGGGCAATGTCGCCAAAGTGCAGGCCGGTAGTCGGCTCGTCCAGAATGTAGAGGGTGCGACCCGTGTCGCGGCGAGAGAGTTCGTGCGCCAGCTTGACGCGCTGTGCCTCACCGCCCGAGAGCGTGGTGGCGCTTTGGCCCAGCTGGATGTAGCTCAAGCCCACATCCATCAGGGTTTGCAGCTTGCGGGCAATGGTGGGCACGGCGTGCATGAATTGCATGGCCTCTTCCACCGTCATGCCGAGGATTTCGGCAATGTTTTTGCCTTTGTACTGCACCTCCAGCGTTTCGCGGTTGTAGCGCTGGCCGTGGCAGATGTCGCAGGGCACGTATACATCGGGCAAGAAGTGCATTTCTACCCGCACCATGCCGTCGCCCTGGCAGGCTTCGCAGCGGCCTCCCGCCACGTTGAAGCTGAAGCGGCCCGGCCCGTAGCCGCGTTCTTTGGCGGCGGGCATTTCGGCCATCAGGTCGCGGATGTGCGTGAACAGCCCGGTATAAGTGGCCGGGTTGCTGCGCGGGGTGCGGCCAATGGGCGATTGGTCTACGCTGATGACTTTGTCGAAATGCTCCAGCCCCTCGATGGCATCGTGTGGCGCAGGCTCGGTATGCGCGCGGTGGATGTGCTGGGCGGCTACGGCGTAGAGCGTGTCGTTGACGAGGGTGGACTTGCCCGAGCCGGATACGCCAGTGACGCAAGTCATCAGCCCCACGGGGATATCTACCGTGACGTTTTTGAGGTTGTTGCCTCGCGCACCGCAGATGGTGATTTTTTGCAGATGTTGATGTTCTGCATGGAGTTCCGCGTGGGCGGGCTGGCCTTGCTCGCGGGCCAGGTTCTGCTCAAAAACGTTTTTGACCGGGGCCGCCTGGACGCTTGCGGTTTTTTTGGTGGCGCGGCCACTGGCTGTGCGCGAAGCGGGCTGTGCTTCATGGGCGGCGGGCGCAAGCGGCAGCCATGCCGTGCGCTTTTTGGGCACGGCAATGGTGCGCTGGCCGCTGAGGTACTGGCCGGTCAGCGACTGTTCGGCGTGCAGTAGGGCGGCCAGGTCGCCGTGCGCCATCACGTGGCCGCCGTGCACGCCTGCGCCGGGGCCCATGTCGATGATGTAGTCGGCGGCGCGGATCATGTCTTCGTCATGCTCCACCACCAGCACGCTGTTGCCCATGTCGCGCAGGCGCTTGAGGGTGCCGATCAGGCGATCGTTGTCGCGCTGGTGCAGGCCGATGCTGGGTTCGTCCAGCACATACATCACGCCGGTGAGGCCGGAGCCGATTTGCGATGCCAGGCGAATGCGTTGCGCTTCGCCGCCGCTCAAGGTTTCGGCGCTGCGCTCGAGCGTGAGGTAGCCCAAGCCCACATCAACCAAAAAGCGCAGGCGCGAGGCGATTTCTCGCACGATCTTGTCGGCAATTTCGGCCTTGGCGCCGTGCAGTTGCAAGGTGTCGAAGTAATGTTTGGCCTCGCTGAGGGTGATGTGGCTGACTTGGTAGATGGCGCGTTGCTGCTCCCCTTCGCCCAGCATGACGTGGCGCGCATCGCGCTGCAAACGGGTGCCTGCGCAGGCCGGGCAGGGCTTGTGCATGCGGTAGTGGGCCAGCTCTTCGCGCACCACGGCAGAGTCCGTGTCGCGGTAGCGCCGCGCCATATTGGGCAAGATGCCTTCAAACGGGTGCTTTTTCTTGACCGTTTTGCCTGCCGATGCGCCGCTGCCAAAGGTGTAGGCAAAGGCGATTGCTTCTTCGCCCGAACCATGCAGGATGATGTGGCGGATGTTTTCGGGCAACTGCTCGAAAGGCGTATCAACGCTGAAGCGGTAGTGCTGGGCCAAGCCTTTGATGAAGGCAAAGTAAAAGTCATTGCGTGCGTCCCAGCCTTTGATGGCACCGCCCGCCAGGCTAAGCGACGGAAAGGCCACTACGCGCTCCGGATCGAATGCGTCTACCACGCCCAGGCCGTTGCACTCGGGGCATGCGCCTTGCGGCGAGTTGAACGAGAACATGCGCGGCTCCAGCGCAGAGATGCTGTAGTTGCACTGGGGGCAGGCGTAGCGGGCGTTGAACAGGTGCTCGCTGGCGTTGGCGTCCATTTCCGCCACAATGGCGCGCCCGTCGGCCAGGCGCAGGGCGGCCTCAAAGCTTTCGGCCAGGCGCTGGCGCGCATCGGGGCGAACTTTGAGGCGGTCAATCACAACATCGATGTTGTGCCGGTCGTTTTTTTCCAGCGGTGCCATGTCGGCGGCATCCACAATCTGCCCGTCGATGCGAAAGCGCACATAGCCCAGCGCCTGCATCTGCGCCAGCACATCGGCAAATTCGCCTTTGCGGTCGCGTGCAATCGGCGCCAGCAGCATGATGCGGGTTTCCGCCGGCAGCGCCAGGGTGGCATCTACCATTTGGCTCACCGTTTGCGCTTGCAGCGGCAGATGGTGATCGGGGCAGTGCGGCGTGCCCGCGCGGGCAAACAGCAGGCGCAGGTAGTCGTGAATTTCTGTCACCGTGCCAACGGTGGAGCGCGGGTTGTGGCTGGTGGATTTTTGCTCGATGCTGATGGCGGGCGATAGCCCCTCAATCCAATCGACATCGGGCTTGTCCATCACCTGCAAAAACTGGCGCGCGTAGGTGGAAAGGCTTTCCACATAGCGCCGCTGGCCTTCGGCATACAAAGTGTCAAAAGCCAGGCTCGATTTGCCCGAGCCGGACAGGCCTGTGATAACCACCAGCTGATTGCGCGGAATGGCCAGGTCGATATTCTTCAGATTGTGCGTGCGCGCGCCACGAATCACGATGTGGCTGCTGCCGCCGGGCGGCAAGGATGGGGCGGGGCTTTTCTTCATGGCGTGTTTTCAAAACAACCGGCCATCATAGGGCAAGTCGCAAGCGGCGTCATCTCCGGGCCAAGGGCTGGTGCGGCTGCCCGGGCCGCATGGCCGGGCGCGGGCGGGGGGCGGCGTGCGTGGCGGGCCGGCACGCGCAGGGCGCGCCGCCTGTGCGCTGCGCCTGCGCGGATTTATTCCGAGCGGATTGCCTGTGTATTCAGCGCCCTATTCCTGTTTGAAAAGCCATGCGACACAATTCGGCTCCATGTTTTGCACGCTGGCGATGCCGGTAATATCGGCCCAGGCGTGTAAAGAGAAAAATACCGAAAAGTACGAACATGATGGACACAGCTACCCCTACCAAAAAAGCATCTGCCCCCAAGATCGGGTTTGTGAGCCTGGGCTGCCCCAAGGCCTTGACGGACTCCGAACTGATCCTGACGCAACTGGCAGCCGAAGGCTACGAAACCAGCAAAACGTTTGCCGGGGCCGATTTGGTCATCGTCAATACCTGCGGCTTTATCGACGATGCGGTGAAAGAAAGCCTTGACACCATTGGCGAGGCGCTGGCCGAAAACGGCAAAGTCGTTGTAACCGGCTGCCTGGGCGCGCGCGCCGGGCAAAGCGGCGACAACATGGTCAAAGAAGTGCACCCCAGCGTGCTGGCCGTTACCGGCCCGCATGCCACGCAAGAGGTGATGGACGCCGTGCACGCGCACTGTCCCAAGCCGCATGACCCGTTTCTGGATCTGGTGCCGGCGGCCGGCATCAAGCTCACGCCGCGGCACTACGCCTACCTCAAAATCAGCGAAGGCTGCAACCACCGCTGCACCTTCTGCATCATCCCCAGCCTGCGCGGCGACTTGGTCAGCCGCCCGATTGGCGATGTGCTCAAAGAAGCGCAAGCCCTGTTTGAAGGCGGCGTGAAAGAGCTGCTGGTCGTTAGCCAAGACACATCGGCCTACGGCGTGGATGTGAAATACCGCACCGGCTTTTGGGATGGCCGCCCGATCAAAACCCGCACGCTGGAGCTGGTGCAGGCGCTGGGGCAACTGGCGCAGCGCCACGGGGCCTGGGTGCGGCTGCACTATGTGTATCCCTACCCGTCGGTAGATGCCATCATCCCGCTCATGGCCGATGGCCTGATATTGCCGTATCTGGACGTGCCTTTTCAGCACAGCCACCCTGAGGTGCTCAAGCGCATGAAGCGCCCGGCTGATGGCGAGCGCAATCTGGAGCGTCTGCAAAAATGGCGCGAATTGTGCCCGCAACTGGTAGTGCGTAGCACGTTTATCGCGGGCTTTCCGGGCGAAACGCAGGCCGAGTTCGAGCACCTGCTCGACTTTGTGCGCACCGCGCAAATCGACCGTGCCGGCTGCTTTGCCTACTCGCCTGTAGACGGCGCCAGCGCCAACAGTTTGCCCGGCGCTTTACCCGATGCCGTGCGTGAAGAGCGCCGGGCGCAATTCATGGCCGTGGCCGAGCAGGTATCGGTCGAAAAACTGCGCAACCGCATCGGCAGCACCATGCAAATTCTGGTGGATAGCGCCCCAGGCATGGGCAAAAAAGGCGGCATAGGCCGCAGCTATGCCGATGCGCCTGAAATTGACGGCATCGTCAAACTGTTGCCGCCCGAAAAAATCAGCAAAACCCTGAAAGTGGGCGAATTTACTCGCGCCCGCATCGTCGATACCGACGGGCATGATCTGGTGGCGCTGCCGATATAAAAGTAAGAACAAGAGCGCAAGAACCTGTCGGGGCGCATGCGCTGTTGCCCCACAGCCCCGCCTGCTGCGATGCTATTGCGCAGCGGGCTTTTTGCTTTTTGTTGGCGACCTGCGCAGCTTGTTGATGCAGCTGTTGCTGCCATGCGGGCTTGGCAGGCTTGGTGCAGGCAAGTTTGGCCCTTGTAAGCTCGGCACGGGTGTAACGGCGGGTGTAGCGATAACGCAGCCAAAACGCCCTCGCACCTAAGGCTCGGCAGGCAACAGGGAGAAGGCCGCCAGGGCTTACCGGTACACCAAAACCGGCAAAGCCGAATGCGTCAGCACCTTGTTCGTTTCACTGCCAGCGGCTAAGCCGCTCAAGCCTGTGCGCCCGTGCGATGCCATCAGAATCAAATCGCAGCCTTCGCGTTGCGCCGTGTCGATAATGGCCTGGTGGGGCGAATCGCTGGTAACGGCTATGGCCTTGCACGGCACGCCCAGCGGCTGGCAGGCCAGCTCGGCATCTTCCAGGCATTTTTGTGCCAGGCGCTCGGCCCTTTCTTCCAGTTTGTCTGGCGCCAGCAAGTCGTTCAAAAAACCTTCGCCCGCCTGGGTGAGCTGGTGCTGGGGCTTGGCATACAGCGCGGTAATGCGTGCGCCCCATGTTTTGGCAACCCCGGCTGCGTAGCTCAAGGTTTTTTGGGAAAGGTCAGAGCCGTCGGTAGGAACCAGAATGTGTTTAAACATGGCAAAACCTCCGAAAAGTGGCCGTGCCAGTCGTGATCAGGGGCTGTTGCGCAGGCACAAGCCTGTGGCGAATCATGCCAGCAATCCAATTGCAATGCACGTTTTTTTACAAATTGCTCCTCGGGGCCGCAAAGCGCCTGTGCCTGTGTGCGGCGCAGGCCTCAACGCAACAGACGTTCGCTGAACGGCGGGTGGCGGCTTTTGCCGCGCCTGCCTTGTCAAAACGGGCGATGCCGTGATCTGCCGCACGCGCTGTCCTACTATTTGATGCACTTTGCGGTTGATTTTCAGGCGGCTTCATGGTGCAATCAATGGCCCGATGGCGGGTGTAACCAAAGGATGTTTGTCATGCGTAAACTGCTTGTATTGGCTGCTTTGTCTGTTTCGGTAGGGGCTGTGTGGGCGCAGAATGCGCAACAGCAATTGATGGCAACCTGCAACGCGCAGGCCAAGGCCGAAAACAAAACGGGCGATGCGCGTAAAGCCTTCATGAAAAGCTGCCTGTCTGACGGGCGCAAGGCACAGCAGGAAAAAATGAAAATCTGCAATGCCAACGCCAAAGGTAAAAAAGGCGATGAGCGCAAAGCATTCATGAAAGAATGCCTGAGCGCCAGCAAACAGTGAAATCAGCGAAATGGCCGCGTGCTGGCCTGGGGTCGTGTGACTCGTTCGGGTGCATGGCGCTTGGGCCTTTGCAAAAAGAGCCTGTTCAAAGCCTTTGAACAGGCTCTTGTTGTATCCGCTGCACCGCCCGCCGGCAGGCGGGTGCAGCACAGACCGGTAAAATCGGCAAGCACCCGTCAGGCAATCTGTTGCGCGGCGGCAGAAACTTTGCTTGCTGGGCCAATTCCCTCTGAAAGGCGGTTAAGATAGCCCGACAACGCATCACGCATGCGTGGCGGCAGATGCACATGGCGCATCTGCGGTCGGCAAAGCCAACGAAAGATTTCTTTTGCCTGAATTGGTTTAACTTTGGTTTTATTTGCGCCTTGGCAATGCTTGACGGCGTAGCGTGCAATACATGGATCTTGCCGAATACCTCCCCGTACTGTTGTTCATCCTCGTCGGTATCGTGATGGGCGTTGCGCCTTTGGTGCTGGGCTACTTTCTGGGGCCGCAAAAGCCCGATCCGGAAAAAAACTCGGCTTACGAATGCGGCTTTCCGGCGTTTGACGATGCGCGCATGCAGTTTGACGTGCGCTACTACCTGGTCGCCATCCTGTTCATTCTGTTCGATCTGGAAGTGGCCTTTCTGGTTCCGTGGGCTGTGGTGCTGAAAGAAATGGGCAGCGTGGCTTTTTGGTCAGGTATGATCTTCCTGCTGATCCTCACGGTAGGCTTTGTGTACGAATGGAAAAAAGGCGCGCTTGATTGGGAATGATCCCGACCATCAGGTGTGGCAAAACAGCCCCCAGGGCTGCAATACGAGATAGCAAATGTCGATAGAAGGCGTTTTTAAACAGGGATTTATTACGACCAGTTACGATGCCGTGGCCAATTGGGCCAACTCCGGCTCGCTCTGGCCTATGACTTTCGGGCTGGCTTGCTGCGCCGTCGAAATGATGCACGCCGCCAGCGCGCGGTATGACATCGCCCGCTTCGGCTCGGAAGTGTTTCGCGCCAGCCCGCGCCAGTCAGACCTGATGATTGTGGCAGGCACCCTGTGCAACAAAATGGCGCCTGCCTTGCGCAAGGTATATGACCAGATGGCCGAACCGCGCTATGTCATCTCGATGGGTTCGTGCGCCAATGGCGGCGGTTACTACCATTACAGCTACTCTGTCGTGCGCGGCTGCGATCGCATCGTGCCCGTGGATGTGTATGTGCCGGGCTGCCCGCCTACGGCCGAGGCGCTGCTGTACGGCCTGTTGCAACTGAAGCAGAAAATTCGCCGCACAACCACCATTGCGCGCGTGTAAACCACGGAAATGCCAGAATGACTGCTTACGCGATCAATCCCCTGACTGTGCAAGCCCATGTGCAAAAGGCGCTGGGCGCGCGGGCGCGCGAAGTAACGGTTGCCTTGGGCGAGGTCTGTGCCGTGGTAAACGCCGCCGACTATTTCGATGCGGCCAGTATTTTACGCGACGCACCCCATTGCGAATTTAACCAGCTTATCGACCTGTGCGCCGTTGATTATTCGCAATACAAAGACGAACCGTGGCAAGGACCGCGTTTTTGCGTGGTGCTGCATTTGTTGTCTACCACTTGCAATCAGCGCCTGCGGCTGAAAGTGTTTGCACCCGATGACGAGCAACCGAGCGTTGCTTCGGTGTGCGAAATCTGGAGCGCTGCTGACTGGTTCGAGCGCGAAGCGTTCGACCTGTTTGGTGTGGTGTTTGAAGGGCACCCCGATCTGCGCCGCATTCTGACCGACTACGGCTTTGTGGGGCATCCGTTCCGTAAAGATTTTCCGCTCACGGGGCATGTGGAAATGCATTATGACGCCGAGCAGCGGCGTGTGGTGTATCGCCCGGTGAGCATTGAACCCCGCGAAATCACGCCGCGCATCGTGCGCGAGCCAGGTTATGGAGGGCTGGGTTAAGCCCTGCGAGCAGATACCATGCCCGAAATCCGCAACTACACCATCAACTTCGGCCCGCAACACCCTGCTGCGCACGGCGTGCTGCGCCTGATTCTCGAGCTGGACGGCGAGGTCGTGCAATACGCCGATCCGCATATCGGCCTGCTGCATCGCGCCACCGAAAAGCTGGCCGAACACAAAACCTATATCCAGACCCTGCCCTATATGGACAGGCTGGACTATGTGTCCATGATGTGCAACGAGCACGCCTACTGCCTGGCCGTTGAAAAGCTGTTGGGCGTGGAGGTGCCGATTCGGGCGCAATACATCCGCGTGCTGTTTGCGGAAATCACCCGCATCCTCAACCACCTGATGTGGCTAGGCTCGCACGGCAACGATCTGGGCAGCACCACCATTCTGATTTACACCTTCCGCGAGCGCGAAAAGCTCATGGACATGTACGAGGCCGTATCCGGCGCGCGCATGCACGCATCCTATTTCCGGCCAGGCGGCGTTTATCGCGACCTGCCCGAGCGCATGCCGCAGTTCGCTCCGAACAAGCTGCGTACGCAAGCGCAAACCGATGCGCTCAATGCCGAGCGGCAAGGCTCCTTGCTCGACTTTATCGAGGCGTTTACAGAAGAATTCCCGCAGCGGGTGGACGAATACGAAACCCTGCTGACCGACAACCGCATCTGGAAGCAGCGCACCGTGGGTATTGCCGTCGTCAGCCCCGAGCGCGCCTTGAATCTGGGCTTTACCGGCCCTATGCTGCGTGGCAGCGGCGTGGCGTGGGACTTGCGCAAGCAGCAGCCTTACGATGCGTATGCCCATGTGGACTTTGACGTGCCCGTGGGCGTTACGGGCGACACGTATGACCGCTACCTGGTGCGCGTGCAAGAAATGCGCGAGGCCAACCGCATCATGAAGCAGTGCGTGGATTGGCTGCGCGCCAACCCCGGGCCGGTGATCACCGATAACTACAAGGTTGCACCTCCGTCGCGTGCGGCGATGAAGTCGGAAATGGAAGCGTTGATTCACCACTTCAAGCTGTTTTCTGAAGGCATGCACGTACCCGAAGGCGAAGCCTACGCCGCCGTTGAGCACCCCAAAGGGGAGTTTGGCATTTACCTGATCAGCGATGGCGCCAACAAGCCCTATCGCATGAAAATCCGCCCGCCGGGGTTTGTGCACCTTGCTGCCATGAATGAATTGACGCGCGGGCATATGCTGGCCGATGCAGTGGCTGTGCTGGGCACGCTCGACATCGTATTCGGAGAGGTGGATCGATGAATTTCTCTGAAGCTACCCGCGCCCGCTTTGACCGGGAGATTGCCAAATACCCGCCGGAGCGCAAGCAGTCGGCCGTGTTGGCCTGCCTGGCTATCGTGCAGCAAGAGCAAGGCTACATCGGCGCCGAGAGCGAGCAGGCCGTGGCCGATTATCTCGAGATGCCGCGCATTGCCGTGCATGAAGTGGCCACGTTCTACAGTATGTTCAATCTGCAACCCACGGGCAAATACAAGCTGGCCTTGTGTACCAACCTGTCGTGCCAGTTGCAGGGAGCGGGGCAGGCGCTCAAGGCGTTGGAAGAAAAACTCGGCATCCAGCTGGGCGAAACCACGGCAGATGGCCTGTTTACCTTGCAGCAATGCGAATGCGTGGGGGCGTGTGCCGATGCGCCCGTCATGCTGGTCAATGACCGCACCATGTGCAGCCACATGTCGCCGCAGCGCATGGAAGAACTGGTTGATGGCCTGAGAGCCGCCAATGGGGAGGCCGCATGAGCGCAGCTGACGTACTGGCGCGGTTTGCGACCGATGGCAGCATCAGCTGCCTGCACGATCGCCACATCTCGCCGCAGATTTATGCGGGCCTCAATGGCCGCAACTGGGGGCTGGCCGATTACGAAAAGCGCGACGGCTATGCCGCCTTGCGCAAGGTGCTGGGCGCGGATGGCACCGGCGGCATGACGCCGGAAGACATCATTACCGAATTGAAGCGGTCTGCGCTGCGTGGCCGTGGCGGCGCGGGTTTTCCCACCGGGTTGAAGTGGAGCTTTATGCCGCGCCAATTACCGGGGCAGAAGTATCTGATCTGCAACTCCGACGAAGGCGAGCCGGGCACGTTCAAAGATCGCGACATTCTGCAATACAACCCGCATGTGGTGATCGAGGGCATGCTGATTGCGGCCTACGTCATGGGCGCCACGCAAGGCTACAACTACATTCACGGCGAAATCTTCCAGGTGTATGAACGCTTTGAGGCAGCTATCGAACAGGCGCGTGCGGCAGGTTACCTAGGCAAAAACATTCTGGGTAGCCAGTTCAGCTTCGATCTGCACGCGCACCACGGATTTGGCGGCTATGTGTGCGGCGAAGAGTCGGCGCTGATCGAGTCGATGGAAGGCAAAAAAGGCCAGCCGCGCGTCAAGCCGCCGTTTCCGGCCAGCTATGGCTTGTATGGTCAGCCCAGCAACGTCAATAACACCGAAACCTATGCCTCCGTGCCCTGGATCATCCGCCATGGCGGGCAGGCGTATCTGGAAACGGGCAAGCCCAATAACGGCGGCACCAAGATTTTCTCGGTCTCGGGCGATGTCAATCGGCCCGGCAATTACGAAGTGCCCATGGGTACGCCGTTTGCCACTTTGCTGGAGCTGGCCGGCGGTGTGCGTGCAGGGCGCAGGCTCAAGGCGGTAATTCCCGGCGGCGTGTCTTCGCCGGTACTGCCGGGCGACACCATGATGGCTTGCACGATGGATTACGAATCCATCGGCAAAGCGGGTTCCATGCTGGGTTCGGGCGCTGTTATCGTCATGGATGACAGCCGTTGCATGGTGCAGGTGCTGCGCCGTCTCAGCTACTTCTTCATGCATGAATCCTGCGGCCAGTGCACCCCCTGCCGCGAAGGCGCAGGCTGGCTGTGGCGCGTGGTAGACCGCATTGAGCGCGGCCAGGGCAAGGCGTCCGATCTGGATTTGTTGGATTCGGTGGCAGGCAACATCCTGGGGCGCACCATTTGCGCCTTGGGCGATGCGGCAGCCATGCCCGTGCAAGGCATGCTCAAGCACTTCCGCGAAGAATTTGTTCACCATATCGAGCATGGGCGCTGCGCAGTGCCCGTGGCCGCAGGCGAGGCATTGAGATGATCGAACTCGATATCGACGGCAAAAAAGTCCAGGTGCCCGAAGGCAGCATGCTGATTCAGGCTGCCGAGCAGGCTGGTATCTTCATTCCGCATTTCTGCTATCACAAGAAATTGTCGATTGCGGCCAACTGCCGCATGTGTTTGGTGGATGTCGAAAAGCAGGCAGACCCCGTGCCCGCTTGCGCAACCCCTGCGGTCGATGGCATGGTGGTGCGCACCAAGAGCGTTAAAACGGTCGAGGCGCAAAAGGGCGTGATGGAGTTTTTGCTCATCAACCACCCGCTGGATTGCCCCATTTGTGACAAGGGCGGCGAATGTCTGTTGCAGGATTTGGCCGTAGGGTACGGCCAAAACGGCTCGCGCTACGAAGAAGAAAAACGCGTGTTTGCCGCCAAAGATGTTGGGCCGCTCATTTCCATGAAGGAAATGAACCGCTGCATCCAATGCACGCGCTGCGTGCGTTTTGGGCAGGAAATTGCCGGCCACATGGAGCTAGGCATGACGCATCGCGGCGAGCACAGCGAGATCGAAGCCTTCATTGGCGATTCGATCGATTCCGAACTTTCGGGCAATATGATCGACATTTGCCCCGTCGGCGCGCTGACCAGCAAGCCTTTCCGCTACGCGGCGCGCACGTGGGAATTGTCTCGGCGCAAGAGCATCAGTCCGCATGACTCCACAGGCGCCAACCTGATCGTGCAAGTCAAAAACCATCGCGTCATGCGCGTGGTGCCGTTCGAAAACGAAGCCGTGAACGAATGCTGGATTGCCGATCGCGACCGCTTCAGCTACGAGGCGCTCAATAGCGCAGAGCGGCTCACCACGCCCATGATCAAGCAAGACGGGCGCTGGCTTGAAGTGGATTGGCAAACGGCGCTGGAATATACGGCTAGCGGCCTGCGCGACATTGCCGAAAAACAAGGTGCCAACAGTGTGGGCCTGCTGGCCAGCCCGCACAGCACGGTTGAAGAGCTGTGGTTGGCCACGCAACTGGTGCGCGCCTTGGGCAGTGGCAATATTGATTACCGCTTGCGGCACGCCGAATTTGCCGATCCCCAAGGCAAGGTTCGCTGGTTGGGCATGCCCATTGCCGAGCTGTCGGCGCTCGATCGGGTCTTGGTCATCGGCAGCAATTTGCGCAAAGACCACCCGCTGTTTGCCCAACGCATTCGCCAAGCCGTGCGCTGCGGCGCACAGGTGTGCGCACTGGCAGATGCCGCGCCTGATTGGGCCATGCCTGTGCACTCCGTTTTGCAAACCGATAGCAGAAGTTGGACGCAGGCGCTGGCCGCCATTGCCGTTGCCGTGGCGGTTGAAAAAGGCGTGCCGCTGCCCGCCATTCAGCAAGCAGGCAGCGAGGCGGATTGGGCGGCAGAGCAACTCGAAGAGTTGGCCAGCGTTGCCAGCACCATTGCGCATGCCTTGCTCACGGGTGCCAGCAAGGCTGTGCTGCTGGGCAATGCGGCTGCGCACCACCCGCAGGCCTCCAGCCTGCTGGCGCTGGCGCAGTGGATTGCCGAGCAAACCGGCGCGCGCGTGGGCTATCTGACCGAAGCCGCCAACACCGTAGGAGCCCAGTATGTGGGCGCATTGCCGCAGGCCGGCGGGCTGAACGCCCGCCAGATGACGGAAGGCGCGCTCAAGGCGGCGGTGCTGCTGCATGTGGAGCCGCAATGGGATTGCGCTGCGGGCGAGGCCGCCTTGCAAGGCCTGCAATCGGCACAAACCGTGATTACGTTCAGCCCCTTCAAAACTAATCTCGACATCAGCGATGTGCTACTGCCGATCAGCCCGTTTAGCGAAACTTCGGGCAGCTTTGTAAATGCCGAAGGCCGCCTGCAAAGCTTCCACGCAGTCGTCAAGCCATTGGCTGACACGCGACCAGGCTGGAAAGTGTTGTGCGCGTTGGCGCGCATGCTGGATGCGCCCAACCTGGATTTCGACAACTCGCAGCAAGTATTGGCGCGTGCGCTACCTGGCGTTTTGTCGGGCAACTTTGTGCATGCCGAACGCTTGAGCAACCAGACCGATGCCGACATGGCCGTGGCGCTGGCCAGTGAGCGCCCCGTTTGCGCCAGCATCTATCAGCTGGATGCCCTGGTGCGGCGCGCGCCTGCCTTGCAGGCCACGCGCGATGGCCGCGCGGCGGGCAGTGCTCTGCCAGCGCAGGAGGAGCAATCATGAGAGATTGGCTCTACGCCTTGGGGCGTGATGGTTGCGCACACTTTGGCCTAAGCTGGTGCCAGGCCGACTGGTGGCAAACCGGTCTGTGGCCCGTGGTTTGGGCGCTATTGGGCATTGCCCTGGTGGTAGCACCCTTGCTGGGCGCGGTGGCTTTCTTGACGCTGTGGGAGCGCAGGCTCATCGCCTTCATGCAAGTACGCCTGGGGCCCAACCGTTTGGGGCCGCTGGGGCTGTTGCAGCCGGTAGCAGACATCGTCAAGCTGCTGCTGAAAGAGGTTATCCGGCCTGATCGTTCGGACAAATTCCTGTACTACCTCGGCCCGATCATGACCATCATGCCCGCCATGGCGGCTTGGGCCGTGGTGCCTTTCGGGCCTGATCTGGTGCTGGCCAACGTCAATGCCGGGCTGTTGTACCTGTTTGCCATCACGTCGATGGAGGTGTACGGCGTCATCATGGCGGGCTGGGCGTCCAACTCCAAATATCCGCTGCTGGGGGCCATGCGCGCCTCGGCGCAAATGCTGTCGTACGAAATTGCCATGGGCATTTGCATTCTGGTGGTGCTGATGGTGTCTGGCAGCCTGAATATCGGCGTGATCGTGCAAGGGCAAACGCAGGGCTGGTTTGCCAGCCGGGGCTTGAACTTTTTGTCCTGGAACTGGCTGCCGCTGCTGCCCATTTTCGTGGTCTACGTGATTTCGGCTGTGGCCGAAACCAACCGCCACCCGTTTGACGTGGTGGAAGGCGAGGCCGAAATCGTTGCCGGCCATATGGTCGAATATTCCGGCATGGGCTTTGCGCTGTTCTTCCTGGCCGAATACGCCAACATGATTCTGCTTTCCGTCATGGCCAGCCTGCTGTTCCTGGGGGGCTGGAGCGCGCCTTTCGGTTTTGAGCACCTCACTTTCCTGCCGCAATGGATGACGGGCCTGATGAACACGGGCTGGATCTGGCTGGGGCTGAAAACCTTCGTGCTGTTAAGCGTGTTTATCTGGATTCGAGGCACTTTCCCGCGTTTCCGTTATGACCAGATCATGCGTCTGGGCTGGAAAATCTTTATTCCCGTCACACTGATCTGGCTGGTTGTTGTCGGTGCGTGGATGCAAACCTCCTGGAGTATCTGGAAGTGAGCAAAAACAGTACACCCCCACCTATCGCATCGCTGCAGGAGCAAAAGGCCCAGCAGGTTACGGCGTTTTCGCTGTGGGATTTTGTCAAGAGCTTTGCCCTGTGGGAGCTTTTCAAGGGCATGTGGCTGACTGGGCGCTACACCTTCCAGCGCAAGTTCACGCTGCAATATCCGGAAGAAAAAACGCCGCTTAGCCCGCGCTTCAGGGGGCTGCACGCCCTGATGCGCTACGACAATGGCGAAGAACGCTGCATTGCCTGCAAACTGTGCGAGGCCGTGTGCCCGGCGCAGGCCATTACTATCGAATCGGCCGAAGATGCGCACGGCAAGCGCTGCGCCACACGCTACGACATCGACCTGACCAAATGCATTTACTGCGGCTTTTGCGAAGAAAGCTGCCCGGTTGATTCGATTGTGGAAACGCCGATTTTTGAATACCACGGCGAAGAGCGCGGCGATTTGTACTTCACCAAAGACATGCTGCTTGCCGTGGGCGACCGTTACAAGGCGCAAATCGACGCTGCCAAGGCGGCCGATGCGCCATATCGATAATAGGGCGGGCATATTGTCATGACGAACATTATTCAGACCGTTCTGTTTTACGTTTTTGCCACCGTGCTGTTGCTGGCATCGTTTCGCGTGATCACCTCGCGCAACTCGGTGCATGCGGCCATGTACCTGGTGCTGGCTTTCTTTCAGGCGGCGGCTATTTGGCTGTTGATCAAAGCCGAATTCTTGGCTGTTGTGTTGGTGCTGGTGTATGTGGGCGCAGTCATGGTGCTGTTCTTGTTTGTGCTGATGATGATCCGCTTCGACACACAAGCGGCGCGGCAAGGCTTCTGGAAGCATTTTCCGCTGGCGGCGGCGATTGGCACGGCCTTTATCGTCCAGCTGGGCGCGGTGTTCATGGTCAATTTCCGCCATGTGGTGCAGCCACGCCCCACGCTGGGGGCAGACGGCCATGTGCTGCCGGAAACCATCGGCAACACCAACGCCTTGGGGCAATTGCTGTATTCGCAATACCTCTACCCTGTGGAAATTGCCGCCGTGCTGCTGTTGCTGGCCATCATCGCGGCCATTGCCCTGACGCTGCGCGAGCGCAAAGACAGCCGCTACCAGTCGCCGCATTGGCAGGTCAGCGTCAAGGCGGCTGATCGCATGCGGTTGGTGAAAATGGAGCCGACACGCGCAGCGGCGCCAGAGGCCGCAGACGGGAGCGAATCGTCCGCAGGGCAGGAGAAAACATCATGAACCTGACACTGGGGCACTTTCTCACCTTGGGCGGCATGCTGTTTGCCTTGTCGATCGTGGGGATTTTTCTGAACCGCAAAAACCTGGTGGTCTTGCTCATGGCCATCGAGTTGATGCTGCTGGCAGTCAGCATGAACTTTGTCGCGTTTGCCCACTATCTGGGCGATTTGCATGGGCAAGTCTTCGTGTTTTTCATTTTGACGGTAGCGGCGTCTGAATCGGCCATTGGCTTGGCGATTCTGGTCTTGCTGTTCCGTGGCCGGGGCAGTGCGGAAGCAGATGCCATGGGCGAGTTGAAAGGGTAAGCGCCGAACATGATGACGACCCTTCCTCTTTCCGTTTTGCTGACGATTGTGCTGGCACCGCTGGCGGCGGCTGCAACCGTGGGCATTTTCGGCACGGCAGCAGGCGGCCGGTTGCTGGGCAACAAGGCGGCGCACGGCATCACCAGCGCCTGCGTGGCCTTGGCCTGCGCCTTGTCTTTCTGGGTGCTGTGGCAGGTCACGCAAGGCGCGCGCTTCAACCAAACGGTGTACGAGTGGATGCGCATCGGCAATTTCCGCATGGAAATCGGCTTTATGGTCGATGGCATGACGGCCATGATGATGTGCGTGGTGACTTTCGTGTCGCTGATGGTGCACATCTACTCCACGGGCTATATGCATGGCGATGCCAGCTACAACCGCTTTTTTGCCTATATTTCGCTGTTTACCTTTGCCATGCTCATTTTGGTTATGAGCAATAACCTGTTCCAGCTTTTTGTCGGCTGGGAAGGGGTGGGCGTTGCTTCTTTCTTGCTGATCGGTTTTTGGTTCGACCAGCCCGGCGCGATTTTTGCCAACAAAAAAGCCTTTTTGCTCAACCGCGTGGCCGACTTGGGCTTTATTTTGGGCATCGGCTTGATTTACACCTACACGGGCACGCTCAATTACGTTGAAATCTTCGCGCGGCTAGACGCGTTCACCGGCGCGGTCATGCCGGGCCTGGGCTGGTCGATTGTGACGGTGGCTGCCATCTGCCTGTTCATCGGGGCCATGGGCAAATCGGCGCAAATGCCTTTGCATGTGTGGCTGCCCGATTCCATGTTCGGCCCCACGCCCAGCTCGGCGCTGATTCACGCGGCCACCATGGTGACGGCGGGCATTTTCATGGTTTCGCGCATGTCGCCGCTGTTTGAATTGAGCGATGTGGCGCTGAACGTGATTCTGACAATCGGCGCGGCAACCGCCTTCCTGATGGGGCTGATGGGACTGATTCAGCACGACATCAAGCGGGTGGTGGCGTACTCTACGCTGTCGCAGCTGGGGTACATGATCATGGGGCTGGGCGCTTCGGCCTATCCGGTTTCGCTGTTTCACCTGTTTACGCACGCGTTTTTCAAGGCGCTGCTGTTTCTGGGAGCCGGCTCGGTCATCATGGCCATGCACCACAACCAGGACATGCGCTATATGGGCGGCCTGCGCAAACACATGCCCATTACGCATGCGGCCTCGCTGGCGGGTACGCTGGCGCTGATCGGCATGCCGTTTTTTTCGGGCTTTTATTCCAAAGACGGCATCATTCTGGCGCTGCATGCCAGCACCCAGCCCATGGCCAAGCTGGCGTTCTGGGCCGCTTTGCTCAGCGTAGTGACCACGGCCTTTTACAGCATGCGCATGTACTTTTTGGTGTTCTGGGGGCGCGAGCGTTACGACGAAAACCCCGATGCCCACCACCATGCGGATCATCACGATGACCACCATGGCGATCACCACGGCGACGGCAAGCCGCACGAATCGCCGTGGATGGTGACTTTGCCGCTGGCCCTTCTGGCGATTCCGTCGGTGGCGATCGGCTTCTTCACGATGCAGCCTTTGGTGTTTGGCACTTTCTTGCAAGATGCCATTCATATCGATGCTGCCCGCCATCCGGCCATGCAGACTTTGGCGCAAGACTTTCACGGCCCGCTGGGCATGACCATGCACGGTTTTGTTACGGCGCCTTTCTGGTTCATGGTGGCGGGCGTAGTGGCTGCGGCGGTGCTGTATCTGGGGCGCAACCAGTGGGCGGCTCGCCTGCGCCAGTTGTTTGCGCCGCTGGTGCGGGTGCTTGAGAACAAGTATTACCTGGACTGGTTCTATATCGATGTGGTCGCGCGCGGCGCATGCAAGTTGGGCGAGGCGCTTTGGCATTATGTGGATAACGCCTGGATGTGGTTTCTGGATCAAGGCATTACCCGCACGCTGCGCCACATTGGCGAGGCATTGGGCATGCTGGTGGAGCGTTTGCTGGTGTGGCTGGTAGACGATGTGCTGACCGGCATCAGCCGCTTTGTGGGCACTTTGCTGTGGAAGGGTGGTGACGAAGGCGTGATTGAAGCGCGCTTTGTCAATGCGTCATGGAAAGCCGTGGGTGCGGTGGCCGCATGCGTGCGCCGTATCCAGACAGGCTATCTGTACCACTACGCTTTATTCATGATTTTGGGATTGCTGGCTCTGCTGACGTGGGTCGTCTGGATGATCTAGGAGAAAAGAAAAAATGGGACTCTTGAGTTTGTTGGTCTGGGCGCCGATTTTTGCAGGCCTTGCCATCGCGGCGTTTTCGGGGCAGAAATATGTGCCGGTGGTGCGCTGGGGGGCGCTTCTGGCGTCGCTGGCCATTTTTGCGCTATCGCTGCAGGTTTACGTCGGCTTCAACAATGCCGAAGCAGGCATGCAGTTTGTGGAGTATGCGCAGTGGATTCCTTCCATCAACAGCAATTACCACTTGGGGATTGACGGCATCTCGCTCTGGCTGGTGCTGCTCAATACCTTTATTACCGTGCTGGTGGTGATTGCCTGCTGGAATATCGACTACCGCCTGAATCAGTTCATGGGCGCGCTGCTGTCGCTGGCCGGTTTGGTCAACGGCACCTTCCTCGTGCAAGACGCGTTGCTGTTCTACGTGTTCTTTGAAGCCACGCTGGTGCCCATGTACATCATCATCGGCATCTGGGGCGGCCCGCGCAAAATCTACTCGGCGTTCAAATTCTTCCTCTACACCTTCATGGGGTCGCTGTTCATGATGGTGGCCATGGCGTATCTGTACACCGCTTCGGGCAACAGCTTTGATATCCAGACATGGCAAAACCTGCCGCTGAGCATGAAAGAGCAGGCGTTCATCCTGCTGGCGCTGACCATCGCTTTTGGCGTGAAGCTGCCCATGTGGCCGCTGCACACCTGGCTGCCCGATGTGCACGTGGAAGCGCCGACAGGCGGCTCTGCCGTGCTGGCCTCCATCATGCTCAAACTCGGTGGCTATGGCTTTTTGCGCATGGCGTTGCCCATTGCGCCCGATGCCGCCCGCGAATGGGCGTGGCTGATGATTGCGCTGTCGCTAACCGCCGTGGTGTATATCGGCCTGGTCGCCATCGTGCAGCAGGATATGAAAAAGCTCGTGGCCTATTCTTCGGTCGCGCACATGGGTTATGTAACGCTGGGCATGTATGTGTTTAGCGCAGAGGGCATTTCCGGCTCCATCCTGCAAATGCTGGGCCACGGTTTGGTGTCGCCCGGCATGTTCTTGTGCGTGGGCGTGCTGTACGAGCGCGTGCATTCGCGCCAAATTGCCGATTACGGCGGGGTGACCAATGTCATGCCGTGTTTTGCGGCGCTGGCCTTCCTGTTCGCGTTCGGCAACTTCGGCGTGCCGGGCACGGCAGGCTTTGTGGGCGAGTGGACGGTCATCATCGCCGCCGTCAAATCCAATTTCTGGGTGGGCCTGATCGCTGCAACTTCGCTGATTTTGGCTGCGGCCTACACCTTGTGGATGATGCAGCGCGTCTTTTTGGGGCCGGTGGGCAATGATCATGTTGCCGCGCTGAAAGAAATCAATGTGCGCGAGATGATCTTCCTTGGCATTCTGGCGGTGTCGGTGTTGGCCATGGGCGTGTATCCCAAGCCCATTACCCAGGCCATGGACGCCTCGGTCAACAAGCTGGTGCAGCACGTAGCCACTTCCAAAATTCCAAACTGAATAAGGGCAAGGCATGATCGACGCAACAAGCTGGGCTGTCATCGCGCCGGAAGTGGCGCTGCTGACAATGGCCTGCGTGATTACGCTGGCAGACCTGTGGGTGCGTAGCCCGCGTCGCTCTTTGACGTATTGGCTGACGCAGGCCACCCTGCTGGTACTGGCCTTGTGGCAGGCCCAGTATGCCGTGTCGCTGCTGCAACCGGGCGCCGGCAAGGCCGTATACGGCTTTGGCCACATGGTGCTGACCGATACCTTGGGCAGTTGGATCAAGTGCATGGCCACGCTGACGCTGATGGTTACGCTGGTGTATGCGCGGCCGTATGCGGCGCAGCGGCACATGTTGCAGCGCGGCGGCGAACTGTTCACCCTTTCGCTGTTTGGCTTGCTGGGCATTTACATCATGGTGTCCGGCAATCATTTCCTGCTGATTTATCTCGGCCTGGAAATGACCGGCCTGGCCAGTTTTGCGCTGGTAGCTTTGTGGCGCAACAACCCCTTGGCGTCTGAAGCGGGGATGAAATATTTCATTCTGGGCGCGTTGGCATCGGGCTTTTTGCTCTACGGCTTGTCGATGGTGTACGGCGCAACAGGCACCATGTATCTGTCGCAAGTGCTGTTGCAGTCCATCAACCAGGCGGTGCAAACGCCCATTCTGATGTTGGGGCTGGTGTTCGTGGTAGCCGGCTTGGCCTTCAAACTGGGGGCGGTGCCGTTTCATATGTGGGTGCCCGATGTGTACCAGGGCGCGCCTACGTCGGCCACGTTGTTTGTAGCCACTGCGCCCAAGCTGGGCGTGCTGGTCGTGCTGTTGCGCCTGTTGGTGGGCGGCTTGCTGGATTTGGCGCAGCACTGGCAAATGATGATGGTGGTGTTGGGCGTGTGCTCGTTGCTGCTGGGTAACCTGGCGGCCATCATGCAAAGCAACCTCAAGCGCATGCTGGCGTATTCCACCATTGCGCAAAACGGCTTCATGTTGCTGGTATTTGCCGTGAGCCACGTTGCCGATGGCAAATATCGCCTGCTGCTGGATGCCATGTCTGCCAGCATGTTCTATCTGGTGGGCTATGTGCTGGCGGCCTTGGCGGCCTTTGGCGTGCTCATGCTGCTGTCGCGTGAAGGGTTCGAGTGCGAAAACATGCAGGATTTGAGCGGCCTGAACCGGCGCTACCCCCTGTACGCCGGCATCATGGCGCTGAGCATGCTCTCGCTGGCAGGCGTGCCGTTAACCGTCGGTTTTTACGGCAAATTCCGAGTGATACAGGTTTTGCTGGCGGCGCAAACCATGCAGCATACGGTGCTGGCCATTTTTGCCGTGCTAACTTCGCTGGTAGGCGCTTTTTACTACCTGCGCATCATCAAGACCATGTATTTTGATGCCGAGCAGGTGCCCGCCGATGTGCCGTTGGCCGGGCGGTACGACGTGCATGCCATGCTGAGCCTGAACGGCGCGTTGCTGCTGCTGTTTGGCGTGTTGCCTGCCAAGCTGTTGTTGCTGTGCGAGCTGGCGGTGCGCCATATGAACGGCATGCAGTGATGGACATAACAGTTCCGCCCCTGCCGCTGGAGCTGGAAGCGCGGCCAGCGGCCTTGACCGAGCAACTGCTGCACAGCGAGCAGATTTTGCGCAGCCATTTTTTGCGCGCCTGGCGCGACACGGTGCTATTGCCCAACGGGCAGCAAGCGGGGCGCGAGTATGTGCGGCACCCGGGTGCGGTGGTGATGGTGGCTTGCCTGCCAGACGGGCGCTACTTGATCGAATACCAGTACCGGCACCCTGTAGGCCGGGCGATGATTGAATTCCCCGCTGGCAAGATCGATGCGGGCGAACCTTCTCTTGCCAGCGCGCAGCGCGAACTGCGCGAAGAAACCGGTTTTACGGCCCGGGAATGGGCGCTGGCAGGCGTGATGCACAACTGCATCGGCTACTCCGACGAGCAAATCGACATCTGGTTTGCGCGCGGCCTGCAATTCCAGGGGCAGGCGCTGGACGAAGGCGAGGCCTTGCAGGTGTATGCCGCCTCTTTGCCGGATTTGTTGCAGCGCGTGCGTAACGGCGAATTAACCGATGCCAAAACGCTCACAGCCTTGCTCTGGGCGCAGCAGGTAGAGCTTGGGCTGTGGAGCTTGCCGTGGCAAGCCGCAACTGCATGAGCTGAAAGGCGATGGTGGGTGAGCAGGCTCCTTTTCATGGGGCTTGTGGTGCAAGGGAAAAATGCAATGCACATGGGCATGCGAGGCCAAGCCCGACTCCGGCCCGTTGCCTCTCCCCCTTGCTGTGCGCGCTGCTGTTGGGCGCTTGCGGCACAACCGACGTGTCGCCGCAAAAAGGTCAAACGGCGTGGGAGCGGGATTGATAAGCGCGGGGCAGCGGCAAAGTGCTGCTGGTACTGGTGTAGATGCCTGCGGCTGGCAACGCAATTTCCAACGGCATGATCGTTGGTGCGCTGGCAAGTGGTTTGTCTACCGGCAGTGTCAAAAAC
>CAYUAF010000015.1:0-22779 GCA_964442555.1 uncultured Allobrachymonas sp.
ATGCGCACAAAGGTGCCGCTTTCTTGCATGGCTGCTGCGGGCTGGCTGAAGTAGGCGTGGTGCCAGCGGGTTTTTTCCTGGCGGGCGATGGATTCGCGCCATTCCGACAGGGCCTCTAGCGCATCGGTCGCCAATTGCAGCAGGGGCTGGGTAGCGGGCTTGGCGTCTGCCAGCCAGCCATTGAGGGTGCGCTCCATTTCCCAGGCGGCCTCGCCGAACGAGGCCAGCCCCACCATGCGCCCGCTGCCTTTGAGGGTATGGAAGGCGCGGCGCAGATTGGTGAGCTGCGCGGTGTCGGCCATGTTGTCGTGTAGGGCCTCAATGGCGCTCAAGGCGTTGCCGATGACTTCTGCCGCTTCTTCCAAAAAGATGTCGCGCAGGTCTTCTTCTTCGATCGGGGCGTCGATGATGCCGTCGTCGGGCAGCGCTGGTGCGGCGGGTGTGGGCGCGAGTGCAGAAACGGCTTGCGCTAGTGCCTCGGGGTTTTCGGCCTCGGCGGCTTGGATGCTGTCAAGCGCCTGGCGTGCTTGTTGCGCCAGCGCGGGCTGACCGGCCAGTTCGGCTTGCTGGATCACATCGCCGAGTTGTTCGGTGGCCGTGGCGGCGGACAAGGTGCCGGCGGCTTGCGCGCTGACCAGATCGTCCAGCGCGGGGATATGTGTTTGCCCCAGTTGGGCGCTGGTGGAGCTGGCGGCCGGCGCAGCGTCGCTTGCAGGCGTGGCGGCATCATCGGTTGGCGCGTTGGCAGGCACTGCTACGTTGCGGTGCGCCAGCTCTTGCGTTTCTTCGTCGAAATAGAACTGTGCCTTGGCCAATGCGGGCTGGTAGACCATCATGTTGAGCATGAAGGACAGGGTACCCAGGCTGTTGCCTAGCTTCAGCACGGTGTACTGGTCTTCAAGCGCATCGATGGAGCCGGTTTGCCGCGAAGCCTCTACCAGTTGTTGCACTTGCCGCGACATCACGGTAGTGGCTTTGCTGGCATCTTCGTAATTGAGCGCCAACAAAACGCCAGCGATTTTGTCGAGCTTGGCGCTGGATTCATCGGCCTGATCCGTTTTTTGCGGATGGCGGAAGAAGTCGTCCAGCGCTTGCTCCACTTCGCTGATGGTGGTGCGCGCTTCGGCAACGACTTGTTCCAGACTGCTTTGGTCGTTGAGCCGTGCGTAGAGCGTTTCCATCCATTCGGTGGGTGGCTCCATCTGTTCGCTGCGCTGCACGGCTTCCAGGCGCTGCGCAAGCAGGGCAATGCGTTCGTCAAACTGCTGGCTGTCGGCAGGGGTGTCTTCTGCTGATGCTTCCAGAAAGAGGATGGCGGTTGCCACTTCCATGGCAACGTCGGGGTGGGGCGCTTGCCCCGATTGAGCAATGTGCGCCGTGATGCTCTGTAACACACCAGAGAAAGGCGCGGCGGCAGGCCACAAGGCGTTCAGGCTTTGCAGCAAAACATCGGTTTGGGTGTGCAGAATCTGGATTTTGTGCGTGTTGCCTGCGCTAACGTCAGACCACAAATCCTTGAAGGTGCTAATGGCCTCGCGCAAGCGCTGGCGCAGAGCCGGATCTTCTGTTCCGTACAGCAGTTTTTTATAGTCGCTGACGGCGATGTCATCCAGTTGGTAACGGTGAGCAATGGCTTGTGCCAACGGCGCAGGGGTAGCAGATTTTTGGCTATGGCCCAGTGCGATGAAATACAAAACGTCTTGCGCCAGGCGCTCGGAAACTTGCCCGGACTGTTGTTGCAGCAAGTCGTACTGCACGGCAATGCGTGACAGCAGGCGTTTGAGCTGGTCGTCAAAATCCAGCGCCTGGGCGGATTGGAGTTGCAACAGACCGCCGGCCAGTTGCCAGAACACACGTTCTTTGTGAGCACTGCTTTTTTGCCAGAGCTGCTGTGTGAGGCCAGCCAGTTGCTCGGCGCCGTTTGTGCCGCCGGAGCGGAACATTTGCAGCACGCCGTCCAGAAACGACGAGACCGCGCCTGCGGATTGCGCGCTGGCGGCGGGTGCAAAGTCCTGCACTTCCAGCCATTGCCAAGGGGCATGCCACAAATCGGCGGGGTGGATGCGGTCGATATGGGCCAGTTGCGCAACAGCCTGGTAGGCAGGGAAGAGACCGGGCGAAAAGTCGGGCCGCCCTTTCAACAGGGTGGAGAGGTAATCGAGTACCGACGCCCCCGCTTGCGAGACTTTTTGCGCTGCCTCTGGCACGCAGAGTTCGGGATTGGCGATGAAGCGTTGCACGCAACGCTCCATGGCGCCCACGACTTTGGCTGCTGCCGGGCGCTCAACTACATCCAGTACGCCAACAGCTTCATGCAGGCTTTGGGCGGCCATGCGCAAGGCGGCAGTGTCCAGCGTGGTGATGTGGCTGCCGCTGGCGGCGGTTACTTCTTGGCTGAAAGCGGACAATTGCTCGCCCACATCGTGCAGGGTGTCGCGCAATGAATCCACTACCCAAGCCAATGGGCCCAGGTCAACAGCCGCAGGGGGGGATGCATGGCCGCCTGTTTGCAGCAACTTGTCCTGTTCAATCATCTCGAAGCACTTTCCGCAAAGTTTGGCGGGCCATGCAAGCTGCACAGCCCGCTGCCTTGTTATTTGATCTTGAAGCGCGCGATGGATGCACGCAGCTCTTGCGCCACTTTGGTCAATTCGCGAATCGTCAAGTCGGTTGTACGGGTACCTTCAGTTGCTTGCTCGGTGGTCGAGAAGATCTGCTGAATGCTGTTGGCAACCGTGTTGGCTTGGTTGGCTTCTTCGCTGGTAGTGGCAGAAATGTGCTGAATCAAGTCAGAAAGTTTGCTGGATACGCGGTCGATTTCTTCCAGCGCCTTACCGGCGTTGTCCGAAAGGGCTGCTCCTTGTACCACTTCCTGGGTTGAGCGTTCCATCGCGGCGATAGCGTCGTGCGTATCGTTCTGAATGGTTTTGACCAGCTCGGCGATCTGTTGGGTCGCTTCGGCTGAGCGTTCGGCCAGGCGCTGCACTTCTTCCGCTACGACAGAGAAGCCGCGGCCAGCTTCACCCGCAGAGGCAGCTTGAATGGCGGCGTTCAACGCCAACACGTTGGTTTGCTCGGTAATGTCGGAAATCAGTTCGGTAATTTCACCGATTTCTTGCGAAGATTCGCCCAGCCGCTTGATGCGTTTGGAGGTGTCTTGAATCTGGTCGCGAATCAGGTTCATACCGTGGATGGAGTCTTGCACGGCTCTGTGGCCGTCAACCGCAGCTTGGCGCGCACGCAAGGCCACCAGAGCAGAGTCTTTAGCTTCGTAAGAGGCGGCATTAATGCGCTTGGCCATGTCAAGTACGGACTGGCCCGTGTCGCGAATCGCTTGTAGCTGTTCTGCAGAGGCCTCCAGCAGGATGGCCGAAGTCAGCTCTACGTCGGCACTGGTTTGCGCCACTTTGTCGGCCATGTTTTGCACGTTGCCTAACAATGTGCGCCATTCTTCTACCGTGTTGTTCACCGAGTCAGCAATGGCGCCCGTGATTTCTTCCGTTACGGTGGCTTCGTGGGTGAGGTCGCCGTCTGCAATGGTCTGCAGTTCGTCCATCAGGCGCAAAATGGCAGCTTGGTTGCGACCGTTTTCTTCCTCAGCTATTTTCTGGCGCAGCCGCATCTGGTGGGCGTCCGCCTGCGATACGTAGATAACACCAGCAAGGGCTAGCAGTCCCAGCAGACTGGATAAACCAGCTGTGGCATAAAACACCCATGTCATCAGGGAAGTTTTGTCCGCAGAAATACGCAGCTGCTGGTTCAACGCCTGGATATGGGGCAAGGCTTCTTGCACGCCGCTGAGCACACGTTGGTGTGCGTGCTTCAAAGCGAACAGAGATGACTCGTTTTCTTGCAACAAGAGTGCTTTTGCCTTAAATGGCTCATAGAGCTGGGCAAATTTTTTCAGCACTTCTTGTTCGGCAGGGAGCAAGGGCGCAATGCCCAAGCTGTTGTCCCCGCGAGTGAGCGCGTTTATCAGATTGTCAATGCTTTTCAGGTCGTTGCCTATGGTTAGTTGTACGTCTTCGGCAGGGGGCTTGGGGTTGATCACTGTGTGGATGATGGAGTTTTCAATGCTATCAATCAAAATGCTCAATCTGTTGACAGCCAAGGCCTGGTTGGCGGGCGCGTTGCGTTGGATCAGCGCCTGTTTCAGCGTATCTATTTGCGTTTGTATTCCATATTTATCGACCAAGGCACCTTTTGCCGCATCCATTAAGGGCGGAAGTGTTTTTTCTTGTGCGAGGATGGTGGCAATATCTGGCGCGAGCGGGTTGCCCAGGTTTTTTTGGATGACGGCCATATTTTTGCCGCCCATGCTGCTGAGTTGCGCGATGTTTTGGCTGATGTCGTCGTAAATTTCTTTTACTCTGCCAAAAGCACTCTGGTTGCCTGTTGCAACCATGTCCACGTTGCGCGTGAGGCTGTTTGCATTGATGTGCAGGGCACTGCCTGTCATTTGCTGGGTGTGTCGGTTGCGTTCCTGGATAAAGGTGTACGTGCCCAGCCCGACGGCTATGACAAAGAACAAGAAGGCCAAAATGTACAAAATGCGGCGGTGCGCCGAAGCATGTCTGTTGCCCAGTATGGGAATGAAAATGTTGTCTGTGATGTTTTGCTGCTTGTATGTTTCAAGATACTGCTGTACATCCAGTATGGGCGGAACAAAAGTGCCGCTGCCTTCTTCTTTGCGGAAAAGCTCGTTTTCGGACTCTTGGGGCTCGGGTGACTCGTCGTCGCCGATCAGCGTGTCGGAAAACTCTTCTTCTTCCGTCAGAAGGAGTTCTTGCGAGTCGTTGTTGAGTTGATTTTCTTTCATGAGCAGTACCTTATGTCCAATGTGGCTCAATGTGGCAAAGCATGTGCTGCCGAGGCCGGGGCGGCAGCAATATCGAGAAACTGGTTGTCTTGAACAAGTGCCAGCAGATTGACTTCTTGCCAAGCGGTGCCTTGGGCGTCAATAAAAACAGACCCTTGATGCGGTGTGGCGTTTTGCGGTGGCGCTTCTGAGCGTGCGAACGAATCGCGGCTGTGCAAGCCTTCCAGCGCGTCTACGCGAAAAGCAATGTTCATGCCCAGCCCTTCGTTCAAGGCAATCAGGCGTGCCTTGCCCCGTTCGGCAGATGAGGCCGTGGCAGGTTGAGGCACAGCTGTCGCCGCTGGTAAAAAAGCACCCAAATCAATCACGCTGTACACATGGCTGCGCAAGTGCGCCACGCCCAAAAACCAGGGCTTGGTATAGGGCAGGGGGTAAATGGTTGTCATGGCATAAATCTCGCCCGCTTGTTGCAAGGGCAACAGCAAGCGGCGCCCGCCCAGGCGCACGCCCAGCCAAGAGGCCATAGACGCTTCTTCGCTGCTGGCTTGTTGCAGCAGTGTGGCGATGCGCTGTTGCAGGTCGCGTAGTGCTTGTCGATTGGCCATGATCAGTTTTTATGTGAAGCAAGGGCGCGCAGGCAGGTCAGCCAAGTTCGCGGATTTTTGCCAGCAATGTGTCTGGATTGACGGGTTTGGTGACGTAGGCGCGTGCGCCTTGCCGAAGACCCCAAACCTTGTCTACTTCCTGGTTTTTGCTGGTGCAAATGATGATGGGAATGTCGGCAAAGCGCTCGTCTTTGCTGATTTGGCGCGTGAGCTGAAAGCCGTTTTTGCCGGGCATGATCACGTCCATCAGAATCAGGTCGGGTTTTTGGCGTTCCAGCTCAACCATGGCGGCATCGCCGTTGTCTGCAAAGGATACGGTCATACCCTGGTTTTTGATGATGCTGGATATGAACATCTGCTCGGTTTTGGAATCATCAACAATCAATACATGCTGAATAGGCATGATCGCTTACTCCTTGTGCGTGAAAGACTCGACGGCTGAAAGCAGCTCGGCTTTGGTAAACGGTTTGGTCAGGTACTGGTCAGACCCCACAATGCGGCCGCGCGCCTTGTCGAATACGCCGTCTTTGGATGACAGCATAATGACTGGCACGTGTGCAAACTTTTGGTTGCGCTTGATGATGGCGCAGGTCTGGTAGCCGTCCAGACGCGGCATGAGAATGTCGCAAAAGATGATGTCGGGGTGGGTGTCGTTGATTTTGGAGAGGGCGTCAAACCCGTCTTCTGCCAACAGTACCTCGTATCCGCCTTGTTTCAGGAAGATTTCCGCACTGCGCCGGATGGTGTTGCTGTCGTCAATTACGAGTACTTTCAAGGTCACTCTCCGTGTATTGGGCACGTGGGCAGGATACCGGCCTGCATGCTGCCTGTAAAGCCAAGCCGCATGATGCGAGCCAAGCCAACGCGGTAGCCGGTAGGGTTCTTTGAAGCGTGTATCTTGAACGTATCATTTCATAAACATCAAATTGTTACGTTTTATTGCGCATTCTACACACCCCGCGCCAGAAGACTGCTCACATCTTGAAAATAAGAATGTTTTTGGCCTAAAAGCGTGTCTTTGTGCACCACGGGGCCTGTTTATTCCCTTTTTGAAGACTGCGTTGCGATCAAAAATTACTGGCCAAAGCGCCAGCCGCAGCCAAGGAGAGCGCCTCAATTGGCAGCTTTGTGGGGCGGCGTTGTGAGTGTGTTCGCACCTCCAAAACTAGGTTGCACAGGCCCTCAACAAGATTGGAAAAACGCATGCCTAGGTCGCATGTGGCAAGTGCCGCCAGACTTGCAGCACCAAACTGCCAGCCGGAAGGGCTAGGTTTCTGAACGAAAAGTGAATGGTTGTTTGCCGCCCGTTGCGTAAATTGGGGCCTTGCAATCGCTAAATTGCATGCATACTGCCGGTGTGTATAAAAAGAAACAGAATGAAAGAAGCAAGCTGCCTTGCGCGGAGTAAGAGCAGATTGGCGCAGTTTGCTTAAGCGTTTTGTTAAATATTTGTATCCTTGCATTTGAATTAGAAGAAATATGTCATCAACACTTCCTTTGCATCACCCCAACCGCGTGCTGTTTGAGCGCGCGCAGCAAGTCATCCCTGGGGGCGTTAATTCGCCGGTTCGGGCGTTTCGCGCGGTGGGCGGCACGCCCCGCTTCATTCAAAGAGCGCAGGGCGCTTATTTGTGGGATGCCGCAGGGCAACGCTATATCGACTACATCGGCTCCTGGGGGCCCATGATTTTGGGGCACGGCCACCCGGCGGTGCTGGAGGCGGTGCAAAAGGCCGTGCAAGAAGGCTTCTCATTCGGCGCGCCCACCGAGCGCGAGATTGAACTGGCCGAAACCATTGTGCGGCTCATGCCCAGTATGGAGATGGTGCGTTTGGTCAGCTCGGGCACCGAAGCGGCGATGAGCGCCATTCGCCTGGCGCGCGGCGCTACCGGGCGCAAACTGCTGATCAAGTTCGAGGGCTGCTACCACGGCCATGCGGATGCTCTGCTGGTCAAGGCCGGATCGGGGCTGGCGACATTGGGCGCAGCCACCAGCGCCGGGGTTCCGCCCGAAGTGGTGCAACACACGCTGGTGCTGCAATACAACCATGTGGAGCAGCTGGAGCAAGCCTTTGCCCGGCATGGCGCAGATATTGCCTGTCTGATCGTGGAGCCGATTGCGGGCAATATGAATTTTGTGCGCCCCAGCGCGGCGTTTATGCAGCGTTGCCGGGCTTTATGCACGCAATACGGCGCCGTGCTGATTCTGGATGAGGTGATGACGGGCTTTCGGGTCGGCCTGGGCGGCGCGCAAGCCTTGCTGGGCGTGCAGCCTGACATGACTGTGCTGGGCAAGGTCATCGGCGGGGGCATGCCGCTGGCAGCCTTTGGCGGCAAACGCGCGTTGATGGAGCATATTTCACCATTGGGTGCGGTTTACCAGGCGGGCACCTTGTCAGGCAACCCGGTAGCCACGGCTTGCGGGTTGGCAACGCTGCGCGAAATACAAAAACCCGGCTTTTACGAGCAACTGGCCAAGCGCACGCGGCGCTTGGTGCAAGGGCTGCAAGCCGTGGCCGATGCGCAAGGCGTGCCTTTTGCGGCCGATTGCGAAGGTGGCATGTTCGGCTTCTTTCTATTGCCGCAACTGCCGCAGCATTACCAGCAAGTCATGCAAACGGATGCCGATCGCTTCAACCGCTTTTTCCACGGCCTGTTGCAGCGCGGGGTGTATATGGCCCCCGCCTTGTACGAGGCAGGTTTTGTCAGCGCCGCGCATAGCGATGCCGATATTGACGAAACCCTGGCTTGCGCCCAACAGGCGCTGCGCGAAGCATTTGCGTAGGGGTGGGGCGCATCGCATACCATTGCGCCTTTGCACCAAAAAAGCAACCCGAGCCGGCAGGCAGACTCGGCTGGGCGTTGTTAGCCGGTGCGCGGCATCCTTTACAGTTTCGGCCAGATGCGTCAGGAACCATCTCTTGGGTGAACCATGTCTTTTGTCAAACTCATTGCATCCACCGTCTTTTTTGCGTTGAACACCTTCATCAGCTTTTGCCTGATGCTGCCCTTTATCGTGCTCAAACTGTTGCCCATTCCGCCCCTGCGCATTTTTTGCAGCCGGGCATTGACGGCCATTGCGGATATCTGGTGCGCGTGCAGCCGGTGCTGGATCGATTGGGTGAACCCCGTGCGCTGGCAAGTACAGCTGCCCGAAGGGCTGGATCGGCAAAAGTGGTATTTGGTCATCGGCAACCACCAAAGCTGGGTGGATATTTTGGTGCTGCAAAAAGTATTTACCTACCGCATTCCGTTTCTGAAATTTTTTCTCAAGCAGCAGCTGGCCTACATTCCGCTGCTGGGTATCGTCTGGTGGGCGCTGGACTTTCCTTTCATGCGGCGCGGCGGCGGCGAAAACACGAAAAAAGACTTGGAAGATGCCCGCAAAGCCTGCGAAAAATTCCGAACCGTGCCCACATCGGTCATCAACTTTGTAGAAGGCACGCGCTTTACCGCCGACAAGCACCGCGAAAGCAAATCGCCCTATGCACACCTGCTGCCGCCCAAATCGGCCGGTGTGGCCGTTACCCTCGAAACCATGGGCAACACCTTCGCCAGCTTGCTGGACGTTACCATCGCCTACCCCCAGGGCGTGCCCAGCTTTATTGATGTAATGGCCGGCCGGCTGCAAGCCGTTGTGGTGCAGGTGCGGGCCATGCCCATCCCTGCCGAACTATTGCCGCAAGAAGGCAAACCTGCCGCCTCGCGCACGCGGGTGCAGCGCTGGATCAACGGGCTGTGGCAAGACAAAGACGCCGCGTTGGCGCGCATTCTGGAACGGTAAGCACACGGTGAGGCAGCAGCGTGGATGTCTGCGTTGCCATACCTGCGTGGTGCTATACATTCGTGAAACAACGCGCCGGCACAAAGCAACAACACCAAGCCAGCCGTGTTTGCTTCAACCTTGGCGTTGCATGGAGCGGTGGATGGACGCTGGCCTTGGCAGACGTGCGCCATCTCAAGCGTATGTTTGTGGTAGAGGCAGGGCATATATCTACCGCATGGCGGCGTAACAGCATCAGACCATATCGGGGCTGATGAGAAGTGTCTGGCTTGGTCAAAGCGGCGCTTGTTCCGTGTCTGTGCTTGCTCTGTTTGTGCTCTTGAAACAAGGCACAATGCCAGGCGATGGGTGCTGTGCACTTGTATGGCAAGCGTCATGTGACGGCGAGCGGTTGGCAGCTATAGGGTCGGCAGTTACAAGGCTGGTGGTTGCACAGCGGTGGCTGCCAGGCTGGCGCGGTGGGTGAGCCGTGCTGGTTGCCTGGCAAGGTGGCCCTTGCTGCATTTTTTGATTCTTTTGCTTTGTCTGACGAAGATTACTCCCCCAGCTATGCGCTGTTGTTTACGGTGGCGCTGATCGGATCGCTTGCCTTTGTGCAGGTGTATTCGGTGCAGGCCATTTTGCCCGTGCTGCTGCGCGACTTGCAGGCCACGGTGGTGCAGGGCGGTTATATGGTGGGGGCAACCGTGCTGGCGGTGGCGCTGGTGTCGCCATTCATGGGCATGTGCTCGGATGCCGTCGGGCGCAAAAGCCTGATTGTGCTTTCCATCTTCTTTCTGGGGCTGGCGACAGCCGCCATTGCCGTGGCTGGCAGCATGTGGCAGATGGTTGCGCTGCGCTTTATGCAGGGGCTGGCGGTGCCGGGCATTAGCGTGGTGCTGATTGCGTATTTGGGCGAGGAGTTTCAGGGCCGTAATATGGCGCGTGCCATGTCGTTTTATGTGGCGGGCACGGTGTTGGGTGGTTTTTTGGGGCGTTTTCTGATCGGGCATTTCAGCGAATGGATGCCGTGGCGACAAGCCTTTTTGCTGCTGGCCTTGCCCAATCTGCTGGGGGCGGTGTTGGTGGCCAAGGTGTTGCCCGCGTCGCGCCGTTTCGTGCCCAATGCAAATATTCAGGCAGGCTTGCAGATGCTGGGGCAGCATGTGCGCAATCGCTCGGTGCAGGCGGCGTGCGCTCTGGGGCTGTGCGTGCTGTTTTCGCTGGTGGGTTGCTTTACGTTTGTCAATCTGCATTTGGCCGCGCCGCCTTATGGCTTGAGCACGGCGCAGCTGGGCAATGTGTTTGCCGTGTATTTGCTGGGCGTGTTGATTACGCCGCTGGCGGGCAGGTTGCTGGCGCGCTGGGGCTTTCGCGGCACGATGGGGCTGGCCCTGTGCCTATCTATGTGCGGCCTGCTGCTGACCTTGCTGCCAAGCGTGCCTGGCGTGATTGGGGCGCTGGCCGTTATGTCCAGTGGGGTGTTCATAACCCAATCGGCCACTATCAGCTTTATCGCCAGCCGGGTGAGCAAAGGCCGGTCGCTGGCCAGCGGTTTGTATTACATGGCGTATTACAGCGGCGGCTTTTTGGGTGCCTGGCTGTGCGGGCTGGCGTATGTGCGCGGCCAGTGGCATGCAACGGTGCTGGTGCTGCTGGCTGCGCAGGTGCTGGGGTTGCTGATTGTGTGGTTAGGTATGCCCAGCCAAACGGACTGATTGCGTCCAAACCGCCAAAGTCCCCCAAGCCCGCGAAAAAAGCTTTCGGCTTCTTTTGCTCGCTCTCGCCTCTGGGGCGATTTCAACATCCCTTGCTTGATTTGGCCCTAGATGTGGCCGTTTGGGAATGGTCTTGGTGCGTGTCGGTGCCAGCGGATGGCATCATGCTAGGTATATATGTTGCGCATAAAAAAGCGCGCTGCCAAGCAGCGCGTTGTGACAAGGGGATAGGGCAAATCGCCTGTTGCCGACCACCTGCCGCGAGCTTGCCGTAAGCAGGCGGCGGAGCAGGGCGCGCGGCAGGCATGCCCTGCCCAGCGCTTAGTGGCGGAAATGGCGCACGCCGGTAAATACCATGGCAACGCCGCGCTCGTTGGCTGCGTCGATCACTTCCTGGTCGCGCATGGAGCCGCCCGGCTGGATGACGCAGCTTGCGCCGTGGTCGATGACAACGTCCAGGCCGTCGCGGAAGGGGAAGAACGCATCGCTGGCCACGGCGGTGTTTTGCAGGCTCAGCTTGGCGTGGCCGGCTTTGATGCTGGCGATGCGGGCCGAGTCCAGGCGGCTCATCTGGCCTGCGCCCACGCCCATGGTCATGCCGCCTTTGCAGAAGACGATGGCGTTGCTTTTCACGAACTTGGCGACTTTCCAGGCAAACAGCAGGTCTTGCATTTGTTCGGGGGTGGGGTGCTTTTGGGTCACGACTTTGAGATCGCTCAGTGCCAGCTCGTGGTTATCGGCCGTTTGCAGCAGCAGGCCCGATCCGATGCGCTTGGCATCCATAGCGTTTTGGCCCTTGTCCCACGGGCGCTCGCCGCCGGGCGGCAGGGCGATTTTCATCAGGCGCACATTGCTTTTGGGCTTGAAGATTTCCAGCGCCTCGGGCGTGAAGTCGGGCGCCATCAACACTTCGACAAATTGCTTGACGATCAGCTCGGCCGCAGCGCCGTCCAGCGGGCGGTTGAGCGCAATGATGCCGCCGAATGCACTGGTGGGGTCGGTCTGGAAGGCTTTGCCGTAGGCTTCGGCGACATCTTTGCCCACGGCTACGCCGCAGGGGTTGGCGTGCTTGACGATGACGCAGGCCGGCGCGTCGAATTGTTTGACGCATTCCCACGCGGCATCGGCATCGGCAATGTTGTTGTAGCTCAGCTCTTTGCCTTGCAGTTGCTGGCCAGTCACGATGCTGCCGGGGGCGGGATACAAATCGCGGTACAGGGCGGCTTGCTGGTGGGCGTTTTCGCCGTAGCGCAGGTCTTGCACCTTGACGAACATGCCGTTGCTTTGCGCGGGAAAGAGCTGGCGCGCAGGCGTGCCGTTGATGTGCGCTTCGTCAAAAGCAATGGATGAGAGGTAGTCGCTGATGGCGCCGTCATACTGCGCAATGCGGTTGAAGGCCGCGACCGAGAGCGCGAACTTGGTTGCCAGGCTGACGCTGCCGTGCGCCTTGAGTTCGGCCACGACCTGGGCGTACTGGCTGGCGTCGGTCAGCACGGCTACGTCTTTCCAGTTTTTGGCGCCCGAGCGCACCATGGCCGGGCCGCCAATGTCGATGTTTTCGATCGCATCGGCCAGCGTGCAGCCGGGCTTGGCTACAGTGGCCTCAAAGGGGTAGAGGTTGACGCACAGAATGTCGATCGTGGCAATGCCGTGCGTGGCAAGGGCGGATACGTGCTCGGGCAGGTCGCGCCGCGCCAGCAAGCCGCCGTGGATTTTTGGGTGCAGGGTTTTGACGCGGCCATCCAGCATTTCGGGAAAGCCGGTGTGGTCTGCCACCTCGGTCACGGGCAAGCCGTGATCGGCCAGCAGCTTGGCGGTGCCGCCGGTGGATAGCAGCTTCACGCCCAGTGCGTGCAGGTTTTGGGCCAGATCGACGATGCCGGTTTTGTCGGAAACGGAAAGCAGGGCGGTGAGCGTGGTCATGAAAGCTCCTTTCGGGGTTTGTGGAAATCGGGTTGCGGCTGCATGCGCAGGCGGGCTTACGCACGGTCGGCGGGCGTGAGCAGCCCGTGTTGCAGCAGCAGCTTGCGCAATGTGTTGCGGTTAATGCCCAGCCACTGCGCCGCCTTGCTCTGGTTGCCGCGCGTGTGCTGCATCACCAGCTCCAGCAGGGGCTTTTCTACCACGCGCAACAGCATGTCGTACATGCCGGAAGGCTCCTGCCCTTGCAGGTCGTCCAGATAGGTTTCCAGGTTCTTGCGGATGCAGGCCTGGAGTTCTTCTTGTGCCATGGAAAAAATCTCTCGCTTTTCTTGTTGTTAATACCAGTGGATGAGCGTGGCCGGCCATCAGGCCGCCAGCAGCTCGGCGTGTTCGGCACGGGCGGACTGCGTGCTTGCAGGCAGGTGCACATGCCGGTTTTGCAGTTCGGCAAAAAAATCGTCTACCGCCTGCATTTGTTCATTGGCCGATTCCAGGCCGTTGATGTGTTGCCGCAAAGCGTCGCCGCCGGGCAGGCTGGCGGCGTACCAGGCAATATGCTTGCGTGCGCTACGCACTCCGGTGTATTCGCCATAGAGCGCGTAGTGGTCTTGCAGATGCCGTTGCAAGGCGGCGCGCACCTCGGCCACGGCAGGGGGCACCAGTAGTTGGCCGGTTTGCAGATAGTGGCCGATTTCGCGAAACAACCAAGGCCGCCCCATGGCTGCGCGGCCCACCATCAGCGCATCAGCGCCGGTGTGCGCCAGCACCCAGGCGGCCTTTTGCGGACTATCGATATCGCCATTGGCCACTACCGGGACGCGAACGGCCGCCTTGACCGCGGCAATGGTGGCATATTCGGCCTCTGCCTTGTAGCCTTGCTCGCGCGTGCGGCCATGTACGGTCAGCATGGCGATGCCGGCTGCCTCGGCTTTTTGCGCCAGCGCCACGGCGTTGCGGCACTGGGCAGACCAGCCCGTGCGCATCTTGAGCGTTACGGGCACTTTGTGCGGCACGCAGGCGGCCACGACCGCTTCGATAATTTGCAGGGCCAGCGGCTCGTTTTGCATCAGGGCAGAGCCGGCCCATTTTTTGCACACTTTTTTGGCAGGGCAGCCCATGTTGATATCGATGATCTGGGCGCCGCGGTCGATGTTGTAGCGGGCGGCTTCTGCCATTTCTGCCGGATCCACGCCCGCAATCTGCACGGCAATGGGGCCGGGTTCGCCCGCATGGTCGGTGCGGCGCGAGGTTTTGAGGCTGTGCCACAAATCGCGCCGCGACGTCACCATCTCGCTGATGGCATAGCCCGCGCCAAACTGGCGGCACAGTTGCCGAAACGGCCGATCCGTCACCCCCGCCATGGGGGCGACAAAAAGCGGGTTGTCGGGGGTGATGTGGCCGATTTGCATGCGTGCGGGTGGGCAAAAGCGCGACATTGTACTTGCTTAAATTTTAAACAAGCGCCCCGCGCAAGCAAAGAAGGCGTTTGTTTGCTTTTTGCGCCCGAAAGGCTTGCCTGGAACGTGCGGGTGCAGCACAATGTAACTATTATTCATTTTTTATGGTTGTTGTGCCGTTACGGCAAGGAGGAGTTTTATGCATACTCGTTTGGACGCGTCCCAATTGGCCGAATTGCAGGCCGTGCTGTTGCAGCGCAAGGCAGAGATTGAGCAGCGTTTGCAGCAGGTTCACGAAGGGAAAACGCGAGCCGAGCATGCACGTGCCGTGCTTTTGCAAGACGGCGACGATGCGCCGCAACGCAATTCGGATCGCGAAGTCGATATGGCGTTGAGCGACCTGAATGTGTTTGATCTGAACCGGATTCAGCTGGCGCTGGATCGCATCGCGACAGGCACGTATGGCTTGTGCGACGAATGCGGCGAAGACATCGGCTTTGCCCGCTTGCAGCTGGAGCCGCAAACCTCGCACTGCGTGAATTGCAAATCACGCTGGGAGCAGGAAACGGGCAAGGCCACCTTCCACCGCATGTAATACAGCGAAAGCAAAGCGCCACGGCAAGGCTTGACGGTTTTGCGTGGCCTTGCCGGCTGGCCCGAATCCGTAAACGGAATTTTTAAACCGAAACTGTCAATTGGATTGCTGTTGGATTGTTGTTAATTGGATTGGCAAACCGGACTTGCCGCCATCCGCGCCCGCAAAGCCTGCAAAAAAAACCGCTGCACGGCAAATGCAGCGGTTTTTTCATGGCGGCGCGGGGTGCTTACGGCGTAGTCGCGCCGGGGGCAACGGGCGTTAGCGGTGCAACGGGCGCTACCGGCACCAGCTGCTGCGTGCCGGGCGCGGCAGGGGTGCCCGGCACAGTCGGTGTTACAGGCGTGGCGTTGGCCGGAACCGTGCTGATGGGCAGGGGGCTGTTCATGGCAGCGTCGCTGACGATTTCAAAAACCTTGACGACTTTGCGCACTCCGCTCACGCCGCTGGCAACCAGGGCGGCCTGATCGCTTTCTTGCTGCGTAACGGTGCCCATGAGGTACACCACGCCGTTTTCCGTAGTGACCTTGACGGCGTTGGAGCGCACATTGCGGCTGCCGACCAGAGCCGTTTTCACGCGCGTGCTGGTCAGCGCATCGGAAGCCGTGCTAGACGAGGGGTAGCCCACATCGATCTCATTCACGATATAGCGCACATTGGGCAGGGTTTTGGCGGTGTTCTCGACCAAATCACGGTCTGCTTGCGAATAGACCTGGCCGGTGAGCAGCACAACGCGGTTGTAGCTGGTAATGCTGACCGAGCCGCGATTTTGCAGCACCGCGCTGATGCGGCTGCTGCCGCGCATTTCGATGGCTTCGTCGTCAATCTGGGCGCCTGCGCTGCGCCGGTCGGTCGCCAGCAGCAGGCCGCCGACCATGCCAGTTACCACCAGCGGCACACAGGCGCTGAGGCTGCCGGCCAATGCGGCGCTGATCACCACGGTGCGCAGCAGGGCAGGCCAGCGCCGGGGCGCTGCGGATCGGGAAGCGGAAAAAGACCAAGGCATGGCAAAAACTCCTTCAAAGGGCAGACCGCGCGCGCTTGCGGGCGGTCATCAACAAACAGGGGCACATGAACAAAAGCGCATGAACAAGGACACATGATATGCGCGGAGCTGGATGTGCTTGATGGCGTGATGATACAGAGGCTGCAAGCCGCACCCTGTATCAAGCTGCGTCAAAGGCGGCAACCAGCCACGTCCACCGCCAGGGTGGGCCGGGGCTGTCGCAGGCCATCACGTCAAAACGGCAGGCGGGGGTATGGGCAAACTGCTGCAAATAATGCTGCGCCGCATGGACGATGCGCCGCTGCTTGGCGGCATGCACACTGGCCGCCGCCCCGCCGTGGGCTTGCCCCGTGCGCAGGCGCACTTCCACAAAAACCAGCGTGCCATCGTCTGCGCGCATAATGGCGTCGATTTCTCCGCCGCCCCGGCCCGGGGTTTTGTAATTGCGCTCCAACAACGCCAAGCCTTGCTGCTGTAACCAGGCAATAGCCGCCGTTTCGGCTGCTTGGCCTGCCAAATGGCGGCTTGCCGCAGGGCGGTTGGCAGGGCGAGCCGTTGGGTGATCTGCTGCTTGACTGGCCGATGGCTTGTGCGCGTGCGGCTGTGCCGCCGTATCACGCTGGCCGGCTGGCTGATCGGGCGTGATGAATTGTTGAATGCGATGAAAGAGCCCCATTTGTGAATGCTTCCTCCCAGGCGGGCCTGCCCCATGCCCTGCAAGTCGCGGCGGCTGTGGCGGGCAGCCAATCTTATCCGCAAGGCTGTCTGTATCTGGTGGCCACCCCCATAGGCAATTTGGCCGACATCAGCCTGCGCGCCCTGCATGTGCTGCACATGGCCGATGTGCTGGCGTGTGAGGATACCCGCCACACCCAGGCCCTGCTGCGTGCCTGGGGCATGCAGCGCCCGGCAAGCCAGCTACTGGCCCTGCACCAGCACAACGAGCAGGCTGCCGCGCAAACCGTAGTGCAGCACTTGCAGGCAGGCCGGCGCGTGGCCTATGTCAGCGATGCGGGCACGCCCGCCATCAGCGACCCGGGCGCACGCCTGGTCAGGGCAGTGCAGGCCAACGGCTTGCGCGTCATGCCCATACCGGGCGCCAGCAGCGTAACAGCCGCCCTGTGCGCCAGCGGAGCCGACACCACGGAAGCGGCCAGTGGCGTAGCCGGTGCCGGTGGAGGCTGGGTATTTGCGGGCTTTTTGCCCGCCAAGGGGCGCGAGCGCCAGCAAGCCTTGGCCGCCTTGCAGGCCGAACGCCGCGCCGTGGTGCTGCTGGAAGCCCCGCACCGCATGGCCGCCTTGTGCGGCGAGCTGGCCGCTTGGGGCGCGCGGCCTGTGACATTGGCGCGCGAGCTGACCAAACAGTTTGAACACATCACGACCATGCCCGCCGCAGAGCTGCTGGCGTGGATGCAGGCCGCGCCCGAGCGCAGCAAAGGCGAGTTTGTGCTGGTGTTGCACCCCCAGCAAGTAGCTGAAGATGCGCCAGCAGAAGAATCGCTGTCGCCTGAGCAAGAACGGGTGCTGCGCCTGCTGCTGCAAGAGCTGCCGACCAAAGCCGCAGTCAAACTGGCTGCCGAAATTACAGGCGCGGCACGCAACCATTTATATGCGCAGGCCCTGCGCTGGAAGGCGCATGAGGATTGAGCCAAGGGCTTAGCGCCTATTCAAAGTCTCCGCACGGCGTGCCTCAAGCGGATAGGAGCGAGGCCTGCCGTGTTGCAAATACTCGCCATCGCGCGGGGGAAAAGGCTATGACCTGCGTTTTGCGCCATCAGCCTATTTCAAACCGCGTTTTGCGCACTCGCTGCTTCTCTGGGGCGCTTTGATGGTGTGGAATGCATCCTGCGCTGGCAATACCAGGGCTGCATCGGGTTTGCCGTTACCGCTCAGGTCGCTTTTCGCGCTGTTGATAGGCTCCCATCCCTTGGAAAGATGGGGCGCAAGCTCGCGAGTGTGTGCGCAAGCCCAAAAGCACAGGGCAGCCATCAAAACCGTTTTTCGCACGGCGAGGTGCTGCTTTCGGTGGGCATGTGTATGCGCTTTTACAGCCCTTGCTCTGCCGCCAGCACCAGCAGGCCGTCAAAAATCAGCGATTCCACCAGTTCGAACGGGGTTTCCATATAGGGGGCCAGCTTCCAGCCTGCGCCGCCCGTCATCAGGCACATGGGGGCTGTGCCGCAATGTTCCTGCACATGGCGCACCATGCGTTGCGCAGCGCCTACCAGTGCAAAGGTGCCTGCGCTGGTGAGGGCGTCGCTGGTGTTGGTGGGAAATGTCACCACCTTGCCCGTGGGCATGTGTTGCAGGCCGGCGGTGCCGCTTTCCAGCGCGTGCAGCATCATGCCGTGGCCGGGCAGGATGTAGCCGCCCAGAAATTTTCCTTGTGCGTCAATGGCTTCAATCGTTACGGCTGTGCCGACCATGACCACGACCAGCGGGCGCGGGGGGCTGCCAGCCGTGGCTTGCAGCATGTGGCGGCGCGCGCCGATCATGGCGACCCAGCGGTCTACGCCCAGGCGGCCAGGTATGTCATAGCCGTTGATGAGGCTGGCGCATTCGCTGCGGGCAACGACCCAGCGCGGTTGCAGATTGGGCCATATTTCCAGTTGCTCTTCCACACGGCGCTTGAGCGCATCGCCCGCGACCACGCAGCCCAGCATGCAGTCGGGGGCGGGCAGGTTTTTCCAGGCGGTTTCAGACAGCGTGTCGATCTGCTCCAGAAAGTGCGCATCGTGGGCGAGCATGTGCGCGCCCGGCTGCGGCTTGTCGTAACAGGCCCACTTCAGGCGAGTGTTGCCAATGTCAATGGCCAGAAATGTCATCTCGTTTCATCCTTGCGCGAGCCAGGCCGCCCGCACGGGTGCGCCGTGTTTGCGCGGCAGTGAAAAAACGCACCGGGGTGCGTTTTTGACAAGGCGTGTTGCGGGCTGCCTGCGGGCGGTTAGAAGGGGATGTCGTCATCCATATCGCCAAAGCCGCCGTCAGACGGGGCGGGCGCAGCCGGCATTTGGCGTGCGGCTGGCGCAGGGGCTGCGGCGCGTGGCGTATAGCCGCCACTGGGGGCGCTGCCGCCGTAGCCGTAACCGTCGTCATCGCCACCGGGGCCGCCCATGCCTTCGCGCCGGCCCAGCATTTGCATTTGGTCTACGCGGATTTCGGTGCTGTAGCGGTCTTGCCCGTTTTGATCCGTCCATTTGCGGGTGCGGATGCTGCCTTCCACATAAATTTGCGAGCCTTTGCGCAGGTACTGACCCACAATTTCAGCCAGGCGGCCATTGAAGACCAGGCGGTGCCATTCGGTGTGCTCTTTCATCTCGCCGGATTGCTTGTCCCGCCATTTGTCGGTTGTGGCCAGCGATGCGTTGGCGACTTGGTCGCCGCTGGGGAAGGTGCGGATTTCCGGATCGCGGCCCAAATTGCCGACAAGAATGACTTTGTTTACTGAGGCCATGGTGGATGCTTTCTGAAAAAAAATCAAGGAGCTGTCGCAGCGGCGGCGGTGTGGTTGGGCAAACGCCAAGCTGCGCCGCTATACAGACAAGAGTGGAATGCGGAGGATTTTTACACAAATCCGCACGCTGCCATGTATCCGGCTGCATCTCGCACGCGGCGTGTCAAGGCGCTCAAAATAAAGCCCCGGCACCTTGTCGGGCAGATGCCGCGTGGTATTCTCAATGGCAGTGAATGGCTGTTTTTAAAAGGAGATATCCGCATGAGACTGATTCTGTTGGGCGCGCCCGGCGCAGGCAAGGGCACACAAGCCGCTTTCATTTGCCAGAAGTTCGGCATTCCGCAAATTTCAACGGGCGACATGCTGCGCGCCGCCGTCAAGGCCGGCACGCCGCTGGGCTTGCAGGCCAAAGCCGTGATGGAGGCAGGGCAGCTCGTGAGCGATGATTTGATCATCAGCCTGGTGAAAGAGCGCATTGCCCAGCCCGACTGTGCCAACGGCTTTTTGTTTGACGGCTTTCCGCGCACCATTGCGCAGGCCGATGCCATGAAAGACGCTGGCGTCAAGCTCGACCATGTGCTTGAAATCGACGTGCCGTTTGACGCCATCATCGAGCGCATCAGCGGCAGACGCTGCCACATCGCCAGCGGGCGCAGCTACCACATCACATTCAACCCGCCTAAAGAAGAAGGCAAAGACGACGTAACGGGCGAGCCGCTCATCCACCGCGATGACGACAAGGAAGAAACCGTGCGCAAGCGCCTGGATGTTTACAGCCAGCAAACCCGCCCGCTGGTGGATTACTACCGCAACTGGGCCGCGCAAGACCCCGCCGCTGCGCCCAAATACAGCGTCATCAGCGGCGTGGGCACGGTAGAAGAAATCACTGCGCGCGCCCTGCAAGCCCTGGGCGGCTGATTGAGCGCACCACGCGCTGCCGCAGGCGTGCGTGATGCGTGTGCCGCATGTAACAAGTACAAACAAGCGCGGCAGCCCAAGCGGTTTTGTGCTTGTTACACTATTTTTTGCCATTGGACGGTCATCGTTTCAATGGCTTTTTTCATTTCACCTGGAGGACGATGGATATGAACAGCAAACTCTACGCTGCATTTGCTTCACTCGCTGTAGCCGCATGGCTTTCCGGATGCAGCTACGCCCCCATGGCGCCCCAGCCTATTCCCTTGCAGCCCGGGCAACAGCCTACGCCGCATGCGCAAACGCTGTCTAACGAATTTGCGTGCAGCAACGGCATGCGCGCTTTTGTGCGCCATTTGGGCAACGACCGCATTGAGCTGCAACTGACCGACCATGGTTCGCCCGGCGTGAAGTCTGCCGTTTTGACGCAGGCGGTTTCAGGCTCCGGCGAGCGCTATGTGGGCAACACCGGCCTGTTTGGCCGTGGCGGCGAATGGCATCAAAAAGGCGCTAGCGCCTACCTGAGCTTTACCGGCGTGCATGGGCAGCCGATTGAAGTGAGCTGCACCCGCGGACGCTAAGCGCCAACGCGCGTGCCCGTTGGCCGGATGGTTTTCTCCGGCAACGGGCGTCCTTTCAAAGCGGCACATTCCAAAGTGCCATATTCCAAAGCGTCATATTCCAGCGCGGCATGTTTTTGCAGCGCCCGCATTGGCAGGCGGGGCGGGAAATATTGGCCTGCCAAAGAATCAGTAATCCATCCGTAAACATGCTTGGCGAAAAGTCCTGCTTCAGCAGGGGCGAGGGGCATTTTTCTTGCATCTGGCCCTAGAATAGCGGGGCTTTGCGCTCCTGTTAACAACTTGATTCTTTTTTCTTGATGTAGGTAAACCATGAAGCTCTATGTAGACTCTAACTTCCTCTCGCCTTGGGCCATGTATGTGTACGTCACCTTGCGTGAAAAAAACAAGGCGTATTTCGATGTGATCCCTGTCGATTTGGCCAAAGGCGAGCACAAGCAAGGCGAGTTTGCCGAGCAGTCGCTCACGCAGCGCATCCCCATGTACGAAGAAGACGGCTTTGCGCTGACCGAGTCGGCAGCCATTCTGGAATACCTGGAAGAAAAACACGACGCCCGCCAAGCCTACCCGCTGGATCGCGAAGAGCGCGCCCGCGCCCGCCAATTGCAAGGCTGGTTCCGCAGCGATTTGCAAGCCCTGCGCAAAGAGCGCCCCACCACCGGTGTTTTCTACAAAAACCAGCCCAAGCCCGCACCCCTGTCGCCCGAGGCGCAGGCTGATGCCGACAAGCTGATTGCCGTGGCCAACAAGCTGCTGGCGCATGGCGGCAAATTCCTGTTTGGCGATCAGTGGAGCATTCTGGACGTGGAGCTGTCGCTCATGCTGGAGCGCCTGATCAAAGCGGGCGACCCTGTGCCCGAAAACCTGGTGCAATACGCCAACTTCCAGTGGCAGCGCCCCAGCGTGCAATGGTGGGTCACGCAAAAACGTGCTCCGCTAACGGCCTGAGGCAAGGCGCGTACAAAACGCACACCAGACACAAGCATTTATCAAACTTTGCTTGTTAAAAGCTGCACCGCCATGTGCGGCTTTTTTATTGCGTGCTGTGCAATCGTGCGTGGGGAGCGCGCGCCTTGGCGAACCGCCGTGCGGCCCCTTGCCATACGGCATGCTTGGAGGCCGTATTTGGAGGCCGCATGCGCACAACAGAAGATGCGGGGCAAACGACGGGGTAGACGGGGTAAACGCAGATGGGGCCAGCGCCTTAGGCGGGCGCGGCCTCTGGCGGGTGAATGGCGGCAACCACTTGCGTTTGGCCGTTTTCAATCGTGGTGATTTTTTGCCAGCGCTGGGGGTTATCCAGCTCGGCCTTCACGCGGCGCGAGCCTTGTGGCCAGCTGATTTCCAAATTGGCGCAGGCCAGCAAGCCGCCGTGGCGCAGCAGGGCATGCAGGCCGCGTATCAATATCAGTGGGGGCGAGTTGCCGTCGAAAAAAACAAAGTCCAGGCTGCGGGGCGGCAGCTGCATGGCAGGCAGCGTGACGGCAAAAGAGCCTTCGTGCAGATGCACCCGCTGCTCCAGACCGCCCATGCGGATGTGCTGGCGCGCCAGCGCGGCGTGCTCCGCGTCGCCTTCCAGCGTATCTACGCGGGCTTGCGGGCTGGCCAACGCCATCAGGCAGGCGGTGTAGCCCAAGCCGCTGCCCAGCTCCAGGATGCGCTGCGGTTGGTGCTGCTGCACCAGTTGCCACAAGCCCTCGCCATCTTCAAAAAAATGGGCGTTGCAGCCGTGTGTTTGCTGGTGCCGAAGGGTAGATGCTTGCAGGGTCTGTAAAAACGCGGGTAATGCCATGATGCAGCGATTGTCGCAGTAAACCAATTGCTGCATGCGGTGTGCTCTACCTGTCACCCGTTACCCGCCGCTTGTTGCTTGTTGCTTGTTGCTTGTTGCTTGTTGCCTTCCGCCTTCCGCCTTCCGCCTTCCGCCTTCCGCCAGCCATGCGCGGGGCGTGGCTCGATAGAATGAAAGGCAATGGTTGCAGCCGCCTGTTTTATGGCCTGCAA
>CAYUAF010000016.1:0-22021 GCA_964442555.1 uncultured Allobrachymonas sp.
AGAGCCAGAGAGCCAGAGAGCCAGAGAGCCAGAGAGCCAGAGAGCCAGAGAGCCAAGGCAACGCCCGCGCTGGCGTGGCGGGCGCATCAGCCGCTTTAACCAAAGCCGGCATGGCGAGGCTCATCGCGATTAGCTGCATCACATCCGCCCAAAAGCAAAGCCGCTTACGGCATCCGCATCTGGCTCAATCGCGTCCAGCAGATGCAACAAGGGTTGCAGCTCCCGATAGCGCCGTGCCGCATGTCGGATGTAGCCGATGAACCGCGGGGCATCGGCCAGGTATTTTTCTTTGCCGTCGCGCAAGGTCAAGCGCGCGAAGATGCCTGCCACTTTCAGATGCCGTTGCAGGCCCATCCATTCACAGGCGCGGTAGAAGCTGCCAAAGTCGCTGTGCCAGTCTTCAAAATCCATCAAGCCGGCGCGGCGGGCGCGTTCCCAGTAGCGCACGGTGACGTCGATGACAAACTCTTCATCCCAGCTAATAAAGGCATCGCGCATCAGGCTCGCTATGTCGTAGCTTATGGGGCCATATACGGCGTCTTGAAAGTCCAGCACGCCCAGCGGCGCCCCCGCTTGCGCAGGCAACATAAGGTTGCGCGGCATGAAGTCACGGTGCACGTACACCATGGGCGCGGCAAGGTTTTTTTGCACGATCAGGGCAAAGGTGGAATCGAGCGTTTCGCGCTGTGTGGGCGTTAGTTCAATGTGCCGGTGTTTCGCCAGATACCAGTCGGGGAACAATTGCAACTCGCGTTGCAGCAAGGCGGCGTCGTAAGGCGGCAATTCCCCTGCGCGCGATGCCTGCTGCCAGGGCAGCAGCACGTCCAGCGCCTGTTGGTACAGCGGCAAGGCTTGTGCGGGCTGGGTGCTGTCTAGCGCGCTCATCATGGTTTGGTTGCCCAAATCGGTCAGCAGCATGAAGCCGTTGGCTTCGTCCCATTCCAGCACTTGCGGCGCATGCAGGCCGGCAGCCTGCATCAATTGGGCCACGTGCACAAAAGGGCGGCAATCTTCTTTATCGGGCGGCGCATCCATGATGATGCGGCTGGGCTGGCCCGATGTTCCTTGCACGCGCAGATAGCGGCGGAAGCTGGCGTCTGCACTGGCAAGGCTGACGTGTTCGGGATCAATGTTTTGCCTGTGCGCAATGCTTTGCAGCCACTGTGCAAAGCGGGCAGCACGTGCAGAATCCGACCAAAGAGGGGAAGAGTGTTGCGTCATGTAAGCAGCGCCAGGAACAATGCTCAAGCTGGTTGAGCGGCGGGCTATTGTGACATACATATGTATGACGTGCTTGTGCCTGTTCACGCTTTTTTTACGCCTTCCTTTTTACGCCCTTTGTTACGCGCTTGTTGCCGAGCTGGCGCGGATAGGGCGCCAATTGGCTGGCAAAATGCAGGCTTGATCAAAAGAGCAACGCTGGTTGCGCGGTTGGCGCCGTGCCGCCTACCTGTATTGGCCTGCGCTATATGGATTGGCCTATTGTGGCTAGCGCATGTTTTTGGCGGCTTGCAGGCAGTAAGCTGCGCCCGCGTACTCTTTCACCTCATATTCATGCACAGTGTGCATGCGCCTGCGTTTGGCTTGGCGGGCAGATCCCGGCCCGGTCGCAACACAAGCAAGGCGCGCGCATACTGGCCAAAGACAAAGTATTCGCCGTGCAATTTGGCTCTTACCCTACGCTCTTGCGCCCGCATATGGCTGAAGCCGAGCGCCGCAGACAAAACCTTCCGCCCATGCCGCTGCGCCCTTTGCAGGCATGGCTGATTTGGGCATGCCTGATGATGGCGCCCCTAGGCGCTGTCCAGGCACAAACGCAGGCAGCAGATGTGGCACTGCCCCGCACCGACAAGCCCTTGGTGCTGATCCCCAGCCCCTGGCTGGCGGAAGAACTGCCCGCCGCTGCGCCGCAAGCCCCGTCATTTATTTCTGGCGACAAGCTGGATGGCGAAATCGACCGGCAAGTAACCGCCACCGGCCAGGCTGAAGTGCGCAAGCCCGGCAGCGTGCTCAAAGGCGATGTCATCCGCTACGACCAAAGCAGCAACACCTTGTCAGCTCAAGGCAATGTGCGGCTGAATCAAATGGGCAATATCTTTCGGGGCGACAAGCTGCAATTGCAGCTGGACAGCTACGAAGGCAGCTTGCAAAACGTGACTTTTCACATTTTGAGCACCGGCGGCGCAGGCAAGGCCAGCAAAATCGATTTCATCGACCAAGAGCATGGCATTGTTCACAACGCGCTCTACACGGGCTGCTACAGCTGCGCCCAAAAGCTCGAACAGTCCGAAGAAGCGGGCGCTGCCGACACAGACTGGAACCCCAGCTGGTACGTGCGCGGCGAGCGCATTTATCTGGATACGCAAGAGGACACGGGCCACGTTGAAAACGGCGCGCTGGTTTTTGGCGGCGTGCCAGTGCTGCCGGTATCCAATTTCAGCTTTCCGCTATCGGACAAGCGCCGCTCCGGCCTGCTGCCGCCCACCATACGCTACAACAGCAACAGCGGCCTGATATACAGCCAGCCTTATTACTTTGACATTGCCCCTAACCGCGATGCCACCGTGGCCGCCAACATCAGCACGCGGCGCGGCATTGATTTGTACGGCCAGTTCCGCTATCTGGAGCCGAGCTACAGCGGCAAGCTGGACGTCAATGTCATGCCCAACGACCGGCTCACCGGCACCAAGCGCTGGCGCTACACCTACATCCATAACCAGAACTGGGCCACCTCGTCTTTTGGCACATTCAATCTGGCGCTGGATATGGGTCGCGTGAGCGACAACACTTACTGGCGCGATTTTCAGGACATCAGCAGCCACCAGGGCGACCGCTCCATCAGCGAGCGGCTGATCCCCAGCACCGGCACACTGAGCTGGAGTTTGGGGAACTGGTCCGCCTATTTGCGCGAGCGGCGCTGGCAAACCCTGCAACTGCCCGCGCCAGACAACATCACCCCGCCGTTTGACCTGTCGCCGCAGTTTCACATCCGCTATGCGCGCGACAATGTGAACGGGTTTGACATCGCGCTGGATTTGGATAGCACGCGCTTTCGCTCCGACCCGCTGCTAACCGGCTACCCCAACGGCACCCGCAACTATGCCAACGCCCGCATCAGCTACCCGTGGCTGCAACCTTGGGGCTTTATCACGCCAACGCTGGAATGGAACGCCACGTACTACCAAACCGACACCCCCATGGCCAACGGCGCACGCAGCGCCAGCCGGGTACTGCCCACCTTTACATTGGATGGCGGCTTGGTTTTTGAGCGCGACACCCAGCTGTTTGGCCGCCAGCTTATCCAAACGCTGGAACCACGGCTGTTTTATGCCTACACGCCGCTGCGCACGCAAGACCATTTGCCGGTTTACGACTCAGCGCTCAAAGACTTCAATATGGTCAGCATTTTCAGCAGCAACCCCTTCACCGGGTTTGACCGCATCAGCAACAACAACACGCTCACTGCTGGGCTTACCAGCCGCCTGTACGACCCGCAAACCGGCAGCGAGCTAGCCCGCCTGAGCCTGGCGCAGCGCCACCGCTTCACGCCCCGCAAGGTTTTTCTCAACGCGTCAGACCAGCCTGGCAAGCGCAGCCTCAGCGACATCCTGGCAGAAGCCAGCATCAACTGGCACAAGAACTGGAACGCCTATGCCACCGTCGATTACGACCAGCGCACCAACAGCATCGTGAATGGCCGCATCGGCATGCGCTATTCGCCCGGGCGCTTCCGAACGATTGCCGCCAGCGTGTCGCGCCAAACGGACGGCTACGAGCAAATCGATGTCGGCTGGCAATGGCCCCTGAACGATTTGTGGGGCGACAAAGGCCAAGACCTCGGCCCCGGGCGCGGGCAAGGCAAAAACCGCTGGTACTCGGTTGGCCGGGTATATTATTCGCTCACCGAGCGTCGGCTAACCGATGCCCTACTGGGCCTGGAATACGATTCCTGCTGCTGGATTGGCCGCATCGCCTGGCGCAGACGCCAAACGCAGAGCCTGCCGGTTGTCGTGAGTAACTCCATCATGGTGCAGCTTGAGCTGACCGGCCTGGCACGCATCGGCACCGGCGCGCAGCAGGCGTTCCGCGACAACATTCCGGGCTACACCCCTTTGCGTGAACCGCAATTGCAACAGCAAAGCCGCTTTACACGGTATGACTGATTCCACAGAGCTTTCTTCCGGACCATTCATGAGGTATTTCATGCGCACACACACTCTCACCTCTTTCATGCCCAGCAAAGCGGCCATTGCCGCTTTGGCCGCCCTGCTTTGCCTGGGCGCGGCGCAGGCCCAAACAGGCAAGGCCCGCTCGACTAAAAAGGCCAGAAAAGCCGCGCCCGTCGCAACCGCACCGGCCAAAAGCGCCACGGGTGACTACGTGGTAGCCATGGTCAATTCCGTGCCCGTAACCAATTACGAAGTCAATCTGCAAGCCCGCGAACTGGCCCAGCAGATGACCCAAAACAAGGCTCCGGTGCCCGCGCGAAACGTGTTGCTAAACCAGGCACTGCGCGAAATCATTCTGCAAAAGGCCGCCGTGCAATCGGTGCGCGATACCACGCTGACTCTGAGCGATGAAGAATTTGCCAACACTGAGCGCCAACTGGCCGCCGAACGCAATGTGAGCGTGCCGGAGTTTCGCCGCCAGGTCATGGCCGAGCGCCGCATCGGCGAAGCGCAATACCGCAAAGAACTGAGCGAGCAGCTGCTGCTGGGCAAAATGCGTGATGCCCGCACCAGCATGGCCGCAGGCAAGGTTACCGAGCTGGATGCCATCCAGTGGCTGCGCACGCAAAACACCGCCAATCTGCGCATCACCGAAAACCATGCGCGCCACATTCTGCTGCCCGCCGCTGATGATGCTGCCGCGCGCAAAGCCATCGCCGAACTGGCCGCCGTGCGCAAACGCATTGCCGCAGGCAAGCTGGATTTTGCCGCCGCTGCGCGCGAACTTTCGCAAGACGGCAGCGCCGCCCAAGGCGGCGACTTGGGCTGGGCGCCAGAAGGCGCTTTTGTGCCCGAGTTTCAGGAACAAGTCAATGCACTGAAGCCCGGCACCATGAGCCAGCCGTTTGTTTCGCGCTTTGGCGTGCATTTGGTGCAACTGCTGGATCGCCGCAGCAGCCCCATGACGCAAGAGCAGCAAATACAGGCCGCACGCAACATCCTGCGCCAGCAAAAAGCCGAAGAAGCCCTGCGCAAATGGGAAAACGAAGTGCGCGCCCAAGTGTATGTAGAAATGCGCGAGGCACCACGTTGAGCAAGCCCCGCCATGGCAGCCGCGGCGCGCGGCCAGCGCCACAGCGCCGCCCGACCGGCCGCACGCCTGCCCACGCCTTGCACGGGCACTTTGCCCGCAAGCGCTTTGGCCAGAACTTTCTGGTAGATGCCACCATCATCGACCGCATCATCCAGGCCATCAACCCGCAGGCGGGCGAAACCATTGTCGAAATCGGCCCCGGCCTGGCCGCCTTGACGCAGCCCCTGCTGGCGCATGCGGGCCGCCTCACGGTGGTGGAAATCGACCGCGACCTGGCCGCGCGCTTGCGCGCCAACCCCAAGCTCGAAGTGATCGAAGCCGACGCTTTGCAGGTGGACTTTACGGCCCTATCTGCCGGCAAAAACGCGCCGTTGCGCCTGGTAGGCAACTTGCCCTACAACATCTCCACCCCGCTGCTGTTTCACTTGCTCAACCATGCGCCCGTGGTGCGCGACCAGCACTTCATGCTGCAAAAAGAAGTGATTGAACGCATGGTGGCTCGCCCTGCCACCGCCTCCTATGGCCGCTTGAGCGTGATGCTGCAATGGCGCTACGCGATGGAAGAGGTGCTGTTCGTCGGGCCGGAATGTTTCAATCCGCCGCCCAAAGTGGATAGTGCCGTAGTGCGCATGGTGCCCCACGCCCAGCCTGCGGTGGTGGTGCCGGATTTGCTTTCTGAGCTGGTGCAAGTCGCTTTCAGCCAGCGCCGCAAGCTGCTGCGCCATACGCTGGGCGCGTGGCTGCAAGAAAAAGATTTTTCCGGCACCTTTGACGTGCAACGCCGCGCCGAAGAAGTGCCCGTAGACGAATACATTGCGCTGGCGCAGGCGCTTGCCGGGCAGCAAACGCCGCATAACAACGCCCCAAAAGCCGCCTGAAGCGGTCTTGGCGTTGCCGCCATGCTGCCCTCCATACCCCATGTCGCCTGAAATCCGCATGCACAGCCCGCCAACAAAGGGGTTGCCTTGCGCCCAGACTGCCGCATGGGTCTTGCATGTACCGCCCCATCCACCACAAACAACAGCGGGATGATGACGTAACGATGACGTGAAGCGGGCCGAAACCGACTGGCACAAGCCACCCATCACAAGCCCGCCCATCACAAGCCCGCCCATCACAAGCCCGCCCATCACAAGCCCGCCCATCACAAGCCCGCACATTGCAATCCGCCCATTACAAGCCTCATCACCCCACCCGATCTTTTAACAAGCCATCTCATATGTCATCCGCATCCACCTCCCCATACGCGCCCACGCGCGTGCTCATGGTCTGCATGGGCAATATCTGCCGCAGCCCTACGGCACAAGGCGTGCTGGAACATCTGGCGCAACAACACGGCCTGCAAGCATCCATCACGGTAGATTCTGCGGGCACCCACAGCTACCACATCGGGCATGCACCCGACGCCCGCAGCCAGCAACACGCGCAAGCGCGCGGCTACGACCTCTCCGCCCAACGCGCCCGCCAATTGCAGCGCCAGGACTTTACGGACTTTGACTGGGTTTTGGTAATGGACGCTGGCAACGAAGCCCTGGCACGGCAGCTGTGCCCGCCCGAGCACCAGCACAAGATCCGGCTGCTGGCCTCTTTTTGCCAAAAGCACACGGCGCACGAAGTGCCCGACCCCTACTATGGCGGCGCAGACGGCTTTGAAGTGGTGCTGGATTTGTGCGAGGATGCCTGCGCAGGTTTTTTACGGCATTTGCAACAACAGTGATCCGGAAATTGATCCGGTCTCCAAACCATTCGCAGTTAGTACCTCAGGCAAACCGCCATGCCCACTTTTATTGAAAGACCAAAAGAGAGCACAGACTTTTTTTTGAATAGGTGGTTGCTGCGGTGCCCCATTGGGATGCGGACAAGCGGCATGGATGCCTGCGCATAATCGGCGTTGAGGTTGCTTTAAAAACGAAGCGAATTTTTGAAACTTATGCCACACCTTTAGTAAACAATGAGAGCTGTACTTTCACTACAACAATTGAGGCAAATACTGGACAGAGCCATCATGGGGGAGAAGATCACACACCTGGCTGCTGAGTACGGAGCAGAAAGGACTGCGGTAATCCACAGACTCAAACGCCGCTTCCCTGAGGAGTACGCCAAACTTTCCGCTGCCGGTCTTATTACATGTGCCCCTTCCGAGAAAGCTCTTAAGGCTCGTTCCGCCAAACTCGACGAGAAGTGGGCCAACGACCCTGCCGTTCTCGAATACCTCCACGGCAACGGCAACGGCACTGCTTCTGGTACCGCCTCCGTCACCATCCAACAAGTCGCAGACAGGTATAACATTTCTTACTCGACTTTGTGGGAGAGAGTCCAACGCGCCCTTCGTCACATCAATAGAGAGAAGAACAAACACGATCAGACGAATAACCGCCAGTCCGCCTCCCCAGGCCAAGACTGAGACAACGACAGGCACCTTCGCTGTGTCACCACCACCACCCTGCTCACGCCAGCTTCCTTCAAGTACACCTTGAAGGATGTCTAGAGGTAACAGCACAGAGCGATGACGCCTTGTTCAACGCTTTCCGTTCAAGGTCGCCGAGTCACAAAGCCAAACCCGCCCAAAAACAAGACCCGCAAGAAAAGGGCAACGCCCGTGCGAATCAACAGCCAACGCCAAACTTGAGGGCGCACCTGCCCCCGCTCTGGGGCAGGATGTACACATTTCGCTAGAAAGCGCCCAGTCTGCTGCCGTTGCTTGTGCGGGAGCCAATCTGCCTGGCACGGCTGACTATTCGGATATTTTGACGAATGTGGAAATATTGCAAGACCTGCAACCCGGCAAACGTGCGCCATAGCGCCGCATGGTGTGAACAAGCCCTAGCGTTTTGCAACTAACTGCCGCTTTCGGCAAAACGGTGCGACAAGGGATAGCGTCAATCCAGGCCATACGCCCGGCGCGAAAGGCACAGGCCCGGCGCAGCCTGCCTGCGCTTGTATTCGCTACCGTGCAGCAGCCGCAGCGTTTGCCGCACGGCATCAGCAGGCAGGCCGGCGGCGCACAGTTGCTGCAATGTGGCATCGCATTCCATATAGCCCGCCAAAATGGCATCCAACACTTCGTAGGGCGGCAGGCTGTCTTGGTCGGTTTGGTTGGGGCGCAGCTCGGCGCTGGGCGCGCGCGTGATGATGCGCTCGGGTATCGGCCTGCTGCCTGTGCCGAACAGATCATGCGCATTGCGCCAGCGCGCCAGTGCATACACCTGGGTTTTGAAGATGTCTTTAAGCGGAGCCAGGCCGCCTGCCATATCGCCATACAGGGTGCAGTAGCCGACCGACAGTTCGCTTTTGTTGCCGGTGCTCAGCACCATGGCGCCGTATTTGTTTGACACGGCCATGAGCAACTGCCCCCGCATGCGCGCCTGAATGTTCTCTTCGGTCACGTCTGCCGCGCGCCCGGCAAAGAGCGGTGCCAGCGCCGCCTCAACCGCCGTGCACAGCGGGGCAATGGGCAGCACGTCGTACTGCACGCCCAAGCGTTGCGCCATTTCGGCAGCATCGGCCAAAGAGATGTTGGCCGTATGTGCCGAAGGCATCATCAAGGTGCGCACGTGGCGGCTGCCCAAGGCATCTACCGCCAAGGCCAGCACCAGAGCCGAATCGATTCCCCCCGAAAGCCCCAGCACCACGTCGCAAAAGCCGCTTTTGCGCACGTAGTCGCGCAAGCCCAGTACAAGGGCTTGCCACACTTCGGCATGGCTAAACGCCTGCGCAAACGGCGCACGGGCTATGTATCCGTCTGCTGGCGCGAGCACAGCGGTGGATGCTTGCAGCGCCCAGCCGCCTGGCCCGGCTTGCGCCGATACGAGCCAAAGCGCTTCGTCAAACTGCGCGGCACGGCCCGCCACGGTGCCATCGGCCTGCACGGCCAGCGAAGCGCCGTCATACACATGTTCGCCATGCCCGCCCACCAGATGGGCGCTGACGACAGGCAAGCCCGTTGCTTGCGCCAGTGCCGCCAAGCCTTGCTCGCGCACAGGCACTTGCCCCATGCGGTAAGGCGCTGCGCCTGCCACGAGCAGCACATGCGCATCCGCTTGCCGAATACGCGCCAGCACATCGGCATGATCAGCATGATCGGCATGCGCAGCCGCAGCCTGCGCTACATCAGGCGGCAGCACCGCCACGCGCAGCCATAGCCCTTGTGCTTGTGCTTGCACTTCTGCCACGCCAACAGCCGCGCCTGCACGGGCAAGGTGCGTTGTGCAGCGCCCTTGCTGCAACACGGCCCATGCGCCACAGTCGCCCAAGCCATCACTTTTATTGGCCTGCCCTACACACGCATGCGGCAAGATCACGGCCAAGTCCGCCAAATCGGCCAGGTCGGCAGCCAAGGCATGCATGTGTTGTATGCAGGCTTGCACGAAGGCAGGGCGCTGCGCCAAGTCGTGCAAAGGCAGGCCCGTTAGCGCCCCTGCTGGCAGCAGCACAAGACGCGCTCCTTGCGCATGCGCACGGCGTGCGGCCACCACAATGGCGTGCGCATTGGCGGCCAGATCGCCCGGCACCGGGTTGCATTGCATCACTGCGATGAGCAGGCTCATGATGGGTGCCCTCCTTTACCTTTCTTGGCCTTACCTGGCCTCAAGCATGGCGTTAAATGGCCGTTTGCCCTGCCGGCACAGGCGCTGCGCCCGCATGTGCCAAACGGGCAGGTTCATGATGCTTCGTGCCGCATGGCCTGGGCCGGTTCGGCGCTGGCAAGCACGCGTTGCGCCCAGGCCGCCAGCTTGCCCGCATCGGCCCGCACGATTTCTTGCTTGACGGCCAGTATCTGCGCCGGATGCATGGAAAACCTGCGCAGCCCCAAGCCCAGCAGCAGGCGGGTAAAGGCCGTGTCGCCCGCCATCTCGCCGCAGACCGATACCGGTTTGCCTGCCGCATGGGCGGCGCTGATGGTGCCGGCCAGCAGTTGCAATACGCCGGGGTGCAGGGGGTCGTACAGATGCGCGACCGATTCATCGGCCCGGTCGATGGCGAGCGTGTACTGGGTCAGGTCATTGGTGCCGATCGACAGAAAATCAAAATACTGCAAGAAGATGGGCGCAATCAGCGCGGCGGCGGGCACTTCGATCATGGCGCCGAGTTTGATTTCGCCATAGGGCACGCCCCGCGCATCCAGCTGCGCGCGCGCCTGCGCCAGCAAGTCCAGCGTTTGGCGGATTTCGCCCAGATGCGCCAGCATGGGCACCAGCACGTGCACGCGCCCATGCGCCGCCGCGCGCAAGATGGCGCGCAGTTGCGTGAGGAACATGGCCGGTTCGGCCAAGCACCAGCGAATGGCACGCAAGCCCAGGGCGGAGTTGGCATGGGGATGCGCCTCGCTGGCGCTATCGTCCAGCGGCTTGTCGGCACCCACGTCTACCGTGCGAATCGTCAGGGGCAGGCCGCGCATGCCTTGCAAGGCGCGGCAATAGGCTTGGTATTGCTCTTCTTCGTCCGGCAGATGCTGCCCGCGCCCCATGAACAGAAATTCGCTGCGAAACAGCCCCACGCCCACGGCGCCTGCATCCAGCGCGGGCTGGGTATCTTCGGGCAGTTCGATATTGGCCAGCAGTTCGATCTGTTGGCCGTCCAGCGTAATGGCGGGCGTGTGCCGCAAGCCTTCCAGCCGGATGCGCGCCTGCTCGTCTTGCTGCTGGCGCTGGCGGTAAGCCGCGATAACGTCTTGCGGCGGATTGACCAGCACTTCGCCCGCATCGCCGTCGATGATGATCCAGTCATCATCCCGCACCAGCTGGCTGGCATTGCGCGAGCCGACTACCGCCGGTATGCCCATGCTGCGCGCCACAATGGCGGTGTGGCTGTTTTTGCCGCCGGCATCGGTTACAAAGCCTTTGAATACGCCTTGGCGAAAGTGCAGCATGTCGGCTGGCGACAGATCGTGCGCCACCAGCACCAAGGGCACATCCGGCGCAGAGGGCGCGGCTTCGTCTGCCGCGCCGTCGCTGCCTGTTGCCGCGCGCAATGCGGCCTGCCGCTCTGCCAGCGTTGATCTGTTCCCTTGCAGGCGTTTGATGATGCGCTCGATTACCTGCTCCAGATCGGCCTTGCGTTCGCGCAGATAGGCGTCTTCCATTTCGTCGAACTGGCGTGCCAGCCGCTCGAACTGGTTGGATAGCGCCCAGCCTGCGTTGTAGAAGCGCTCGGCAATCCAGTAGCGCACGCCGTTGAAAATGCCTTCGTCTTGCAGCAACATCAAATGCACGTCGAGCAAGGCGGGCAACTCGCTGGGCGCATCTTTGGGCAGGGTGGCGAGCATGAGCTGCACTTCTTGCACCACGGCATCGCGCGCTTGCAGTACGCGGCCAATTTCGGCTTCTACCGCATCCGGCTCGATGAAGTAATGCTCTACCGCCGCGCGGCTGGATGCCAGCACTTCCGCCCGGCCCATGGCCACGCCGCGGCCCACGCCAATGCCGTGTATGCGCAGCATGGCGCTGTCGGCAGAAACGGAGGCGCCCCCTGCTTGCGCTGCGCCGTTGGCGTTTTCCGTGCCTTGCATTACTCGCCCTCTCCAAACTTGTCGTTGAACAGATCCACAATCGCCTGCATGGCTTCTTGCTCCTGCTCGCCCGAAGTTTCCAGCGCCACTTCCACCCCCAGGCCGGCGGCCAGCATCATGACGCCCATGATGCTTTTGGCATTGACCCGCCGCGCGCCCCTTGCAATCCAGACTTCGCAAGGGAAAGAAGCGGCCAATTTGCACAGTTTGGCCGATGCGCGCGCATGCAGGCCCAGTTTGTTGCTGATGGTGATGGTTTGTTGAATCATTGCAAAAAAAATCGTTCGGGAATGTGTTTTGATCAAGAAGCGTTGTCGGCCGCCGCAGGCGACAGCGTGCACACCGGCGCGCCCGTGGCGATATCCACGGCAAACATGCCCTGCATGCCGCCGGTCAAGGCGTATTGCTCCAGCTCGTGCAGCGGCAAAGAGGCGTAACAGATCACGCGCAGCAGCATGGGCAGGTTCACGCCGGTTACTTCGCGCACCTGCACCCCTTGGGCGGCGCAGTGCTGTAGCAGGCGTTGCGCCGCGTTGCTGGGCGTGGCGCCAAACACATCGGTCAGCACCAGCAAATCGGTGCCTTGGGATGGCGCCAGCGCGCAGGCGGCTTCAAAAGTTTTTTCAACCGGCTCGTCGGCGGGCACGTCCAGCGCCAGCACCTGTTTGGCACAGTCCGGAAAGACATGCATGGCGCAGGCCCGCAGCGCCTGCGCAAACGGCGCATGGGCAATAATGAGGATCTTGTTCATGGCTCGAATCAAAGCAGGCACGCCGCCTGGCAAGCCATTGCCAGGGCAGAATGCCTTGTACAGTGCGGCATGATAACTTCTTCAACCTGGCAAATTTCCGGCATGGCTTGAGCACACCGTTGTGCACGCAGGCAATCTTCTTGCCTGTCTTCTTTCCAATTTCCTTTCCCAAGCATGAAACACACTTTGCGCGTTTTGCTGCTGACCTTGTGCACGCTGCTGGGCTGCGCCGCCTGCCAGCAGGCATCGCCCGCCCCCGAATCGCGCTTTACGCTGCTAGATGGCAGCACCCAAACCCAGCACAACCTGCGCGGCCACGTCACGCTTGTCACGTTCTGGGCCACCAGCTGCTCTGCCTGCGTGGCAGAAATGCCCTTGCTCGCCAGCACCTATCGGCAATACCAGGCACGCGGCTACCGCACGCTGGCCGTAGCCATGCAGTACGACCGCGCCAGCTACGTGCAAAACTTCGCCCGCTCGCGCCAGTTGCCGTTTGATGTGGCCATAGACCACGACGGGCAGCTGGCCCAAAACTGGGGCCCGGTGCGGGCTACGCCCACCAGTTTTCTGTTGAACCGGCGCGGCCAGATCGTGCAACGCTACGTAGGCCTGATAGATGCCAAGGCGTTGCACGCCCACATCGAGCAGCTGCTGACCGAGCCTGCGCCTTAGCGCCTGTTCACGCTATTTTTGAAGGGGCAAAAGCCATTGAAAGCCGCCCATCAAACAAGTGACGACGCCCAAAGCGGGCAGCCGCGCAAGGCGCACAAAGACGAATGGCGCTTTTCCAAGCCATATTCCCTTCGGATCAAGGTCAAAAAAGCCATTCGCCAAGGCACCAGCCGCCATCAAGTAGCGCCCTGCCAAGGCAGGCAACGCTGGCAATGGCCTTTTAATCGCAATGCATCGTTCAACAACAGCATGAACAGGCCCTGTTGCCAACCCGGTCGGCCACCCGGTACTTTTGCCCTTGCTGCGCAACTTCTTCATGCAGCGCCCTAAAATCATTGTTTTTCATCCCCTCGCTGGCGCATACCATGTCTACCACGCAAACCCCTTCTTCCCCTTCCCATCAGCACCCTGCCCGCACCAAGCTGTATCAGGCTGCGCTGGATTACCACGAGTTTCCCCAGCCGGGCAAGATCAGTGTCGAAGCCTCCAAGCAGGTGATCAACCAGCACGATCTGGCCCTGGCCTATTCGCCCGGCGTGGCTGCGCCTTGTGAAGAAATCGTGCAAGACCCGGCCAATGTGTTTCGCTACACCGCGCGCGGCAACCTGGTCGGCGTTGTCAGCAACGGCACGGCCGTGCTGGGCCTGGGCAATATCGGCGCGCTGGCCAGCAAGCCGGTAATGGAAGGCAAAGGCGTGCTGTTCAAGAAATTTGCCGGCATTGATGTGTTCGATATCGAAATCGACGAAAAAGACCCCGACAAGCTGGTGGACATCATCGCCGCGCTGGAGCCAACCTTCGGCGGCATCAACCTCGAAGACATCAAGGCGCCCGACTGCTTTTACATCGAGCGCAAGCTGCGCGAGCGCATGAAGATCCCTGTCTTTCACGACGACCAGCACGGCACCGCCATTGTGGTGGGCGCGGCCTTGCTCAACGGCCTGAAGGTTGTGGGCAAAAGCATCGACCAGGTCAAACTGGTCACCAGCGGCGCCGGCGCTGCGGCGCTGGCCTGCATCAATTTGCTGGTCAAGCTGGGCCTGCCCAAGCAGAACATTTGGGTCACCGATATCGAAGGCGTGGTGTACGAAGGCCGCACCGAATTGATGGACCCGGACAAGGCCATCTACGCCCAGCCGACCGACAAGCGCACGCTGGCCGAAGTGATTGACGGCGCCGACATCTTCCTGGGCCTGTCTGCCGGCGGTGTGCTCAAGCCCGACATGGTGGCCCGCATGGCGGCCAAGCCCCTGATTTTTGCGCTGGCCAACCCCACACCCGAAATTAAGCCGGAAGAAGTCAAGGCCGTGCGCGACGATGCCGTCATGGCAACTGGCCGCACCGACTATCCCAACCAGGTCAATAACGTACTGTGCTTCCCCTACATCTTCCGCGGCGCGCTGGATTGCGGGGCCACCACCATTACCGATGCCATGGAAATTGCCGCCGTGCATGCCATTGCCGACCTGGCGCAAGCCGAGCAGAACGAGGCCGTTGCCGCCGCCTACGCGGGCCAGCAGCTGGCCTTCGGCCCGAACTACCTCATCCCCAAACCGTTTGACCCGCGCCTGATGATCAAGATCGCGCCAGCCGTGGCCCAGGCCGCAGCCGACGAAGGCATTGCCTCGCGCCCCATCGCCGATATGGACGCCTATCGGGAAAAACTGCAAGAGTTCGTCTACACCTCGGGCGCCATCATGCGCCCCATCTTCCTTGCGGCGCGGCAAGCCAAGCGCAAGCGCCTGGTGTTCTCCGAAGGCGAGGGCGAGCGCGTCTTGCGTGCCGTGCAGATTGTGGTGGACGAAAAACTGGCGCGCCCCATTCTGGTAGGCCGCCCCGCCGTGATTGCCGAGCGTATCGAACAATTCGGCCTGCGCCTGAAAGAAGGCGCGGATTACGAAGTCGTCAACGTCGAAGCAGGCGAGCACTACGACGACTTCTGGCGCACCTACTACGGCATGACCAAGCGCAAGGGCATTACCGAAGCCATTGCCCGCATCGAAATGCGCCGCCGCCTGGTGCTGATTGGCGCCATGCTAGTGCACAAGGGCATGGCAGACGGCCTGATCTGCGGCACCTGGGGGCACACCGGCATGCACCTCAACTACATCGACCAAGTGATCGGCAAGCGCCCGGGCACCAGCACCTACGCCGCCATGAACGGCCTGCTGCTGCCCAACCACCAGGTATTTATTGTGGATACCCACATCAACTACGACCCCACCGCCGAGCAGATTGCCGAATACACCATCATGGCCGCGCAAGAAATCCAGCGCTTTGGCATCACGCCCAAAGCGGCGCTGCTGTCGCATTCCAACTTCGGCTCATCCAACCACCCCACGGCCCAGAAAATGCGCCAGGCGCTGCAAATCCTGCAAGAAAAAGCGCCCTGGCTGGAAGTGGACGGCGAAATGCACGGCGATGTGGCGCTAGACACCATCCAGCGCCAATACCTCATGCCCGACAGCCCGCTCACCGGCAACGCCAACCTGCTGGTCATGCCCAATCTGGATGCGGCCAACATCGCCTACAACCTGCTCAAAACCGCAGCGGGCAACAATGTGGCCATCGGCCCCATTCTGCTGGGCGTGGACAAACCGGCCAACATCCTCACATCCAGCGCCACCGTGCGGCGCATTGTGAACATGGCCGCCATCACCGTTGCCGACGCCAACCTGGCCAACGCAGACTGAAGCGGCAGGATCGGGCTGAGGCCCGGTGCTGCAGCCGGCACCGGTACAGCCCCATCCACCCGCTGCGGGTAGCCGCGCCTTCCATCTGAACGGGCACCCGATTGACAAGTCATCTAACAAGCCATCGCGCCCACAGCGCGCGCCCTGCAAAGGTTTGCGGGCATGCACCCCTGTAGCCCGCATCACGCTTGGCCTGCAAGGCGCATCGCCCGGCAGACCGCATGCAGCTTGCGCCTGGGGCTTACAGGTTTTTAACCAAATCCATCGCCTCTTCCACACGCGCTACGGGGTGGATGGTGAGGCCTTCCAGCTCTTTGCCGAGCTTTTTGGGCATGTTGGCCTGGGGCACGATGGCAACGGAAAAGCCCAGTTTGGCGGCTTCTTTCAAGCGCTCCTGCCCGCGCGGGGCGGGGCGCACTTCGCCAGCCAGGCCCACTTCGCCAAAAGCGAAAAAGCCCTTGGGCAGAGCTTTGCCTCGCAGGCTGCTGGTTATCGCCAGCAGCACGGCCAGGTCTGCCGCCGGCTCGCTGATGCGCACGCCGCCTACGGCGTTCACGAATACGTCCTGATCGCCCGTGGCCACGCCCGCATGGCGGTGCAGCACGGCCAGCAACATGGCCAGGCGATCGCGCTCCAGCCCCACGCTCAAGCGGCGGGCGCTGGGGCCGCCCGCATCTACCAGAGCCTGCACTTCTACCAGCAGGGGGCGCGTGCCTTCGAGCGTGACCAGCACGCACGAGCCTGGCACCGGGTCGCCATGCGTGCTCAAGAAGATGGCGCTGGGGTTGCTGACGCCTTTGAGTCCCTTGTCCGTCATGGCGAATACGCCGATTTCATTCACGGCGCCAAAGCGGTTTTTAAAGGAACGAATCAGGCGGTAGCTGCTGTGCGTGTCGCCTTCAAAGTAGAGCACGGTATCCACAATATGCTCCAGCACGCGCGGGCCGGCCAGTTGGCCGTCTTTGGTGACATGGCCTACCAGCACCACGGTGGTGCCGCTGGCCTTGGCCATGCGCGTGAGATGCGCGGCGCATTCGCGCACCTGCGCCACGCTGCCGGGCGCGCTGCTTAAGGCGTCGCTGTAAATGGTTTGGATGGAGTCCACCACGGCCACTTGCGGGTGTTCGGCCTGCACGGTAGCCAGTATTTTTTCGAGCTGGATTTCGGCCAGCACCCGCACTTGCGAGCCTTCCAGCCCCAGCCTGCGCGAGCGCAGCGCGATTTGCGAAGGGCTTTCTTCCCCCGTCACGTACAGGGTGTGCAGCCCTTGCAGTTGCAGGGCGTCCAGCGCTTGCAGCAGCAGGGTCGATTTGCCAATGCCCGGGTCGCCGCCAATCAGCACCACGCCGCCTTCTACCATGCCGCCGCCCAGCACGCGATCCAGCTCGCCCAGGCCCGTGGGGGTGCGCGCAACTTCTTCGGCCTTGATGTCGGCCAGCGTAGCCACTTCGCTCACGCCCGCCAAGGCTTGGGGGGCGTTGCTCAGGCGGTTTTTGCTGGCGCTGGCAGGCGCGGCGGCCACTTCTTCCAGACTATTCCAGGCGTTGCACGCAGGGCATTTGCCCAGCCAGCGCACGCTGCTTGCGCCGCAGGCATTACAGATGTATTGGGATTTGGTAGTAGCCATAAGCCGGCCATTTTAGAGAGGGAGATAGAGATGGGGGCAAGCAAATGCGCACCATATGCCGCCAGAAACACACGGCACATCCGCCCCACGCCCACGCCCGCGCCAAGATGGTTTTTCGCATCCATGGTTTCATGCAGGAAGCCCCTTGGTCAATATTCGCCCAGCAGCCAACCGCTGACAAAGGCAAAGTATTCACGCAAATAGGCGTTACCACGCAGATAAAGCGGCGTTGCCCCGCCGGCGCTGCGCACTTGGGTAAAGCCTGCGCGGCGGGCAATCCAGCGGGCGCGCAGTTGGTGAAAGTCGCTGGTAACAATCAGCACGGGCTGCGCCGCATCAATGCCACGCGCGGCCAGCAGGGCCTGGCTGAATTGCAGATTCTCTACCGTGCTGGTGCTGCGTGGCTCTTGCACGATGCGCGCGGCGTCTACGCCTTGTTGCACCAGCCATGCCTGCATGACGGCGCTTTCCGTACAGTCCAGCCACAAATCCTTGCCGCCGCTGACCACCACAGGCGCTTGCGGCAACTGCTGCGCCCATTGTTGGGCGACTTTCAGCCGCTGCGCCAAGGTGGGCGATACCTGGCAGCGCGGCGTACCAGACCCCAGCACCACAATCGCCGCAGGCGCTTGCCCGGCAAGCTGCATGCGGCTGCTGTGCAGCAACACACCCACAAATACCCCCAACGACACCAGCCACGCGGCAAAGCACAGCAGCAATGCCCGCCATGCTTTGCGCCGCCAACTGCGCTGCGCCAGCCAGCGATGCCAACGGTTCCACTGCCAGCCCAGCGCCAACAGGGCAAGCCCGATCAGTAACGGCAAAACAATGCCGAAGTGAAACAAGCGCATGCTCATCAGCCAAAGGGCATCAAGCGTGAGCAGCGCCCCCGCCAGCACCGCAAGCGTGCGCCACAGACCGGAAAAGCGCGGCAAGGAGCGCGGCGGTAAAGATAGAGGTAAAGAATGCGATGGACGCAAGGAATTTGCCATGCCCGTGTGTGATGCCGTTTTTGAAATGCTTGCCACCAATGCCCGAAAGGCTTGGGGACACCAACCGCCACAAGCCTTGTGCCTTGGCTTGGTCATGCTTCAGGCAATGGGTTGGGTTTGCGCTCTTTGGTTGGCGGACGATTGTAGTGGCGTAGGGGCAGGCATAAAAAGGCGCACAGCCGGGGCTTGGCGTAGCGGCCAACGCGCGCGTTGGCTGACCCGTGGCTTGGCCGTGCACGCCTTGCCGGCGTGCGGGCAGCCGCGCTACTCAATCAAACTGCTTGCAGCTGATGCGGCTATCGCGGCAGAACATATCGTCTTGCTCGGCCTGGCAGGCTTTGCGCACCTGTATGCGAGCCAGCCCCTCGTTGCGGTCGGCTGCCTCGTAAGTTTTGCCAAACACCGATGCGCTGCACACAAACACTGCCGGGTTGCGGCGGCGGTGCTCGATCACGATGTTTTGCCGGGGGCTTTTCTGCTCCAGCGCATGCATGCGTTTTTCCAGATCGGCAATGCGCGCTTCCAGCGCGGCGATGCGCGCAGCCGGGTCTGCAACCGGGGCCATCGGAGCCGCCACCGGATTGGCGCATGCGGACAAGGCCGCCAGAGTCAGAATGATGGGGAGTGTGATTTTTTTCATGTGTGAACCTTTCATCGTCAAAAAATATTCCAGAACCATGATGCGTGCTTTGACGCAACAGCGCCCTGCCCCAAGCCTTTGTGACGTGCAGGGCGGCATTGTTGGCACTGTTGGGCTCTATTTATTGGCGCTGCTTGCCGTCAAGTCACTTCATCGTCACCCAAGTTTTTGCGCGACCTCACACGCCGGGATGAGATGGCGCATATTGACATCAGCCGTTTGGTGGCAATTGGTTCCATCATTCTCACCACTGTGAACCCAACCGCGCGGCGGCAGCGGCTTGCGCGCACCAAGCGTTGCGGCACAAAGCGCAGCCATTACACTTTCGGCATATTCAGCAGGCGGTGCGGCAACGACCCGTGGCTTATTTGTTTTTTTCCTGCCATGTTTAACGTTGCGCCTGCCGTGATGACCTCGCGCGGCGGGCATCGGCCACGCCCCCTACCCTACCTAGCGGGCTGCACGGCGGCTGCCCCACTTTTCTTGACCGAGATTGCCCATGCACCCCGACGCCCAAAACTCATGGAAGCTCCCGATGTGGATGCTGGCCATTTTGCTTGCCATGCTCAGCATGCTGGGGCCTTTTTCCATTGATACCTACATTCCCGCCTTTGCGGCCATTGGCCAGTCTTTGCAGGCCACGCCCGTGCAAATGCAGCAGACCCTGTCGGCCTATCTGTTCAGCTTTGCTTTCATGAACCTGTTTCATGGCTCCCTGTCCGACAGTCTGGGGCGACGCCCCGTGATCTTGTGCGGGCTGGCGGTGTTTACCGTGGCATCCGTCGGCTGTGCGCTGTCGCAAAACATCGGGCAGCTGATTGCTTTTCGCGCCTTGCAAGGCTTATCGACGGGGGCGGGCATTGTGGTTTCGCGTGCCGTGGTGCGCGATGTGTTTCCGCTGGCCGAGGCGCAGCGCGTCATGAGCCAGATCACCATCTTTTTCGGCGTAGCGCCTGCCATAGCGCCCGTTGTTGGCGGGCTGATCGTGGGGTATTTGGCGTGGCCGGCCATTTTCTGGTTCATGGCAGGCATTGGCATTGCGTTGTGGCTCATCAACTGGCGCGCCTTGCCAGAGACTTTGCCTGCCGCACAGCGCCAGCCGTTCAATCTGGCGCAGCTGTGGCGCGGCTACCGCGAGCTGCTGCTGGACCCGCGCTTCATGCTGCTGGCGCTGGCTTCGGGCGTGCCGTTCAACGGTTTGTTTCTGTACATTCTGTCTGCCCCTTCGTTTCTAGGAAAAATTCTGCATTTGCAGCCCACCCAGTTCTTCTGGTTTTTTGTGGTGACGGTCAGCGGCATCATGACCGGCTCGTGGCTGTCTGGCAGCAAGGCGGGCAAGATCACGCCCAAGCGGCAAATCTGGCAGGGCTTTGCCGTCATGCTGGTTGCCAGCGGCTTAAACATGGCGGCCAACCTGCTGCTGCAACCGGCCATTTGGTGGGCCTTTTTCCCGATCGCCCTGTTTGCCATCGGCTGGGCCTTGATGATGCCTGCCGTGACCCTGCTGGCGCTGGATTTGCACCCGCCACGGCGCGGCATGGCATCGTCTTTGCAGGCGGCAATCGGCTCGGCCGTGAATGGCCTGGTGGCCGGGCTGCTGGCGCCGCTGGCCATGCATTCGGCCAAGATGCTGGCGTTTACTTCTTTTGCGCTGCTGGCGGCAGGTTTGCTGGCTTGGGTGTTTCTAACCTACCGCTGGCCGCAGCTTGGCAAGCCTGCGGCTTGAAGTCTGACGTTTGAAATCGGGGCGCTTGCCTGGTGCAACTGGCTGCGGCCAGCGCTCAATCCAAAGCCGCCAAATAGCGTTTGCGCCAGAACCAAAGGCCCATGACCAGCGCGATCAGCACCATACTGATGACGGCAATCCAGAACCCGATGACATGATCCAGCAAGGGCATGACCCGAAAGTTCATGCCAAACACCCCGGTGATCAGGTTCAGCGGCAAGAAGATGGCCGTGATGGTGGTGAGCACCAGCATGATGTCGTTGGTGCGATTGCCTTGCGCGCTGAAATGGATCTGCACGGCGGTTTCCGCCGTTTGCTCCATGCGCTGGGCGTGGCGCAGCACCCGATCGATATGCTCCACCACATCGCGCGCGCGGGCGTTGAGCTGGTCTTGCCGCATCAGGGCTTGCGCCGGGTCGGGGTGGAAAGCATCCAGCGGTTGCTCGCGCAGGGCTTCCAGCCATTCCTGCATGGCGTCGTGCTGCTCGTCGCACAGCTCTTCCAGCAGGCCCAGCTGGCTGCGTGCTTCCATCAGGGCGCTCCATTGGGTAAAGCGCACATGTGTGTTCAGCAGCTCGGTTTGCCAATGTTTGATTTGGGCGTTCAGGGGCTTGCGGATTTCGAGATAGCCGTCCACCATGACGTTGATCATGCGCAAGGTCAAGTCGGCCGGGCTGGTGGGCAGGCGGTTGCGCGCCACGCTCGAATCGGCCGCTTGCTTGGTATCTTCCTGCAAGCGCCGGATGATGTTGTTGGCCTCGTGGCAGCCTTTGGGGTGCACGCTGATCAGCAGCTGGTCGAACACGGCAAACCCCACCGTGAGCGGATGGATGCAGGCAAACGCGCTGCGGCCATGGTGCTTGTGCAGCTCGGCGCCGCCGTTGCCGTTTTCGGCGCTGTCGCTGTCTTGCAGGCCCTGCGCCACTTCCTGCTGGGTGGCCAGGCGGCGAAAAATCACCAGTTCGTACACCGAGGTGTAGTCGTAGTAGGAAGCGTGGCTGGCATTGGCCATATCGCGGCAATGCAGATCCAGCAGCGGGGAGCCGCCAATTTCCTGCGCGGTTTTTTGCAGGAGCGGCCAGGCGTCGGGCAGCTCGTCGCGCTCTAGCGATATCCAGAGGAAGCCGCCTTCCGGCAAGGTGGGCGATGG
>CAYUAF010000017.1:0-21716 GCA_964442555.1 uncultured Allobrachymonas sp.
CGCTGACCTCTTGCATGCCATGCAAGCGCTCTCCCAGCTGAGCTATACCCCCTTTAAGCTGCATTCAGCGTTTGCTGTTTGCCCCTCTTGGTGTCGAAGCTCAAATTGTATATCAACTTTCAAGCGTTTTGCAAGCGCTGCAAAATTTTTTCTTTCGATTGCAGTGCCAGCACGGCGTCAAGCGAGGGGGTTTGTGGTGTTCCCATCACAAGTACGCGCACAGGAATGGCCAACTGCGGCATTTTAAGTCCGTGGGCAGAGAGTGTTTCTTTGAGGGCTGCGGCGATGCTGGTTTTGTCCCACACGGGTAAAGCGGCCAGTTTGGCTGCCAGATCGCGCAGGGCGGGGCGAATGGCATCGGTGATGTGAGTTGCCAGGTCTTCTGCCGTAGGTTGCGCGTCTTGATAAAAAGCGATGGTGTGTTGCGTTAATGCAACGGTCGTGTCGCAGCGATCTTTGTACAGGGCGCAGATGGCGGGCAGACGCTCGTCGGCTGTGATGCCGTGTTGTTGCAATTGTGCGGCGACCAGTTGGGCCAGTGTGGCATCGGGGGTGGTTTTGATGTGTTGGGCATTGACCCAGCGCAGCTTGGCTTCGTCAAACTGGGCGGCGCTTTTGCCCAGGTGATCGAGGTCAAACCATTCCAGGAATTGTTCTCGGCTGAAGATTTCGTCGTCACCGTGGCTCCAGCCCAGGCGGGCCAGGTAGTTGATCATGGCGTCGGCCAGGTAGCCTTCGTCGCGGTATTGCGTGACGGCTTTGGCGCCGTTGCGCTTGCTCATTTTCTCGCCTTGCTCGTTGAGCACGGTTGGCAGGTGGGCGTATACGGGCGGCTCTTTGCCCAGTGCGCGGAAGATGTTGATTTGCCGCGGTGTGTTGTTGACGTGGTCGTCGCCACGGATAACGTGGGTGATGCCCATGTCGATATCGTCTACCACGACGCAGAAGTTGTAGGTGGGGGTGCCGTCAGGCCGGGCGATGACGAGGTCGTCCAGCTCGTCGTTGCTGATTTCGATGCGGCCTTTGACTTTGTCGTCCCAGGCGACTACGCCGCCTTGGGGGTTTTTGAAGCGCAGCACAGGCTGCACCCCTTCAGGGATGGGAGGCAGGGTTTTGCCGGGTTCGGGACGCCAGGTGCCGTCGTAGCGGGGTTTTTGCTTGGCGGCCATTTGGCGTTCGCGCAGGGCGTCTAGCTCTTGCACGCTCATGTAGCAGGGGTAAACGAGGCCGGCAGCCTGCATTTGCGCGATGACTTCTTTGTAGCGATCCATGCGCTGCATTTGGTAGAAGGGGCCTTCGTCGGGCGTTATGCCCAGCCATTGCATGGATTCGAGAATGACGTCTACCGCTGCTTGGGTGGAGCGTTCCTGGTCAGTGTCTTCGATGCGCAGGATGAAGTCGCCGCCTTGGGCGCGGGCAAAGGCCCAGGGGTAGAGGGCGGAGCGGATGTTGCCCAGGTGGATAAAGCCGGTGGGCGATGGGGCGAAGCGGGTACGGACTTTGCTCATGGATGTGAATGAACGGGTGATGGCAAAAATGTCGAATGAATGGGGGTCAGGCCGGATTTGGCGGAAGGCTTAAGAGGCCGCGCAAGATGTCGGCCTGGAGATCTTCCACATGCTCCAACCCAACGGCTACGCGGATCAGGTTTTGCGTGATGCCGGCGTTTTGGCGCTGTTCTTCCGTCAGGCGGCCGTGTGAGGTGGTAGACGGGTGGGTGATGGTGGTTTTGACATCGCCCAGGTTGGAGGTGATGCTGCACAGCCGGGTGCTGTCGATGACGTGGAAGGCGCGTGCGCGGCCTTGCTCTGCATCGCCAGCCTTGACGGTAAAAGACAGCACGGAGCCGCCCAGCCCGCTCATTTGGCGCATGGCCAGTTCGTGCTGGGGGTGCGAGGCCAGGCCGGGGTAGTACACGCGATCGACCTGGGGTTGTTGTTCCAGCCAGCGCGCCAGCTCCAGCGCATTGCGGCATTGGGCTTTTACACGCAGATGCAGGGTTTCCAGCCCTTTGAGCACCACCCAGGCATTGAAGGGCGACAGCACCATGCCGCCTGCGCGCAAGACTGGGTTGAATGTTTCGGTAATCAGCTTGCGGCTGGCACACAATGCACCGGCCATGACGCGGCCTTGCCCGTCCAAAAACTTGGTGCCGGAATGAACGACTACGTCTGCGCCCAGTTGCAGCGGGCGCTGCAGCACGGGGGTAGCAAAGCAGTTATCCACGGCCAGCAAGGCGCCCGCAGCGTGGGCCATGTCTGCCAGGGCGGCAATGTCGCACAAATCGGTAAGTGGGTTGGTGGGCGTTTCGGCAAACAGCAGCCGCGTGTTGGGGCGGATGGCCGCGCGCCAGGCGGCCAGATCTGTTTGGGGCACGAAACTGGTTTCCACGCCAAAGCGCGCCATATCGGTGCCCAGCAGGCGAATGGTGGAGCCGAACATGGATTGCGAGCACACTACATGGTCGCCCGCTTTGAGCAGTCCCAGCGCCAGCAGCAGGATGGCAGACATGCCGCTGGCGGTTGCGGCAGCGGCCTCGGCGCCTTCCAGCGCGGCAAGGCGTTGCTCCAGCGAGGCAACGGTGGGGTTGGCCGTGCGGGTGTAGGTGTAGCCGTCTTCGGGGTAGGCAAAGTTGTGCGCGGACGTTTCGCTGTCAGGCTGCACAAAGCTGCTGGTCAGGAACAGGGCTTCGGAATGTTCGCCATACTGGCTGCGCGGCTTGGCGGTGCGAATGGCCAAGGTTTCCGGATGCCAGCCGTTGGGCTGATGGGAGGGGGTGTTGGATGACATGGCGGTACGGGTTAAAAAGCTGGTAGCGGCAAATAAAAAATGCAGGCAATAAAAAAGTTGCCATCAGCTACGCGCGGCAGGGTGGCTGATGGCGTTGGAGGGCAGAGGCTTTAAGGCGCGGCGTTGCCGGACGGGCTGGCGTCGTGACCAACGTTGCCCGCGATGTACTCCCCATCGAAGCAGGAGGCTTCCAGCCGGTCAAGAGCCGGGTTGAGCGCAATGATGGCGGCTTTTAAAGCTTCCAGATCCTGGAAAATCAAGGCGTCGCAGCCGATGATTTGGCGGATTTCTTCCGTATTGCGGTTGTGGGCGATCAGGTCGTTTTGCGTCGGCATGTCGATGCCGTACACGTTGGGAAAGCGCACTGGCGGCGCGGCGCTGGCCAGATAAACCTTGCGGGCACCAACGTCGCGTGCCATCTGGATGATTTCTTTGGACGTGGTGCCGCGCACGATGGAGTCATCTACCAGCAGCACGTTTTTGTCTTTGAACTCGCTGGCAACGGCGTTGAGCTTTTGCCGCACCGATTTTTTGCGCACGGTCTGCCCTGGCATGATGAAGGTGCGGCCTACGTAACGGTTTTTGACAAAGCCTTCGCGATACGGCTTGCCCAAAGCCTGCGCCAGCTGCATGGCGCTGGGGCGGCTGGATTCGGGAACAGGGATGACCGTATCGATCTCGTTGGGGGGCAGGGTGGAAACCACCCGCTTGGCCAGAATTTCGCCCATGCGCAGGCGCGAGCGGTAGACGGAGATGCCGTCAATCGTCGAATCGGGGCGGGCCAGATAAACATATTCAAACAGGCAGGGGCTGAGCACGGGGTTGGATGCGCACTGTTCGCTGTGCATCTGGCCGTTTAAGTCGATAAAGATCGCTTCGCCGGGGGCAACGTCGCGCTCGAACGGTATGCCCATGCCTTCCAGCGCAACTGATTCGCTGGCGAGCATGAAGGTGCCGTCTTGCGTGCTGCCCAGGCACAAGGGGCGTATGCCAAACGGATCGCGAAAGGCCAGCAGGCCGTAGCCTGCAATCATGGCCAGCACGGCGTATGAGCCTTGAACGCGCTGGTGCACGGCGCGCACGGCCTGGAAGATGTCGGGCACTTGCAGCTTTTGCCCTTTGCTGGCCAGCGCCAGTTCATGTGCCAGCACGTTCAGCAGCACTTCGGAGTCGCTTTCCGTATTGGTATGGCGGTGGTCGGAATGCGCCAGTTCCTTGCGCAGCGTGTCGGCATTGGTCAGGTTGCCGCCATGCACCAGCATGATGCCGAAAGGGGCGTTGACGTAAAACGGCTGGAGTTCTTCTTCGTTATCGGCGTTGCTGGTGGTGGGGTAGCGCACATGCCCCAGGCCGCAGTTGCCGGGCAGGGCGCGCATATTGCGGGTGCGGAACACATCGCGCACCATGCCGCGAGCCTTGTGTACGAAAAACTTGCGATCTTCTTGCGTGGCAATGCCGGCGGCATCTTGCCCGCGGTGTTGCAGCAGCAGCAAGGCATCGTAGAGTAGCTGGTTCACATGATCGGTGTGCACCATGGCGACAATTCCAGACATGCTAATAACCCCTTTTAAGAAAGTAAGAGTGAAGAATATCCAACATTAACGGTACTACGCAGTGCGGGCGGCAGCCACTGCTGCAAGGCAGCGGGCAGCCACGGCGACAGGGCGCGCAGCGAGCTGTCCAGCCACGGGGCGGAGTAGGACTGTTGCCACCATGCCGCCTTGTGCAACGGTGTAAGCCAAACAACCACGGTGAGCACCCACAACAACAAAACGGCGCGCAACAGGCCAAAGCCCATGCCCAGCGCTCTGTCAAATACGCGCAAGCCGGTTTTGCGCACGCCGGCGCGCGCGGCGGATGCAAGCCAGCCCAGCAACAACAGCGTGACGACAAAAACCAGCGCAAAGCTCGCCAAGTGCCGCGCCTTGCCGTTATCGGCCAGCCATTGCCAGGGCCAGAAGGTCTCGACGATGACGCTGCCCCATTGCGCCGCGCCAAAAGCGGCAATCCAGGCAAACAGTGCAATCGCTTCAAATACCAAACCGCGCCAGCCGCCTAGCAGGCAAGAAAACAGCACAACGCCCAGGCAAAACACATCCAATATGCCCAAGCCTGCAATTATGTTGCTGGCGGTTGCACTCACGGCAGATATTTCACAGTTGGTACAAAGAAACAGGCAAGCCGAGCGCGCGCACTTTGTTGGCGACTTGCTCCATTTGCTTGCGTGAGGTGAAGGGGCCGATGCGCACCCGGGTGACTTGCTGGCCGTTGATGGTGACGCGCTGCGTGTAATTGTTCAGGCCTGCCTGGCTGAGCTGTTTGCGCACGCTGGCGACTTTGCTGGCATCAACATAAGCGCCAATCTGCACCACAAAACGGCCTTTTTCCGGAAAGTTGTAGTTCACGGGCGGGGTGGCCTGCGCGGTTGGCGGGGCGGTGTTGGCCGTTGCGGGCTTGTTCTGGGGGGCTTGCTGGGTGGCCGTGCGATTCGATGCCTGGCGCTGGGCAATCAGCTCGTCCAGATTTTCCGGCTTGCGTGGCGCAGGCTTGGACTGTGGCGCTTGTGCAGGTTGGCGGGGCGGTGTGGGCTGGCGTGTTGCTGTAGGGGGTTCGCTGCTGCGCTTGGGGGCAGAGGCGGGTGTTGCGGGCGTGTTTGCCGTGGCACGGGTGTTGGCGGCAGGTTCTGCCTGCGGGGACTGCTCGCGGGCGCTTGATGGGGCTGCGGTTTGGCTTTCAGTCGGGGCAGGCGTGCTGGTTTGGGCTGGGGCGAGCGCCAAGTGGGTATTGGCGGCAGGCTGTGTGTCGTTTTGGCCGTCGATGCGGATATCTGCATTGGGCGATACGGTAGGCGGCTTGACGTCGAATATCCATGGCAGAACCAGTACCGCCGCTACCACGAGAACGGAAGCGCCGATTAGGCGGTGCCGCGCGCGGCGGGTGATGGGGTCGGTGTAGCTGGAGGTGGATTCTGCTGCGCAATCAGCATTTGCAGAGTCGGAAGAAGATCGTTTGTTGAACAGTGCCATGCTGGGAAAAGTAGAGAACGTGTGTGGGAAACGTGCAGGGGAAAAGGGCCGGTGCTTCAGGGAGCGTGCGTTCGGGCCAGCGCAATTGCCGCTTGAATGGCTGCACGCGCTTGCGGGCTGTTTTTCCAGCAGCTGGAGCCGGTGATGGCGGCTGCTTTTTCCACAATGTCCAGAAGACTGGCCTTGCTTAAAAGGAAGAAAGAGTCGTAACCCATTTGCTCAAGGCGGGTGATGACGGTTGGGCCAACACCTTTCAAGGCCAGCAAGGCTTGTCTTTCTTGAGGGGCAAATGGCATAAACCGGCTCGGCAAGAGGGGCTAGAAACAGGCGTCAAAAACAGACGTTACGTTTGGGGCATATGCGGCGCTGCCAGAGCGGGCAAGCCGTTTTCCAAAACAGCCCCTACTGTGTAAAAAGAACCAAACACGGCGATTCTATCAGCCGGGTCTGCGGCAGCCAAGGCGGCTTGCAGCGCCTGCGCCGGGTGGGCAAAGGTTTGGCTGGTAACGGGGGCAAGCTTGGCCGGCTGGCTGGCATTGATGGCCTGCCAGGCTTGTTGAAGGGCGGCTGCGCTGGCCGCGCGCGGGGTGGGCAGATCGGTGAAGTACCAGTGATCTATCAGTGGGTGCAGGCGTTGCAGCATGGCCGGCAGGTCTTTGTCGGCCATGGCGCCAAATACGGCGTGCGTGGCGGGGTAAAAGCCCATGGCGTCCAGATTGGCCACAAACGCAGCCACCGAGTGCGGGTTGTGCGCTACGTCCAGAATCAACGCAGGCTGGCCGGGCACAATCTGAAAGCGGCCTGCCAGCTCGGCTCGCGCCAGCCCCAGGCGCACGTCTTGCGCGGCCACGGGCAGGCGGCTGTGCATGGCGACAATGGCGGCCAGCACGCCTGCCGCGTTGATGAGCTGATTGGCACCACGCAAACCGGGCCAGGCCAAGCCGCTGTAGCGCCTGCCGCGGCCCGACCAGCTCCACTGTTGCTGGTTGCCTTGCAGGGAGAAATCGCGGCCATGCAGCCACAGGTCTGCGCCGATGTCGGCGGCATGCGCGGCCAGCGCCTGCGGGGCTTGCGGGTCGCCCGCAATGGCAGGCTTGCCCGGGCGCATGATGCCGGCTTTTTCTGCGGCAATGGCTTCGCGCGTGGTGCCCAAAAATTCCGTATGGTCAATGTCTATGCTGGTGATGATGGCGCAGTCGGTGTCGATCAGATTGACGGCATCCAGCCGGCCGCCCAGACCCACCTCGAGGATGACGGCATCCAGCCCGGCGCAGGCCAGGCAGTCCAAAATCGCCAGGGTGGTGAATTCGAAATAGGTCAGCGGCGTGCTGCCGCGAGCTTGCTCCACACGGGCAAAGTGCTGGCTGAGCGTGGCATCGTCCACGGGGCGGTTGTTGATTTTGCAGCGCTCGGCAAAGTGCACCAGATGCGGCGATGTAAACAGGCCGGTGCGGTAGCCCGCGTGGCGCAAAATGCTCTCCAGCATGGCGCAGGTGGAGCCTTTGCCGTTGGTGCCCGCAACGGTAAACACCGGGCAGGCAAACCGCACGCCGGTCCCGTTGTGCATGCGGCTGGCAACGCTGCGCAGGCGATCAAGCCCCAGTTCGATGCCCTGTATGCCTTTGGGGTGCAGTTGCTCGCAATAGCTGAGCCACTGCGCAAGTGTTTGCGGTAAAGATGTGGTGGTTGGCTGCATCGCCGTATTGTGCATGATGCATGCCCGGGCGGCCTGTTTTTGCGGCGCGGCGCCCATGCCCGCAACAGCCCGGCAACACGGCGCATAATGCGCCCATGAGTTCTACACCGATTGTTTACGGTATCGCCAACTGCGATACGGTCAAAAATGCACGGGCCTGGTTGCAAACGCACGGCGTCATGTACGAATGGCACGATTTCAAAAAACAGGGACTGCCGGCGGATGTGCTGGAGCGCGGCTTGCAGCAACTGGGGCGCGACGCCTTGCTCAACTGCCAGGGCACCACCTGGCGCAAGCTGGCGCCCGAGCAGCAAGCGGCCGTGCGCGACGCGGCCAGCGCCGCCGCCTGGCTGAACGAGCAGCCCAGCGCCATCAAGCGGCCCGTGGCGCAGTGGCCCGACGGCAGCGTGAGCGTGGGCTTTGCCGAGGCCGACTGGGCGCGCCGCCTGGGCCTGGGCGGCTGAACCGGCGCTGCCCCGTCATGTTCGACTGGCTGCAAAACATCACCTTCCTGGGCCACACGCTGGGCTTTTGGCTGGGCCTGGCCTGGGCCATATCCGAAGCGGTGCTGATCGTCTGGATCATCTGGCAGCGCCGCTCGCCCGTGTCCACCCTGGCCTGGATCATGAGCCTGAGCCTGATGCCCGTCATCGGCCTGGCCGTGTACGCCTGGTTTGGCCCGCAGCGCATCCGCCGCCAGCGCCTCAAGCGCTGGCACAGCCGCGCCGCCCACATGTCGCAGCAAGACTTGCAGCGCCTGCGCGCCGAGCGCCCCAACGCCCCCGACTGGGCCGTGCAGCACGCGCGCCTGATCGACGCGGCCTGCGGCCTGCCCATGGCCAGCGCGCAAGCGGTGCAGCTGCTGCCCAGCGGCGGCGCCACGCTGGACGCGCTGCTGCACGAAATCGCCCAGGCGCGCCACCACGTGCATCTGGAGTACTACATCTTCGAGCCCGACCACACCGGCACCCAGCTGCTGCAAGCGCTCACGGCCCGCGCCCGCGAGGGCGTGCAAGTGCGCCTGCTGGTCGATGCCGTGGGCTCGGCGCGGCTGGTGTCGCGCCGCCACCGCGCGCTGCTGGCCGCGCTGCGCGAAGCCGGGGGCGAATACGCCATCTTCCACCCCACGCGGCTGGACCGCCTGCGCCCGCTGGTCAACCTGCGCACGCACCGCAAGATCGTGGTGGTGGACGGCTGCGTGGGCCTGCTGGGCGGCATCAACGTCACCGACGACGAAAACGAATACCTGCGTCCGCACGACGCCTACCGCGACACCCACCTGCTGCTGCGCGGCGGCGTGGTGCGCTGGCTGCAATACCTGTTCTTGCAGGACTGGCACTACGCCAGCGGCGCGCGCCCGCCCGACGAAGCCGCGCTGCTGCCCGAGCAGGCGCCGGGCAGCATCCCCGTGCAAATTGCCGCCAGCGGGCCAGACACCGACGGCGAAGCCATCCACCGCGCCATGATCGACGCGCTGAACATGGCGCGCGAGCGCGTGTGGCTGGCCACGCCCTACTTCGTGCCCACGGACGAAGCCCGCCTGGCCCTGACCAACGCCGCACTGCGCGGCGTGCAGGTCAAGCTCATCGTGCCCGAGCAAAGCGACTCGCGCATCGTCACCGCCGCCGCGCGCTCGTACTACAAAGAAATGCTAGACGCCGGAGTGCTGGTGTTTGAGTACCAAAACCGCATGTTCCACGCCAAGACCCTGCTGGTGGACCAGCACTACGGCATGGTGGGCGGCGCCAATTTCGACAACCGCAGCTTTCGCCTGAACTTCGAAGTGGCCGCCGTGGTGCATGCGCGCGATTTCAACCAGCAGCTGGCTGACATGTTCGAAGCCGATTTGTCGCACTGCAAGCGCGTGCCCGCCCAGCGCCGCGCGCCGTGGCACCAGCAGCTGTTCGAAGCCGTGGCGCGGCTGGGCTCGCCGCTGCTGTAAAACGGGCAAAAGGAGGCGGAGCGTTCTCTTTCGACGCACCGCCAAGGTTGCCTGCAAAATCTGCGCCTGCTTCTTGCATGCACAGTATGAAAAAGACATGCGCAGGCGCTGCCTGTTGAATGTAGCGACTGAATACCGTGACAATACGGCGCTTGCAAATGCGTGTTGCCATTACATCCCAAACACACATCAACGCATGCAAACGTGCGCAAAACGTATTCCCCATGTCGCTGCCGCGCATGAACATGAATGGGGATATGGCGTGCGCCTCATATCTTTTACTGATCTAAAACATGGCTGACTTTTTGCAAAACCTGATGCAGATGCTGGCACTGCCGCAATACGGCCTGAGCACGGTTTTTGTCGTGGCCTTTGTATCGGCCACCTTGCTGCCACTGGGGTCTGAAGCGGCGGTGTACGGCCTGCTGGTACTCAACCCCAGCCTGTTTTGGCCCACCATGCTGGTAGCAACAGTGGGCAACACGCTGGGTGGTGCCGTCTCGTGGTGGATGGGGCTGGGCGCCCACAAGGCCGTTGAAAAAATGCGCAAAGACCGTGCCGAATCGCAAGCCTTGGCGTGGTTGCAGCGGTTTGGCCCCAAAGCATGCTTTTTGTCTTTTTTGCCCGCAGTGGGCGACCCGCTATGCGCTGTGGCGGGCTGGCTGAAAATGCCCTTTGTGCCTTGCGTGGCGTGGATGGCGGCGGGCAAATTTCTGCGCTACGTCACCATGACGGCGCTGCTGCTATGGGTGCTGCCGCCCGAGTGGGTGGGCAAACTGTTGCAGGCCGGCTAATTGCACGATACGGCGCAAACATATCCCGTATTTGTTTGCTCCGCCGTGACGGCCACGACGTTTGCTTGTACGCACTGCTTGCAAAAGCCTTTTTACAGTCGCCTTCTGCGACTGCGTGTTGAAACAAGCTCACACCGACCGAGTTCGAGATCGTCAAACAGCCGCCTACGGGAGACCGCGTGTTGAAACTATCGGTGGTTTTGGGGCGCTAATCATCGTGCCAACCCCGTCTCTTCTGCGACCGTATGTTGAAACACGGCAATCTTGCGCGAGCGCCCTTTGTAATTGCCGTTGATCGTCGCCGTCTTGGGGGAGCTGTGGCCGTTACCGGGCGCGCTGCTTCATGGCGCGTTCTACTTCGCGCTTGCCTTCGCGGTCTTTGATGGTGTTGCGTTTGTCGTGTTCGGCCTTGCCTTTGGCCAGCGCGATTTCGCATTTCACCACGCCGTTTTTCCAGTGCAGGTTCAGCGGCACCAAGGTGTAGCCTTTTTGCTCGACCTTGCCGATCAGGCGGCGGATTTCGTCTTTGTGCATCAGCAGCTTTTTGGTGCGCACGGCATCGGGGCGGACGTGGGTAGACGCCGTTTTGAGCGGATTGATCTGGCAGCCGATCAAAAACAGCTCGCCGTCGCGAATCACCACATAGCCATCGGTGAGTTGTACCTTGCCTTCACGAATGGCTTTGACTTCCCAGCCGTGCAGCACCATGCCCGCCTCGTACTTTTCTTCGAAAAAGTAGTTGAAGGCGGCTTTCTTATTTTCGGCAATGCGGGCGGGGAGTGGTTTTTTTTTCGTTGCCATGAAGGATCAATCCATGCATTTTGTGCACAATACAAAGCTTGCCATTGTATGAAATCTGTTCGTAAATCCGTTCTGGTGCCTTACAGCCCGCAAGAAATGTTCGAGCTGGTCAGTCAAGTGCCCGACTACCCGCGGTTTTTGCCGTGGTGCAGCTTTGCGCGCGTGCTGGAAGCCCTGCCCAATGGCAAAGTGGCTGAAGTCGGCATCGGCTTGGCGGGCGTGCAACAAAGCTTTGTAACGCGCAATATCGAACTGCCCGGGCAGCAAATAGACATGCGCTTGGTGCGCGGGCCTTTTTCCGCTTTGCACGGGCAGTGGCGTTTTGAGGCAGCAGGCGAGGGCAATGCAAGAATCTGCCGCGTGCAGCTGGATTTGAACTACCAGTTCTCTGGCTTTTTGCTGGCTCGCCTGGTTGGCCCTATTTTCGACACCATTGCCGCCACGATGGTAGACGCTTTCATCCAGCGCGCCCACACTGTTTATGGCAACCAATCCTGAAACTCTCTGCATCACCTTGGTCTATGCGCCACAGCCATGCACCGTGCTGGAAAAAACGTTGCACTTGGCCGCCGGCAGCATCGTGCGCGATGCGCTGCTGGGCACTGGCTGGAACAGCCGGCCCGAAGTGCGTGAGCTGATCGAAAAAGGCAGTGGCACCGCGCAGCTGACGTGTGGCATCTGGAACAAACCTTGCGCGTTGGAGCAGGTTTTGCAAGACGGTGACAGGGTGGAGCTGTACCGCCCCTTGCTGGTAGACCCCAAGCACGCGCGCCGCGAGCGCTTTGCGCGGCAGGGCAGCCGTACTGCGGGGCTTTTTGCACGCAAGCGCCGCTAAACGCGCGGGATTAAAAGAAAAGAATAAGAGGAAAGAAGCGCCGCGGCCATCAACCGCCGAGCGGTTCACGCATGTCCGCCCTCGCGCTGATGGCGGGCTTTGTATTTGCAGCCGATCGCTTTGTGTCAAACATGCGTTGCCCAGCCCCTATGTGGTGGCTCGGAGGGGATTCGCGTGGTGCTTGCGTGTTTTCGCTTCATTCACATGGGGCGTCACTGTCTGCTGGCAGCGTATGGCAAGAATAACGACAGCCGACAATTGCCCCAACTCAAGGCCGTATGCTGGCAGCGGTATGACGCATGGCAAGAGCCAAGAACAAAATCCGCTTTGAGCCGCCAATGAAAAACGGGTGGTTTCGCGCTTGAAAACCACCCGTTGATGTTCAAGGTTTTGCCGAAAACCGACTTTACCCGCCTGTGCGCCCCAACTCACGGCGGATGCCGGCAATATCGCTTTCCGTGCGGGCGATATTAGATTTGAGCTCGGCCACGCGATCCAGATATTTCTGGTGGTTGCGGTGTTCCGGCCCGATTTTTTCGGGGTTGCCGTTGTTGTACTCTTTTTGCAATTCGGCCAGTTTCTGGGTGGCCCTGTTCAACTCGGTTTGCAGAATATTGCGTGCGCTTTGGTCGCGTGCGCGCTGGGCATCGCTGCTTACCGTTGGTCTGGTAGCGGGTGCGCTGCTTGGCGCTGTTAACGGAATACGCTGGGGCTGCGCCGTTTTGGACGGCATGCGCGCCATATTGGATGTGCGCATGGCTGTGCCGCGAATGATGGTGACGTTGCCGCCCGTCAAAGGCGTGCAGCCGCCACGCTCAATGCGGTGCGTGTCATTGGTGTATTCGTTTCCGCAGCGGTAAACGCCGCTTTGCGCGGCAGCGGGCAAGGCAGCTGCTGTGCAAGCCAAGGCAGCGCAGATTTGGGCAATGTGTGTGTAGTGCAGTTTCATGTCAGATACCCCCTGCATGCAGATGTGTTTATTGTGGTCGTAGCTGCCGGTAAAGCAGAAGTGTTATGGGAGAGATAAGGAAAGTATCCTGCAAGCATGCGCCTTTGCCAAGAATTGTTACCAGGCGATTGGCCTAAATGCAACAAATTGCAGCAAGAAAACGACGATAGCGGAACAAGTTGGCATTTAGTTAGCATTTCCTCAAACATTGCCTGCTATCGATTGTTGGGTTGCTGCCGTGTTGTTACACAACGTGCTGGAGCTGCTTGCAAGGAGGGGCTTGCGGGCGGCCATGCGGCTATCTGCAAGATTGCCAAACAAGCCGCGCGTTCAAGCTGATTGTTGGGACGCCTGCCGATTGCCAGGCGCGCAGAGGGACGCACGAAGCAAGCGGCAGATAGGGCGCTGTGCTTACAGCGAGTAGTACATCTCGAACTCGACGGGGTGCGGTGTCATGCGCAGGCGCGTTACCTCCGTCATTTTGAGGTCGATATAGGCATCGATCATGCTGTCGCTGAACACACCGCCTTTGGTCAGGAAGGCGCGGTCTTTGTCCAGCTCCTGCAATGCCTGGTCCAGGCTGTGGCACACGGTGGGCACCAGTTTGTCTTCTTCTGGTGGCAGGTGGTACAGGTCTTTGGTGGCGGCTTCGCCGGGGTGGATTTTGTTTTCCACGCCATCCAGACCTGCCATCAGCAAGGCGGCAAAGCCCAGATAGGGGTTCATCATCGGATCGGGGAAGCGTGCTTCCACGCGGCGTGCCTTGTCGCTGGCTACGTGCGGAATGCGAATGGAAGCCGAGCGATTGCGGCTGGAGTAGGCCAGCTTCACGGGCGCTTCAAAATGCGGCACCAAGCGCTTGTAGCTGTTGGTTGTGGGGTTGGTAATGGCGTTGAGCGCGCGCGCGTGCTTGATGATGCCGCCGATGTAGTACAGCGCAAAGTCCGACAGGCCTGCGTAGCCGTTGCCGGCAAACAGGTTTTTGCCATCTTTCCAGATCGACTGGTGCACATGCATGCCGCTGCCATTGTCGCCCTCATAGGGCTTGGGCATGAAAGTGGCGGTTTTGCCATAGGCGTGCGCCACGTTCCAGATCACGTATTTTTGCAACTGGGTCCAATCGGCGCGCTGCACCAGGGTGGAAAAGCGCGTGCCGATTTCGTTTTGACCAGCGCCCGCTGTCTCGTGGTGCAACACTTCCACAGGGATGCCCAATTGCTCCATCACCAACGCCATTTCGCCGCGCATATTGTGCGTCGTATCAATGGGCGGCAGTTGCAGGTAGCCGCCCTTGAGGCTTGGGCGGTGGCCTTTGTTGCCGCCGCCGTCAAAGTCGCGGCCACTGTTCCAGGGTGCTTCGTATTCGTCAATCGCCACAAAGCAGCCAGAGGCGTTGCTTTCCCAGCGCACGTTGTCGAACAAAAAGAATTCCGGCTCCGGTCCGAACAAGGCGGTATCACCCAAGCCCGATGCTTTCAGATAAGCCTCGGCGCGCTTGGCGATGGAGCGCGGATCGCGATCGTAGGCCTTGCCGTCGTCAGGCTCCAGCACGTCGCAGGTCAGAATCAATGTAGGCTCTTCAAAGAAAGGGTCGATAGCGGCAGTGGCCGGATCGGGCATGAGCAGCATGTCGGATGCTTCCACGCCTTTCCAGCCGGCAACGGATGAGGCGTCGAAAGCATGCCCTTCGGAGAATTTTTCTTCATCGAAATGCGAAACGGGAACCGTAACGTGTTGCTCTTTGCCGCGCGTGTCCGTGAAGCGGAAATCAACGAACTTGACCTCGTTGTCGCTGATCATTTTCATTACATCGGCTACGTTGTGAGACATGAAAGGCTCCTGAGAAGACTGAAAACTAAAAACGGCATGGAAACCGCAGGCGCGCACGCACATAGTTGCCAAAACGAAGCAACGCCGTGCGCCTACGGGTAAAAATGGGGCAAAACCGTATTGTGCGGCTTTTTCTGTTGTTCTGCCGGGGGTAGCGCTTAAAAACGGCGCAGATTAGGTTGGGCTTTGTGGGGGCTTGAGCTGTATTGGCATACACACAAAGATGTGCAGGGGATAAACGAAATGAAAGTTATAAGAAAATGCAAATTAAACTCAGCTCGTTAGATAAAAATATCTATCAAATAAACAAGCTCTTTGGATGAGATCATGATCATATCGGGATGCGCACCAAGACATATCCCAGCGACGTAGGTCGTGAACAGCTTGAGAGCATTCGCCCCTGCTTGAACGTGCGCGCAAAAAGACCAAGAGACCAAGATTCGTACACTTGATCTCTACAAGTTATCCTGCGCGAAGCTGTATCTGCTGCGTACTGACTGCCAGTGGAGAGCTTTACCCAATGACTTTCCCAAATGGGGCACGGTACATTCTTATTGTGCCCACTGGAGTCAGCCTGATGAACAGGGTTCGATCCTGCTACAACAATCAATGAGACTGATTGCAAAGGTGCATTGGTTGCGTTCAAGCTACGACAGCGGTTATGCGATTCAGTTCTTAGCGCAAGTCGTCAAGGATATTGTGGGCGAGCAAGTAACGGTGCAGATGCCAAGCGCAGTGACTTACGCCCTTTCAAGGGTATATCAAAACGTTGGAGGGTCGAGCGCAGCTTTGCGCGGCAGGACAAGAACTGAAGGCTGTGGAAGAACCGCGAGCGCCTGCTCAACACCAGCCTACAGTTCATCCATCTGGCCTTCATCGTCATGATGATCAAAAGAGCGTGAACAGGCTCAAAGCGGTGGTTAAGAGCAGGATTCTGCAAAAAGTGAAACCGTATATTTAAATGTGCCTGAAGAAAGTGTGCTCTAGAGTAACGATAAAACTATTGATTTCGCTTCAACCGATCAATGGGGTGGAAGTAGTGTCTATGCTTATTCTTATAGCTTTAAAAACAAAACGGCCTGTGAAATCACAGGCCGTTTGCTCAATATTCTGTGGTGGTGGGTGCTGACGGGGTCGAACCGCCGACCTACGCCTTGTAAGGGCGCCGCTCTACCAACTGAGCTAAGCACCCACAGAATTTTTTCAATCTGTGCATTGTATCACAAATACATGCAAAAATTAGTTCAATGCATCTTTCAATGCTTTGCCAGGACGGAATTTTGGAATTTTTGCTGCCTTGATCTTGATTTCTGCGCCAGTGCGAGGATTTCTGCCTTTGCGGGCTGCGCGTTTGCCAACTGCAAATGTGCCAAAGCCAACCAAGGCAACTGTACCGCCTTTTTTCAGGGTCGTTTTGACTGCGCCAAGAGTTGCGTCAAGTGCACGAGCTGCGGCAGCTTTGGAGATGTCAGCACGCTTGGCAATATGCTCGATCAGTTCGGTTTTATTCACAAAATCCCCCTTTGTCTACTTAACAGTACATCCATATAGCTATCAACCCAGATGGGCCGAACTATACACCAATTCGATGTTTTTCAGGAAACCCTGAGAGTTGCAAAGTTAGCCATTCAATGTGTGGCATTAGCTTGGCGGCATTGTAATGTGTTTTGTCGCGTCGACCTGAGTGTTTGTATGTTTTTTGCGCAGGTTGTCAACAAGGTCACAACTTGTGTCGTGCGTGGTGCAGGTCGGGGTCGCCTTTAGCGTGCTTTGGCCCGGATTTCCGGGACGGCTTTATAGAGGTAGTAAGCCATGGACCAAACCGTGAGGGCAACGGCCAGCCACAGCAGCCAGAAACCGAGCAGGCGGGTGTGGAAGAGGTTACCAATGCTGTGGTCGTATAGCAGCAGTGCGATGGCGGTCATTTGCGTGGCGGTTTTGAACTTGCCGATTCGGTGCACGGCCACGCTGTGCGAGGCACCGATTTGAGCCATCCATTCGCGCAAGGCGGATATGGCTACTTCGCGGCCGATGATGATGAGTGCGGCAAACACGTCGGCACGCCGCAGGTAAACCAGAATCAGCATACTGGCGCATACGAGGAATTTGTCGGCCACGGGGTCGAGAAAAGCTCCGAAAGCCGTTGTCATACGCAATTTGCGAGCCAGATAGCCGTCCAGCCAGTCGGTAATGGCAAAGATGATGAATAGCAATGTGGAAATCAGATTTTGTGTGCCCGCTGGGATCGGCAAGAAATACACGCCCATGATGATCGGGATGGCAACAATGCGTGTCCAGGTCAGGATGGTTGGTAGGGTGAAGAACATGCGCGTAATTGCTGGCTGGCAGCTTCTTTTTTATGGGATCATAAGTTCAAGCAGATGAGTCAGCATTGTGGCATGAATGCCGCTGATATGCCGCATGCTGGGCGGGCTGTATCCCAGCGCGGCTGGGTGGCGCTATTTTCCAAGGCGGCAGCACTGCTGCAGGGGACCGTGCGGACGTGGTGGGGCGATAGCTTTTTAATCACAACGCGAAGGGAGCATGTCCACAACGCCGCCACTCGTTGTTGTGCTCCTATCCTGTCTGTGCATCGACGCACGCCTCAATTGGCGTGCTTTGCGAGTATGTTCGCATCTCCAAAAATAGTGCGAACGGGCCCTAGGTTGTGGTGGCGGCGCGCGCAACGGTTTCGCGCCATATCTGGCGTTTGCTGGCGTCGTCCAGGTTTCGCCATGCGGTGATTTCGTGGACGCTGCGCAAGCAACCATTGCAATATGAGTCGTTCGGGTTGATGCGGCATTGCTGGATGCATGGCGAGGGCACATGCCCGTCTGGCGCGGCAAGCGCATGTTGTGCGCGTTGGCGGATTGCGGTGTGGGTGGATCGTACCGGTGTTTGCATGGCGGGTGTGTGATGGCGGATTGCTAGCGGTTTTTAGTGCAAGGCTTGGTAGATTTGCGCGGCTAGTTCGGCAGAGATGCCTTCCACGCTGGCCAAATCGGCTTCTGATGCGGCTGCTACGCCGCGCATGCCGCCAAAGCGTTGCAGCAAGCGCGCGCGGCGTTTGGGGCCGATGCCGGCGATGTCTTCGAGTTTGCTGGCGCCAGTGCGCACTTTGGCGCGGCGGGCACGCATGCCGGTAATGGCAAAGCGGTGGGCTTCGTCGCGGATTTGCGCGATCAGCAGCAGGGCAGCCGAATCAGCGCCCAGCGTGATTTTTTCGCGGCCATCGGCAAATACCAGCTCTTCCAGGCCCACTTTGCGGCCTTCGCCTTTTTCCACGCCTACCAGGCGGGTAATGGGTAGGCCCAGTTCTTCAAATACCTGTCGTGCGGCGGCGACCTGGCCCTTGCCGCCGTCGATCAGCACAACGTCCGGCAGGTGTTTGCCCGGGGCAATGGCTTCGGCAGTTGGCGCATGTTCGGGCGGTGTGGCGGGCAGGGATGTTTCGCCGTTGGCGTTGCCGGTTTCGTGCAGATATTCCGCCAGTTTGCCGTAGCGGCGTTGCAACACTTGGCGCATGGCGGCGTAGTCATCGCCCGGGGTGATGTCGTTGATGGTAAATCGGCGGTATTGGCCGGGCTGCATGGCGTGGTTGTGAAAGACGACGCAAGATGCCTGCGTGGCCTCGCCCGCCGTGTGCGAGATGTCGAAGCATTCCACATGCAGGGCGGCCAGGTCTTGCGCATCAATTTCCAGCACATCGGCCAGCGCACGCGTGCGTGCCTTTTGCGAGCCTTCTTCCGCCAGCAGGCGCGCCAGTTGCAGGCTGGCGTTGTGCTCTGCCATTTGCAGCCAGCTGCGGCGGTGCTCGCGGGGGTGGTGTACGACGGTGATGCGGTGCCCGGCCTGCTCGCTCAGGGCATCGACCAGTACGGCGCGCAGTGGCACATGGGTGATGAGTACGGCGGGCATCTGATTGCCCATGTAGTGCTGGGCCACAAAGGCTTCCAGCACGGCTTGCTCCAGTTGCTGCTCGGCGCTCAATGCGGTTGCAGTGCCTTCTTGCTCGCGGGCTTCTTCTACCAGCTTGCGCGCATCTTCCAGCTGGGAGGGGAAGTGCGCCTTGTCGCCCAAATGCCGGCCACCGCGCACCATGGCCAGATTGACGCAGGCTTTGCCGCCCAGCACTTTCACGGCCAGAATGTCCACGTCTTTGTCGTCTGTGGTGTCTACCGCCTGCTGGTGCAAGACTTTGGTGATGGCTGCGATTTGGTCGCGCACCTCGGCGGCTTGCTCAAAAAGCAATTGCTCGGAATAGGCCAGCATGCGCTGCTCCAGCTGTTGCAGCACCGAGGTGACGTTGCCTTCGAGAAAGGCCGTGGCGTGGGCTACGTCGCGCGCGTAGTCTGCCGCGCTGATGTGGCCGACGCAGGGCGCCGTGCAGCGTTTGATCTGATACAGCAGGCAGGGGCGCGTGCGGTTGAGGAAGACGGAGTCTTCGCACGTGCGCAGGCGAAACACCTTTTGCATGAGGTGGATCGTCTCTTTCACCGCCCAGGCGTTGGGGTAAGGGCCAAAGTACTGGTGGCGCTTGTCGGTTGCGCCGCGGTAATACGCCATGCGCGGAAAGTTGGCAGGGCTGCCGTCGGGCGCGCCGCGCGGCCTGCCGGTAAGCTTGAGGTAAGGGTAGCTCTTGTCGTCGCGAAACAGAATATTGTAGCGCGGCTTGAGGGTTTTGATGAGGTTGTTTTCAAGAATCAGCGCCTCTGCCTCGGAGCGCACCACGGTAGTCTCGAGCCGGGCGATTTTGCTCACCATAAAGCCGATGCGCGTGCCGCCGTGGTCTTTCTGAAAATAGCTGGATACGCGCCGCTTCAGGTGAATGGCCTTGCCCACATACAGCACCTGGCCGTCTGCATCCAGAAAGCGGTACACCCCCGGCTGGGCGGGCAGGGCGGCTACCTGCGCCAACAGTTCGGGCGCATGGGGGCCTGCGGCGGGAGAAGGGTTTTCATCAGAGGCAGACATGGCGGCCATTGTAGGGGGCACGGCAAAACACAGCCGTTACATGGTGACACGGCCGTGCAAAGCCATGTGGCACACTGGCAGCCAACTGCCTGTTTTGTAAAAACTATGTCGCATTACCCTGTGCAACTAAACTGGCCCGCCTGGCGGTGGGATATTTTCTGCACCGTGATCGATAACCACGGTGACATCGGCGTGTGCTGGCGCTTAGCCAGCCATTTGGCACAACGCGGGCAGCGCGTGCGGTTGTGGGTGGATGACGCCAGCAGCCTGCAATGGATGGCGCCGCAAGGCTGCCCGGGCGTGGAAGTGCGCACATGGCAGCGCCCCCTGGCGCCCGAAGCACTGCCCGAGCCACCCGCAGACGTGCTGATAGAAGCCTTTGGCTGCACCTTGGACGATGCGGTGCAGGCCCATTGGGCGCAGGCGCACGCGCGGGGGCATCGCGGGCTGTGGCTGAATCTGGAATACCTTTCGGCAGAAGCGTATGTGTCGCGCTGCCACCTGCTGCCTTCGCCGATAGCGCATGGGCCGGCAGCGGGGCACAGCAAACTGTTTTTCTACCCGGGCTTTGCGCCGGAAACAGGCGGCTTGCTGTGGGAGGTGGATTTGTTGCAGCGCCAGCAGGCCTTTCGGCGCACGCCGTGGTTAAAACAATGGGGGCTGGACGAGCAATTGCCGGTGCAACTGCTGTTTTGCTACGAGCCGGCCGCCTTGCCAGACTGGTTGCGACAAATGGCGCAGCAAAGCCGGCCCGTGCAAATGCTGGTTGCGCCCGGCAGGTCGCATGCGGCGGTGCAGGCCGCCCTGCCGCCCAATCTGCGCGCGGCGTGGCAAGGCAACGGCTACGTGCAATACGGCACTTGCCGGCTGATGGCCTTGCCGTGGCTTGCGCAGCAGGAGTTTGACCATGCGCTATGGGCCAGCACCTTGAACTTTGTGCGGGGGGAAGATTCGCTGGTGCGTGCGCTGTGGGCCGGGCAGCCGCTGGTGTGGCACATCTACCCGCAGCACGACCACGCCCACCACGCCAAGCTGGAAGCCTGGCTGGACTGGATGCAGGCCCCTGCCGACGTGCGCCATTTCCACCGTGTGTGGAACGGCATGCAAGCAGGCATGTTGCCAATAGTCGATTGGCAGGCGTGGCAGGTCTGCGTGCAGCAGGCTCGCCAGCGCGCGCTGCAACAAGCGCCTTTGGCCGAGCAGCTCTTGCAGCTGGCGGCCAGGCATTTGCTGCCCGTGGTTTCGGTAACTATTTGATTTGCGATTAAAATTGCGCGATTTGCGGGAAACATCCTGCTGTTTGAAGGTGTTGATGGCATGTGCGCATATGCATGCAGCCCATTCGGCACCTGTTTCACCAGCGCCTGCGGCCTGCTGCCGCACGCCTACTAACCTGTTGGATTCATCATGAAAATCGCTCAAGAAATCCGTGCTGGCAACGTCATCATGCACGGCAAAGACCCGATGGTCGTTCTCAAAACAGAATATGCCCGTGGCGGCCGCGGCTCTTCTACCGTGCGCATGAAGCTCAAAAGCCTGCTCAACAACTTCGGCACCGAAGTCGTGTTCAAGGCCGATGACAAAATCGACAACATCATCCTCGACAAAAAAGACTGCACCTACAGCTACTTTGCCGACCCCATGTATGTGTGGATGGACAGCGAGTACAACCAGTACGAAGTCGAAGCCGAAAACATGGGCGATGCGCTCAACTACCTGGAAGAAGGCATGGCAGCCGAAGTCGTGTTTTACGAAGGCAAGGCCATTTCGGTAGAGCTGCCCACCAGCCTGGAGCGCGAAATCACCTGGACCGAGCCTGCCGTTAAAGGCGACACATCGGGCAAAGTGCTCAAGCCTGCCAAAATCGCTACCGGCTTTGAAGTGCAAGTGCCTATTTTCGTGGCGCAAGGCGACCGTATCGAAATCGACACCCGCACCGGCGAATACCGCAAGCGCGTGTAAGCGGCAGGAACCTTCTTGCTGGTAAAAACGGCTTCCTGTTGCGTGCAGGGAGCCTTTTCTTTTTTTGGCTCTATGCCGTTTTGTGTGGAACTTGACAACCTCAAAGACACCGATGCA
>CAYUAF010000018.1:0-21668 GCA_964442555.1 uncultured Allobrachymonas sp.
GTGGCTCGATAGAATGAAAGGCAATGGTTGCAGCCGCCTGTTTTATGGCCTGCAAAGGCAACATTTTTCAATGGGATAACGCATGGCTTTGAATCGCCCGGCTTTTCTTGACATAGCGCCGCTGCAAGCGGCTAACGGTACGGTGCAATTGCCCGGTTCCAAAAGCATCAGCAACCGCGTGCTTCTGCTGGCAGGTTTATGCCGTGGCACAACGGTGCTGACCGGCGTGCTGGATTCGGACGATACGCGCGTGATGCTGGCGGCCTTGCGGCACATAGGCTGCGGGGTGGAGCAGCGCGAGAACAACACGGTGTGCATTACCGGCATAGGCGCTCAGCTGCCGCCTGCGGTAGCGCAGCAAAGCGATGCGCCGCTGGAGCTGTTTTTGGGCAATGCGGGCACGGCCATGCGGCCGCTAACGGCAGCGCTGGCCATGCTGGGCGGGCACTTTCGCCTAACGGGCGTGCCGCGCATGTACGAGCGCCCCATTGGCGACTTGGTAGACGGCCTGGCGCAGTTGGGCTGCAATGTGCAATATGCCGCACACGCAGGCTACCCGCCGCTGTTGATTGCGCCGCGCCGCACGCAGGCGGATGCCGCGCCACGCACGATTCGCGTGCGTGGGGATGTGTCCAGCCAGTTCCTGACGGCGCTTTTGCTGGCTGCGCCGCTGGCCGGGCATACGCTCACTATCGAGGTAGAAGGCACGCTGATTTCCAAGCCCTATATCGAGATCACGCTGCGGCTGATGCAGCAGTTTGGCGTGGCGGTGCAGCGCGACGACATCACCGGCTGGCAAAGCTTTACCGTGGCAGCAGGCTCTTGCTACCAAAGCCCCGGCCAACTGCATGTGGAGGCCGATGCCTCATCAGCCAGTTACTTCATCGCGCTGGGCGCCATAGCTGCCGATGCGACGCAGGGGCACAGCATCACGGTGCAAGGGGTGGGCGCGGATTCGATACAGGGCGATATCCGCTTCGTAGAGGCGGCGATGCAAATGGGCGCCGTCATCGACAGTGCGCCGGGCAGCATGCGCATTCAGCGCGGCGCGTGGCCGCTGCACGCCATTGATCTGGACTGCAACCACATCCCCGATGCGGCCATGACGCTGGCCGTGATGGCGCTATATGCCGACGGCACCAGCACCTTGCGCAATATTGCCAGTTGGCGCGTGAAAGAAACCGACCGCATCGCCGCCATGGCTGCCGAGCTGCGCAAGCTGGGCGCGCAGGTGGAAGAGGGGGCGGACTTTATCCGCATCACCCCGCCCGCATCGCCGGCGCAGTGGCGTGCAGCCAGCATCCACACCTACGATGACCACCGCATGGCCATGTGCCTGTCGCTGGCCGCGTTCAATCCGGCGCAGCAGCCCGTGCGTATCGAAGACCCGGCCTGCGTGGGCAAAACCTTTCCCGGCTACTTTGATGTGTTCTTCAGCGTATGCCAGGCGGCGGTGGAGCACATCCCCGTGATCTGCATAGACGGCCCCAGCGCCAGCGGCAAGGGCACGCTGGCCGCAGCCGTGGCGCAGCAACTGGGCTACCGCTGGCTGGACTCGGGCGCGTTGTACCGCATCACCGCGCTGGCGGCGCGCCGCGCGGGGCTGGCGCTGGAGCCGCAGAACGAAATGGCCATTGCCGTGCTGGCCGCCACCTTGCCCGTGCGCTTTGATACGGATGCCCAAGGAGCGCAACAAGTGTGGCTTGGCGGCGACAACGTAAGCGCAGACATTCGCACGGCAGAGGCGGGGGTGGATGCCTCCAAAGTATCGGCCTTGCCGGAAGTGCGCCGGGCGCTACTGGGCTTGCAGCAAGGGTTCTGTCGCCTGCCGGGGCTGGTGGCCGACGGGCGCGACATGGGCACCGTGGTCTTTCCGCAGGCGCGCTTGAAAGTGTTTTTGACGGCCAACGCCGAAGAACGGGCGCAAAGACGCTATAAGCAACTGATTTCTCAAGGCTTTTCTGCTAACATCGACGCCTTGCGTGCCGACTTGCAGGCGCGTGATGAGCGCGACCGCAATCGCAGCATCTCGCCCTTGCAACCGGCAGCAGATGCCATGCTGCTAGACAACTCCGCACTTGATGTTGCTGCATCCGTGCAGCAAGTGTTGCAGTGGTGGCAAGGCAAACAGCCGTTCGCATCGCATGAAAACGCCTGATCGCAACAAGTTGATCAAGCGCAAAAAATTTGATGCGGCGGCTTTCGTCCCGCCCGTTCCTGTTTCGCTGCTGCAAACAAACCGTTTGCAGCAAGGGGCAGAGCTGGCGGATTGTTCTTTTGTTCAACCCCGTGGCCTTGGCCACATCAACCCCTGTTCCCGACAGCAGCGCTGCAATGGTGCAGCCTCATTCCCGGGGATAGACAGGAAATTTCATGTCTGAATCTTTTGCCGCCCTGTTTGAAGAATCTCTGAAACGCGCCGAAATGCGCACTGGCGAAGTCATTACCGCCGAAGTTGTGCGTGTAGAGCACAACTATGTGGTTGTAAATGCCGGCCTCAAATCCGAAGCATACGTGCCGATCGAAGAGTTTAAAAACGACCAGGGCGAAGTAGAAGTCCAAGCTGGCGACTTCGTTTCCGTAGCCATCACCAGCGCCGAAAACGGCTTTGGCGAAACGGTTCTCTCCCGCGACACAGCCAAGCGCCTGGCTTCTTGGCTGAGCCTGGAAAAAGCGCTCGAATCGGGCGAATTCGTAAACGGCACAACCGCCGGCAAAGTCAAAGGCGGCCTGACCGTATTGGTCAATGGCATCCGCGCCTTCCTGCCCGGTTCGCTGATCGACACACGCCCCGTCAAAGATCTGACTCCTTACGAAAACAAAACCATGGAGTTCAAGGTCATCAAGCTGGATCGCAAGCGTAACAACGTGGTGCTGTCCCGCCGCGCCGTGCTGGAAGCCAGCATGGGCGAAGAGCGCGAAAAACTGCTGGCTACCTTGAAAGAAGGTTCTGTTGTGACCGGCGTGGTCAAAAACATCACCGAGTACGGCGCGTTTGTGGATCTGGGCGGCATCGACGGCCTGCTGCACATCACCGACATGGCATGGCGCCGTGTGCGTCACCCCTCCGAAGTGGTGCACGCCGGCCAAGAGCTGACAGCCAAAGTGCTGAAGTTCGATTCCGACAAAAACCGTGTTTCTCTGGGTCTGAAGCAGCTGGGCGACGACCCATGGATGGGCGTGGCACGCCGTTACCCTGCGCAGACTCGTCTGTTCGGCAAGGTCACCAACATTGCCGACTACGGCGCGTTTGTCGAGCTGGAGCCCGGCATTGAAGGTCTGGTGCACGTTTCCGAAATGGACTGGACGAACAAAAACGCCGCCCCAAGCAAAATCGTTGCGCTGGGCGACGAAGTGGAAGTCATGGTGCTCGAAATCGACGAAGACAAACGTCGCATCAGCCTGGGCATGAAACAGTGCAAGGCCAACCCTTGGCAAGAATTTGCCACCGCTACCAACCGTGGCGACAAGGTCAAAGGCCCGATCAAATCGATCACCGACTTCGGCATTTTTGTGGGCCTGGCCGCCGGTATCGACGGCTTGGTGCACCTGTCTGACCTGAGCTGGAACGAACCAGGCGAAACAGCCGTGCGCAACTACAAGAAAGGCCAGGAAGTCGAGGCCGTGGTGCTGGGCGTGGATGTGGAGCGCGAGCGCATCAGCCTGGGCATCAAGCAGCTGGATGCCGATCCGTTCACCACTTTTGTTTCGATCAACGACAAAGGCGCTGTAGTTACCGGCAAGGTGAAAACAGTAGATGCCAAAGGCGCTGAAATCGGACTGGGTGAAGACGTTGTGGGCTACCTGCGCGCAAGCGAAATCAGCCGCGACCGCGTGGAGGATGCCACTACGGTTCTGAAAGAAGGTGACGAGGTAACCGCCGTTATCACCAACATCGACCGTAAGGCGCGCAACATTCAGTTGTCCGTTAAAGCCAAAGATGCTGCCGACCAGCAGCAGGCGCTGGATAGCCTCAACCAGGCTTCCGACAGCAGCGCTGGCACCACCAGCCTGGGTGCTTTGCTGCGTGCCAAGTTGGACAACGAAGAAAAAGCCTAATCAAGCAAGGCTGGCAGCCATGCCTTCAGGCGCAGTCCGCAAGGGCTGCGCGTGGGGGCAGGGGGCTGGCCCTGCATGGCAGCAGGAGGCTCCATGACCCGATCTGATTTGGTGGATGCACTGGCTGCGCAATTTCACCAGTTGCCCTCGCGGGATGCAGAGATGGTCGTCAAGACGATTCTTGACAGCATGGCGGATGCGTTGGCGCATGGCCACCGCATTGAAATACGCGGGTTTGGCAGCTTTACCATCAGCCACCGTCCTGCTCGTACGGGGCGCAATCCACGCAGTGGCGAAGCCGTGCATATCCCTGAAAAGCGCGTTCCCCACTTCAAGCCGGGCAAGGCTCTGCGCGAGGCAGTTGATGCCTCTCCAGCGCCTGATGCAGACCAGGAGACTGCGGCAACAACAGCCGCGCCCCTATAATGCAGGCGACTACCGGCCGGCGCATGCGCCGTATTGAATGGATGCTTTAAAAAGCGCATGAAAACAATTTTCTGGCTGCTGTTGAAAGCAGCCATTTTTTTTCTCTTGTTCGCTTTTGCCATTGGTAACCGGCACGAAGCGGTGTTGTATTTTTTGCCCGACCAGGCGCTGACGGTGCCCATGGTCGTGATCGTTCTGGGTTGCTTTGTGTTCGGGGTGTTTGTAGGCATTCTGGTCATGGTGCCCCGCTGGTGGCGCTCGCGTTGCGCGGCACGACAAGCAGAGCAGCAAGCGGCATCAGCGCCTGCCGAGGCGGCTGATAGCCCAGCGCAGCCAAGCCAACCGTCGCATCCTGCCGAGCTGGCGCGGCATATGACGGACCCCTCCATCACCATCCCTTACGAGTCTTGAAAGGCGCTAGTGCATGAGCATTGATTCCACATGGCTGTTGTTGGCATTGCCAATTGCTTTTGCGCTGGGGTGGCTAGCCTCGCGCCTGGATTTGCGGCAGTTGCGAACGGAAAACCGCAGTGCACCCAAGGCCTATTTCAAAGGGCTGAATCACTTGCTCAACGAGCAGCAAGATGCTGCTATTGACGCTTTTATCGAGGCGGTGCAAAAAGACCCGGATACCACCGAGCTGCACTTTGCTCTGGGCAGCCTTTTCAGACGGCGCGGGGAGTACGAACGCGCCATCCGTGTGCATCAACACTTGCTGGCACGCGCTGATTTGTCTGCCGCAGACCGCGCGCGCGCGCAAAACGGTTTGGCAATGGATTTTCTCAAGGCGGGGCTGCTGAATTTGGCCGAAGACTCTCTGCGCCAACTCAAAGGCACGGCATTTGCCAGCAGCGCCCAATTGGCGCTTTTGCACATTTACGAACGCTCGCGCGATTGGCGACAAGCGGATGCCACGGCGCAAGTGTTGCAAGCTGAGGAAAACGGGCAGGACTTTAGCCAGCGCCGTTCGCACTATTTGTGTGAACTGGCGCAAGAAGCTCAACAAAAACAGCAGTTCGATGCCATGCATGGCCTATTGCAGCAGGCCATTGCACTGGCGCCTGCCGCACCCCGGCCCCGTATCCAGCTGGCTGTGTTTTTACGGCAAAACGGGCAAGAACAGGCCGCGCTGGAACAACTGGAGCAAGTGATGGCACATGCCCCTGCCTACGCGCCGTTGTTTGCCAAAATGTATGCCGAGCTGGCCGACCACTGCGGGCGGGCGCAGCAGGCATGCGCGAAGCTGCAAACTTTGCAAAAAGACATGCCTTCTATCGACTTGGTGGATGCCTTGGTCGGGCTAGAAGAGCGGCAGGGCACAGTAGCGCCAGACGCCAAGCAGGGAGCCGTGCATTACATTGAGCACTTGCAAAGCACCCCGTCGCTGATGGCTGCGGAGCGTTGGTTGAACCGGGAAAAATTGGCTGGCGACCCGCATCAACCCTTGGTGGAAAAGGCATTGCAGCAGGCTATCCGGCCTTTAAGCAGATACCGTTGTGCCGCTTGCGGCTTTGAGGCGCAGTCACATTATTGGCAATGCCCAGGTTGCCATAACTGGGACAGTTATCCGCCGCGCCGCATTGAAGAACTCTAAAACGCGGGCTGGCTGCAAATGTGGCGAAGAACGGGTGCCACTAGGTAACCTCTCGGTACGATGCACCGATGCACGCCCAACAGGATAGGGACGATTGGTGCAAGCAAGGCAACTGTTGCTGTAGTGCCCGTGCATGCTGCGCGTTTGTCTATAATGGAACAAAGAAAGCGCGAAAAAGCAAATGCTGCGCCAGGCGGTGCGACCGGCAGCGGCAGGAAGTGTGTATCAGCTACTACCTATGCGTATCGAATATCGAACTGATGGAGCCTAGGCTGCACAGATGCTTGCGTAAACATGAGCCACATGCAGGCCCGCGGGCATGAGGCAAAAGAGGGCGAGGGTTGCGTGTTAAGGCCGCTTAATGGCGGCCGCGTTCTGCGTCCGCATGCATGGGATTGCTTTTGGCATGTTCTCGCACGACGCGGCGTAATTCTTCACGTTCTTCTTTGCTGAGCGCGCGCCGCTGAAAAAGCTTGTGATCTTGGCACTTGCCATTTTTTTGGGCGGCGATGCTGGAGCGGAGACCTGCTTGCAAAGAGCTTTCCGTCGAATTGGAAGCCATTGCCTTGGCCTTGGCTGGTGGTGGCGGATATACCGGTTGTATCGGGCATTGCGCGTAAGCGGCAACGCTTGCCAGCATGAATAGGGAGCAGGCGAGTTGAGGCGTGCGTCGGCGGAGTTGCGCCAAACGCTGCACGCAAAGACGCGAGCGTTGCCAACGCAATAGGCACGTCTGTAATTGCCGCCATGAATCCAACTGCTGCATCCCGCTCATCTTTATACTGCCCAAATACAAATCCAAAACGCCCCCAATACGAGGTGCAGCCTGCGCAGCTGATAGAGTTGCCAATCATGGCGTTGTAAGCTGAACAACAGACTGTGCAGCCAACGTGTAAATAATTACGCAGGCGCAACGCCAATTCTTGCAGAAGCTGACGATAAGGCAAGAGCGTGGCGCGTGATAAAGGCAAGATAAGCGCAAGAGATGTAACACTCTGAAAGATAAGGCGTGAAAACGCCGAAATGCCGCCTAATATGCTTGCTTGTTACATATTTCCATTGAAGAAGGAGACGCGCTAATGAGCCAGACCCATTCTGCACGTGCTGACAAAGTCGTGGTGGTTGACGATGATGCCCGCATCCGGGATTTGCTGCGCCGCTACCTGAGCCAAGAAGGCTTTGAGGTCATGGTGGCAGAAGACGGCAAAAACCTCAACCGCATTTTGCAGCGCGAAGCCGTCGACCTGATCGTGTTGGATCTGATGCTGCCGGGCGAAGACGGCTTGTCCATTTGCAGACGGCTGCGTGCATCCAATGACAAAACCCCCATCATCATGCTGACGGCCAAAGGCGAAGATGTAGATCGCATTGTGGGGTTGGAAATCGGGGCGGACGATTATTTGGGCAAGCCCTTCAATCCGCGCGAGCTGCTGGCGCGTGTGCATGCCGTGTTGCGCCGCCGCCCGGCCATGGAAGCGCCGGGCGCGCCATCCGCCGAGGCTGAAGTGGTGACCTTTGGCAACTTCACGTTTGACTTGAGTGCCCGTACCCTGAAAAAAGGCGAAGAAGATCTGCCTTTGACTACTGGCGAGTTCGCCATGCTGAAAGCGTTGGTGCGCCACCCGCGCCAGCCGCTGTCGCGTGAAAAGCTGGCGCAACTGGCGCGTGGGCGCGAGTTTGAGCCGTTTGACCGCAGTCTGGATGTGCAGGTTTCCCGCCTCAGAAAACTGATTGAAGTAGACCCCGCATCGCCGCGCTATATCCAAACGGTTTGGGGCGTGGGCTATGTGTTCGTGCCGGATGGCGGCGGCAGCGCCTGATAGAGCCGAATAAGGCCAATTAGAGCGAAGTGCACGGTGCAAAGCCAACGCGCGTTGCGTCGTGCATGAATATTTGTTGCATGGATAAGCAGGAACTACCCCAAGCACCCTCTGTCGTTGAAGTGGAAGCAGCAGCGGCCCCTACTCAGCCTCCACGCGAGCATGCTCGCTGGGGGCTGAATCTGTTTTGGCGCACCTTCATCATGGTGGCGCTGCTGCTGACGGTGAGTATTTTGGGCTGGTTGATTTCTGTGCGCTCGGTGGATTTGGAGCCCAGAGCGCGGCAGACGGCGCAGCAAATCGCGTCACTGGTGAACCTCAGCCGCGCGGCTTTGATTTATTCGGACACGATCACGCGCTATGCCTTGATCAAAACCCTGGCCGAAGAAGAAGGCGTGCGCATTCTGCCGCGCGAGCCGGAAGACCAGATCGTGCCCATGCAGCCGGATCAAATGGCCGAACGCGTGACGCAGGAACTGCGCAGCCGGCTGGGACCGGACACGATTGTGGCGCGCTCCGTCAATGGCGAAAAGGGCTTGTGGATCGGTTTTGATATTGATGACGATCCGTACTGGCTGCTTACGGATCAATCGCGCATTCATCAGGTGGGGGGCGCAACCTGGCTGGTGTGGATGTTGATTGCGGGCTTGCTGTCGCTGGCGGGGGCGGCCGTGATTGCCGGCATTGTCAATCAGCCGTTGAAGCATTTGCTTGCCGCCATCGGCAAAGTGCACAAAGGCGATTTTCAGGCCGGGCAGCTGGATGAAACGGTTTCGACCAAAGAAATCCGCGAAGTCAATATAGGCTTTAACCGTATGGCCGAGCAAATGGCCAAGGTGGAGCAAGAACGCGCCGTGATGTTGGCGGGCATTTCGCACGACCTGCGCACGCCATTGGCGCGCCTGCGGCTGGAAGTGGAAATGAGCGTGCCCGACCCCGAGTCGCAGCGCTATATGGTGGCCGATATCGAGCAGCTTGACGCCATTATCAACAAATTCATGGACTATGCGCGGCCGGAGGCGATTGAGGCCGCCACTGTGCACCTGGCCGATGTGGTGCAAACATGCGCCTACCCTTATTTGAACGTGAGCGACATGATCGTGCAGCTGGATGTGCCGCACAATTTGCGCGTGACGGCAGATGAGGTTGAGCTGGCGCGCGTGATTTCCAATTTGATGGAAAACGCGCGCCGCTACGGCAAAACGCCGAGCACGGAAGTGACCGAGCTGACGGTGAAGGCCAAGGCCGAAGGCTCCCGCGTGTTGCTGCAAATATACGACCGCGGCAGCGGCGTGCCGGAGCATGTGCTGGCACGGCTGACGCAGCCGTTCTTCAGGGCGGATGAGGCCAGAACCTCTGCCGTAGGCAGCGGCCTGGGGCTGGCCATTGTGAAAAAGGTGGTGGAGCACATGGGCGGCACACTCACCTTGAGCAACCATGTGCAAGGCGGTTTGCTGGCCAATATCGTGTTGCCGCGCGCCAAATAAAGCAAATCGGGCGCGGGCGTGTGTTGCTGGCTGCTCCTGCGCAAAGGCATCTGCGCACGGGTTTCAAATCCTTGTGTTTTTTGCGGGCTGGGTGCCCGCTTTTTGATGGCGTGATTGCGTACGCTTGCGCAGGCGTAGTGCTGTGCGGGGCTTAGAAGCAATGCAAGTTGCATGCGCTGCGTTTTTGTCCAGATCGAAGGGCGATGCTCAGTGGCAAGTTGGGCAAACTGGGTATGTCGCGAATGCACGCGCAGAGCCTGAGGCATACGTAGGGCTTAACGCATGCCCGCAGCTAACTCATGCACGGTACAAAAGGGCGGTTGCACGCGCTTCCATGCTGCGCTCTTCGCCTACAGGGCCGAGTTTTTCAGCAGTTTTGGCTTTGACGTTGACTTGCGTGGCTGCAATGTCCAGGCAGGCGGCAATGCTGGCAGCCATGGCGGGTTTGTAGGCGGCTAGTTTGGGTTTTTGTGCGATAACGGTGCAGTCGATATTGACAATGCTCCAGCCTGCTGCGCGAATGCGCTGCATGGCCTCGTGCAGCAGCACTTTGGAGTCGGCGTCTTTAAATGCCGGATCGGTATCCGGAAACAGTGTGCCGATATCGCCCATGCCTGCTGCGCCCAGTAGGGCGTCGGTAATGGCGTGCAGCAGCACATCGGCATCTGAATGGCCGAGCAAGCCTTTGTCGTGCGGGATGAGCACGCCGCCCAAATACAAGGGGCGGCCGGCAAGCAGTTGGTGACAGTCCCAGCCTTCGCCGATGCGCAGGGGCGGTAGCGTTGGCGCGGTGGTGGTGGCAGAAGCGGCGTACGGTGTATTCATGGCGGTGTGTGTTCCTGTGCGGTGAGTGAGGGGCAAAAGGCGCTTACGGCAGCGGCTGTGCCTGGCGGGCCAGCAAAACGGCTTGCGCCAGGGCAAAGTCTTCCGGGTAGGTTACTTTGAAATTTTGCGCGCTGCCGGGTACCAGCAGCGGGTGCAGGCCCAGGCGCTCAATGGCGCTGGCTTCATCGGTGATGTGGTCGGGCGCTTGTTGTAGGCCTTGCTCCAGTGCCTGCAACAGCACGCCCAGCCGAAACATTTGCGGCGTTTGCGCCAGCCATTTGTCGTTGCGCGGCAAGGTGGCGGCAACTCGCGCAACCGTGCCGGGCGTTTGGGGCGGCTGCTGGGTTTTGAGCGTATCGGGCAGGGGCAGGGCCAGCAGGCCGCCTACGGCATCGTGCTGGCAGGCTTGTATCAGTTGCACGATTTGCGCGGGCGTAATCAGGCAACGGGCGGCATCGTGCACCAATACCCAGTCATCTGGATGGGCGCCGCTGGCCAGCAGATGCTGCAAGCCGTTGCGCACGCTTTCGGCGCGGCTGGCACCGCCGATATGGGCGGCCTCCAGCTGTTGGGTGTTGATGTGGGCGGGCGGCGGGTGCTGGGCAAACCATGTGTCGTGCGGGGCCAGCACCAGCAGCGTGCGCTGGATGTTTGCACAAGCGCCAAACGCCGCCAGTGTGTGCCACAGCAGGGCGTGCCCGGCCAGCGTCTGGTATTGCTTGGGGATGGATGTGCCGCTGCGGCTGCCACTGCCGGCGCAGGGGATGAGCGCGTGAAAACTGCCTGTCATGCCCGCAATTGTGCCTGAGCTTGTACCTGTGGTTATGCCTGAGGTTATGCCCGAGAATTTCTGGCAGGGTAGGGGCGCATGGCGGGCCGTGCGCATGCCCGCCCGGCCCGCACCGGGCTGACGGGGCAATTGCCAATGCAGGCGGTGTGTGCATGCATCAACTTTTACAATCGGTAGCTGTTCTTCCCCTCGCCCACTTTGTGGCCGAGGGGTGTTGTGTTTTGCGCCGTGCCACGTGGGCAAGCAGCCGTTTGCCGCTACAGCCCAACGCGTAACTTAATCTTTGGCACGCCGTGCCCACTCTTGCCGCACTAGCCTTGTGGCATCAACCGGAATTGACCAGAAGCTTTATGGATTTACCCAAACTCACCCCCGGCCAGCGCTACACCTTGCCGCGCCCCATTGCCAGCGCCGATGCCGCCTTGCTGGCTGAATTGGCCGCGCGCGACAAGGCGGCGGGCCGCTGCACCGCCATCGTGACGGCTGATGCCGCCGATGCCCAGCGCCTGCTGGGCGAGCTGCCGTTTTTTGATCCGGCCTTGCGCTGCGTGCTGTTTCCTGATTGGGAAACCTTGCCTTACGACAATTTCAGCCCGCATCAGGACTTGATCAGCGAGCGGCTGGCAACGCTATGGCGCATTAGCCAGCACCGGCAGGAAGATGGCGCCGACGTCGTGCTGATACCCGCCACCACGGCCTTGTATCGCCTGGCCCCGCCGGCTTTTCTGGCAGGCTATACCTTTCATTTCAAACAGGGGCAAAAGCTGGATGAAGCGGCGCTCAAAACCCAGCTGACCATGGCGGGCTACGCCCATGTGGGGCAAGTCGTTAGCCCTGGTGAATATGCCGTGCGCGGCAGCCTGATCGATCTGTTCCCCATGGGCGCGTTGCAGCCCTACCGCGTGGATTTGTTTGATGATGAAATCGACAGCATTCGTGTGTTTGACCCCGACACCCAGCGCAGCCTCTACCCCGTGCCCGAAGTGCGCCTGCTGCCCGGGCGCGAATTTCCCATGGATGAGGCGGCGCGCTCCAAATTTCGCAGCCGCTGGCGCGAACTGCTGGAGGGCGACCCCACCAAAAGCCGCATGTACAAAGACATGGGCGCAGGCCTTGCCACAGCGGGCATTGAATACTATCTGCCGCTGTTTTTTGACGAAACCGCCACCGTATTTGACTGCCTGCCGGCAGACAGCACGCTGGTGCTGCACGATGATCTGGAAGCGCCTTTTCAACGCTTTTGGCAAGACACCAAAGACCGCTACCGCCTGCTGGCGGGCGACCCGGAACGCCCCGTGCTTGCGCCAGACGTACTGTTCTTGAGCGGCGAGCAGTTCTACGCCCAGGCCAAACGCTTTGCCCAACTGGCGCTGCGCTCTGCGCACGATGCGGACGCAGCCGCCGCTTTGGAAAAAGCCGCCGCGGCCTATGCCGAATTTGCTCCCTTGCCCGATGTATCGGCCCTGCGCGGCAGCGACGACCCGCTGGCCCGCCTGCAAAAGCACATGCGCAGCACCGCGCACCGCGTGCTCTTGCTGGCCGAAAGCGCAGGCCGCCGCGAAAGCCTGCTCGACTTTTTGCGTGCCAGCGGCGTGCAGCCGGTGGTGATGGATACGCTGGCCGAGTTTGCCCAAAGCGCCGAGCCGGTCGGGCTGGCCGCATCCAGCCTGGCGCAAGGCTTTGCGTGGAACGAGCAGGCCATTGATCTGATTACCGAGGCCGAACTGTTTGCCGGCAGCGGCGGCGTGCAGCACCGCAGGCGGCGCAAGCAAGAGCAGGCCAGCGATGTAGAAGCCCTCATCAAAGACCTGGCCGAGCTGAAAGTGGGCGACCCCGTGGTGCACGCCCAGCACGGCATTGGCCGCTACCGCGGGCTGATCAATATGGACTTGGGCGCCAAAAATCCCGATGGCACGCCCGCCCTGCACGAAATGCTGCATCTGGAATATGCGGGCAACGCCACGCTGTACGTGCCCGTAAGCCAGCTGCACCTCATCGGCCGCTACACTGGCGTAGCCGCAGACGAAGCGCCGCTGCACAAACTGGGCGGCAGCCAGTGGGAAAAAGCCAAGCGCAAAGCCGCCGAACAAGTGCGCGATGCCGCAGCCGAGCTGCTCAACATCTACGCCCGCCGCGCCGTGCGCGAAGGGCATGCGTTTCGCTTCTCGGCGGCAGATTACGAAGTGTTTGCCAACGATTTCGGCTTTGATGAAACAGCCGACCAGCTGGCGGCGATTCATGCCGTGATTCAAGACATGGTCTCGCCCCGCCCCATGGACAGGCTCGTGTGCGGCGACGTAGGCTTTGGCAAGACCGAGGTCGCCCTGCGCGCAGCCTTTGTCGCCGTAACGGGCGGCAAGCAAGTCGCCTTTTTGGCGCCCACCACGCTGCTGGCCGAGCAGCACTACCAAACGCTCAAAGACCGCTTTGCCAAATGGCCGGTGAAAGTGGCCGAGATGAGCCGCTTTCGCTCCGCCAAAGAAATCAACGCCGCCCTGCAAGGCGTGGCCGACGGCACAGTCGATATCGTGGTGGGCACGCACAAGCTGTTGTCTGAAAAAACGCAGTTCAAAAACCTGGGCCTGCTCATCATCGACGAGGAGCACCGCTTTGGCGTGCGCCACAAAGAGCAGATGAAGCAGCTGCGCGCCGAAGTGGATGTACTCACCCTCACGGCCACGCCCATTCCGCGCACGCTGGGCATGGCGCTGGAGGGCTTGCGCGATTTGAGCGTGATCGCCACCGCGCCGCAGCGCCGCCTGGCCATCAAAACCTTTGTGCGCAGCGAAAGCAGCAGCGTGATTCGCGAAGCCGTGCTGCGTGAACTCAAGCGCGGCGGGCAGGTCTACTTTTTGCACAACGAGGTGGAAACCATTGAAAACCGCCGCCAAAAGCTGCAAGAAATACTGCCCGAGGCCCGCATCGCCGTGGCCCACGGCCAAATGGCCGAACGCGATCTGGAGCGCGTAATGCGCGACTTTGTGGCCCAGCGCTACAACATCCTGCTGTGCTCCACCATCATCGAAACGGGTATCGACGTGCCCACGGCCAACACCATTTTGATCAGCCGCGCCGACAAGTTCGGCCTGGCGCAACTGCACCAACTGCGCGGCCGCGTAGGGCGCAGCCACCATCAGGCCTACGCCTATCTGATGGTGCCCGATATCGAAGGGCTGACCAAGCAGGCCGCCCAGCGGCTGGAGGCCATCCAGCAAATGGAGGAGCTGGGCAGCGGCTTTTACCTGGCCATGCACGACCTGGAAATCCGCGGCGCGGGCGAGGTGCTGGGCGAAAGCCAAAGCGGCAACATCATGGAAATCGGCTTTCAGCTCTACAACGAAATGCTGGCCGAGGCCGTCAAGCAGCTCAAAGCGGGCAAAGAGCCGGATTTGCTCGCGCCCCTGCAAGCCGTGACCGAAATCAATTTGCACACGCCCGCCCTGCTGCCCGATGACTACTGCGGCGATGTGCACCTGCGCCTGTCGTTTTACAAAAAGCTGGCTACCGCCAAAACCAATGATCAGGTGGACGCTTTGCTGGAAGAACTGGTGGACCGTTTCGGCAAACTGCCCCCGCAGGCGCAGGCGCTGATCGACGTGCACCGCCTGCGCGTGCTGTCGCAGCCTTACGGCGTGCTCAAGGTCGAGGCAGCGCCCGGCGCCATCACCATCACTTTCAGACCCAACCCGCCAATTGACCCGATGGCCATCATCCAGCTCATCCAGAAGAACAAGGCGGTGAAATTGGTCGGCAACGAGAAATTGCGCATCGAACGCGCGCTGGAAAAACCGCACGATCGCGCCATGCTGGTGCGCGACATTCTGCGCAGCCTGGGGCAGCCGCTGGAGCAGGCGGCCTGAACCTGGCAAAGACTTGGCAAGAACTTGGCATAGGCCCGGCAATGGGGCGGGGCGCTCCAAGCACGGCGGGCTCGCCAATCCAATCTGCCAGCGGGGCAGGGAGCGGGAAGGGGTGCGTGCATGGCGCGAACCTGTGCTTGCACGCCCTGCATCGATGCGGCAAGCGCCGTGATACGGCATGTGCAGACAAGCATGCGGCTGATGTCGCGGTGTGCAGACTTGGGGCAGGGCAGGTTTATTGGGCGCTGGCGGCATGGATGGGTATCGCTGAATATGGACGTTGGCGGGCACTGCCCCTCTTTGCGGCGGGTGGATATTAGTGTTTACCACTAGATAAAAGGCGGTGTCGGGAGCGGCTTGCCGCCCCGATGCCCCATAAAATAAAAAACTTTCAGATGCACTTGGTTAGGGTCTGTTCACACTATTTTTGGACGATGCGTTGCGCTTGAAAAGGTTACTCGCCAAGGCGCCAGCCGCCGCCAAGGTGCGCCTTGGCCAGGCTGGCAACGCAGGCGATGGCCTTTTGAGCGCAACCCGAAGGGAAGCAGCTTGCCAAAGCGCCACTCTTTGTTGTGCTTCTTGTGCAGACACCCGGCCTGCCCTGCGGCGCACGCCTCGATGGGCACTCCGGGCACTCTGGCAGGCAGCTTCACATGATCAAAAGTAGCGTGAACAGACCCTAGTTACAAAGGAAAGGTTTATGTCTTCCAGTAGTCAAACATCGCCAGACACGGCTACCCCTGTTCTGGAACACTCCAGCGACGAGATGCGCACGCCTGCCACGGGCAGCAAAATGTCGTGGCTCATCGTTCTTGTCGCGTTTGCATTGAGCTGGGCGCTCTATGCCTATTTGCCGTTTGAAGAAATGCCCCGCAAAGGGCTGGCGCTGCTGTTTTTTGTGGCAGTGCTGTGGCTGACCGAGGCCGTTCACGTCACCTTTACCGCGTTGATTGTGCCTATTGCCGCAGCGTGGATGGGCTTTCCGGAAGTGAACACCTCCAAGGCGTTTGCCTCTTTTGCTGATCCCATCATCTTCCTGTTTTTTGGTGGCTTTGCCTTGGCTACTGCGCTGCATGTGCAAAAGCTGGATCGAAAAATCGCTTTCTGGATCATGTCCTTGACGGGCGCGCACTTGGGCATGGCTACCCTCATGCTGTTTGCCGTTACCGCGCTCTTGTCCATGTGGATTAGCAACACGGCAACCGCTGCCATGATGCTGCCGCTGGCGCTGGGCATCATCGGCCATATGGATATGAAGACTGAGCGCAATACCATGGCCTTTGTGCTGCTGGGCATTGCCTACTCGTCCAGCCTTGGCGGCCTGGGCACGCTGGTTGGCTCGCCGCCCAACGCTATTGCCGCCAAGGCCATGGGCATTGGATTTGGCGAGTGGCTGAAAATCGGCCTACCCATGATGCTGATCATGATGCCGTTGATGGTGCTGAGCATGTGGCTGGTGTTTCGCCCCAAGCTGAACCAGCGCATCGAGCTGCCCAAGGAGGACATCCCTTGGAACAGCAGCCGGATTTTGACCATGGTGGTGTTTTTTGTTACCGCCCTCGCATGGATTTTTGGCGACAAGGTCAAAGGCGTTCTGGGCATTTCCAACCCTGATACTTGGATTGCTGTTGCAGCAGCCGTTGTCATCGGCTTGCTCAATCTGGCATCCTGGCGGCAAATTGCAGACAACACCGACTGGGGCGTGCTCTTTCTGTTTGGCGGTGGCATTACGCTGAGTAATGTGATGCGCAGCTCCGGCGCCTCCCAGGTGCTGGGCGACTGGGTCGCCAGCTTGCTGGCTACGGCCAGCCCGTTTGCCGTGATCTTTGGCGTCGCGACATTCATCGTGCTGCTGACCGAATTCACCAGCAACACCGCCTCTGCGGCCTTGTTGGTGCCCGTATTTGCCGCCATTGCCGAGCGCATGGGTATGCCCCCCAACATCCTGATTCTGGTGATTGGCATCGGCGCTTCGTTCGCCTTCATGCTGCCTGTGGCGACTCCGCCTAACGCCATCGTGTACGGTACGGGCAAAATCATTCAGCGCGATATGGTCAAGGCCGGAGCCGTGCTCAACGCCGTATCCATTGTGGTGTTGGCTGTTTGGGCCTATGTGTTCTGGCGGTAATCGCTGCCAGCCATGTAATAAGCCCCTTGTCGGGGCAATTGCAAAAGCACGGTCATTTGGGCCGTGCTTTTTTGTTGGCTTTTTTAGTCGCCCAAAGAGCGGTGCGCTTGCACGGTGCTGTCGTGCGCGCTAAACCATATGGCGCAACGCATATCGCCCGTGCGGGCAGGGCGAATACTTGGCATGCACAAGTAGCAAGCCAACCAGACGGAGCAAGCGCAATCTGCAAGGGCAACGTTTGGCATAAACATGGGCAATCAGGGTAAACGGGCAGATGGCGCAACGCCAGCTTCTTCTAGAATGGCTGCATCTTTTGTCATGTGTACTGTGAGCCTGCCATGAATACCGAAATTTCCCTGCTGGTGCGTGCGCAACCCAAAATGCCGCGCCTGGCCGATTACAAACTGATCGCTTTTGATATGGATTCGACCCTGATCAATATCGAATGCGTGGATGAAATAGCGGCAGCGGCAGGCAAAAAGGAAGAAGTCGCCGCCATCACCGAGGCAGCCATGCAAGGCGTGATCAGCGATTTCAAAGAGAGCCTGCGCCAGCGCGTGGCCTTGCTCAAGGGCGTGCCGGAAAGTGCCTTGCAGGCCGTTTACGACCAGCGCCTGCAATTAAATCCTGGCGCCGAGGCATTGATTGCCGCCTGCAAGCAGGCAGGGCTTAAAACATTGCTGGTTTCAGGCGGATTTACATTTTTTTCCGAACGCATCCGCCAGCGCCTGGGGCTGGACTTTACGCGTGCCAACAAGCTGGAAATTGAAGGCGGCAGCCTCACCGGCGGCATCCTGCCGCAGCCGTGGGGCGATATTTGCGATGCAGCCGAAAAGGCGCGTACCCTGCTGGAAGTGGCGGCGCTCATGGGCATTTCTGCCGAACAAACCATTGCCGTAGGCGACGGTGCCAATGACCTCAAAATGATGCAGGAAGCGGGGGTTTCCGTCGCGTACAAGGCCAAGCCAACCGTGCGCCGCCAGGCAGATATCGCCATCAATGAAGGCGGGCTGGACAGATTGCTGGAAGTGCTCCCTCTCTGATCAGGCGGTTGACGCAAGACTGCGCAATACCCATGAAAAAAACGATTTCCGTTACAAGGAAATCGTTTTTGTAGTCAAAGCATGCTTGCGAATTAGCGGCTATCTTTTTTGGCCTGATGGCGCGCATTGCGTGCGCGGGCAGAAGCATGCACCTTTTGATTTACAGGGGCTTCTTTCAGCGTGTTGACACGTTTGGCTCGCGCAGTTTGAGCAATGGGTACGGCGCCTCGAGCTGCAGCGCTGGGCGCGGCTGATACGCGTGCACTCTTGCCAGACTTGGAGGGCGCTTTCCCTTTGGTGATTGCTGCCGGGGCTTTTTTCTTGCTGGATGCAGCTGTATTTCTGGCAGAAGTCTTTTTATCCGCTGCTTTCTGTTTTGCAGTTGTTGTCACTGCAGATTTTTCAGTCTTTTGAGCTGCTTTTTTGCTGGAGCTGGTTTTTTTCTTGCCCGCGGCTAAAGCCTTTTCTCCGGCGGCCACTGCTTTTTGTTGGGCACGCTGAACATCGGATTTTTTGCGTGTGGTGGCACCACGCATGGCGATATCGGCGTTTCCTTTTGCCGGAGTATTGCCCGTACTGCGACGAGATGTTCGGCCTGTTTGGGCTTTTGGGGACGGAACGTTCTTGGCCAGTTTGGTTTCGGCTTTCGGAAGTTGTGCTTCGAAGCGTTCGAGTATTTCAGCAAAAATTTCTGCTTTTTTCTGTGTGCGCTCGTTCTCTGAGCCAGTCAATTGGCGTGGAGTACGGGTACTTCTCTGCGCAGCAACGGTTTGGCGTTGGTACAGGTCGCGAAACTTGTCGCGCAGGGTCCGTGTACGTGTTATTTTGGTGCGTAATTCGCGTGGAGTGAGTGCCCCGATTCGGTCGCGACGGCTTTGGCTGAACAGCAGCAGTTCTGTCGCGTTGAGCAGGGGCTGAACTTGACGCAGGGTATAACTCATGGTCTTCTCCTTGAATATCAATAACGCTTCGCAGCAAGAGCAAACTCTGGCAAATCCGTGTGGGATATGCGCCATTCATGGAAATATAGTCGCAAATGCAGGCTTTTTGCGTCTTTTGCGCATATGCAGACGAAAAACACGAGCATCCATCAGCAATTTCGAGAAAAAGGGTGGGTGCCTAAACAAACTTCTTAACAGATGGGGAGCGGATGCGTGTTTGAGTCATTGGCTTTTTATGTTGAATCGTGGCGCTGCAAATGAATGCTGATGGCTTGAGTAATCGACACACGCAGGAGGGCGATTGGTATAATCCTTGTAACAGCACGGCAAGTGCGACAGCAGTACCTCCGGCTTGGCCTTTCAAGTGACGTTCGTGTTCACGGCCTCCGTCCGCAAGGGCTTGCACGCCAAATGTTCGCCCCCTCTCTTGCCTGTTGGCAAGGCGCGTTGTATACGCCCTTGCATACGGCTGTTGTGCCCGCACCTATATATCCAAGATATTTTCTGATTCAAGATGTTTTTGCATGGCTGCAAGCCGCCGTCGGTATTTGCTTGCGCCAGCGCAAACGGTGCGTGCGTAACGGCAATTCAGTTTTTTCAGGAGGGTAGTTCCCATGGCCAAGGCAGAGAAGGACGTTAAAAAAACCAAACGTGGTACCGAAGCTAAAGCAACGCAGAAAGCAGCCGTGAAAAAAGTAACGGTGATCAGCAAAGCTGTAAAACCGGCCGCGGCTTCTAAATCGGCGGCTCAGCCTGCGAAGAGTACACGGGCAGCAGGCGCTAGCAAGACCGCTGCCACAAAAGCTGTTGCCAGCCAGGCCAAAACCAGCAAAGCCGCAGTGCCAACAGGCAAAGCAGCCAAGCAGCCTGTGGCAGCTTCTAAAACGGTTCGCGCTTCTGCTGCTGTCACACCCTCCAAAACCTCGAAAAGCAGCACTATGACTACCAAGAAAGAAACGGCCACCGCCAAACCCAAGGCCAAAACAGCGGCAACCAAAGCGGCAGACGCGGGCACTGCACGTAAGACGGCAACATCGGCCACCGCCAAAGTAAAAGCCAAAGCACAAAAACCTGTTGTTGAGGAAGAAGTGCTTGAGCAAGAAGCGGCCAAGCCGGCGCGCAAAACAGCCGCTAGCAAATCTGCCGCCAAACCGGCGAAAAAAACAGCTGCGCCCAAAAAGGCAGCAGCCAAATCCGCCAAAGGGCGCAAGCGCGCTGATGACGAAGACTTTTCGGATATTGAGGAAGATTTCGAAGAAGACCTGACCGAAGAGGTTGCTGAAGAGACGCAATCGGCATCTGCTGAAAAGGCCAAGCCGCTGCGCATGAAGCTCAGCAAGGCCAAAGAGCGCGCGCTGATGAAAGAATTCGGGCTGGATGAAGCCGTTTTGTCCGAAGAAGAAATCGTTACCCGCCGCCAGCGCCTGAAAGAGCTGATCAAGCTGGGCAAAACACGCGGCTATCTCACCAATGCAGAGGTTTCCGACCATTTGCCGGACAAGCTGGTAGATACCGAAACCCTGGAAATGGTTGTTTCCATGCTCAGCGATATGGGCGTTACGGTGTACGAGCAAACGCCCGATGCCGATACTTTGCTACTGAGCAATGCAGGCACCACTGCGGCAACAGAAGAAGAAGCTGAGGAAGAAGCCGAAGCCGCCTTGTCGAACGTGGACAACGAGTTTGGCCGCACCACTGACCCCGTGCGCATGTATATGCGCGAAATGGGTACGGTTGAACTGCTGACGCGCGAGGGCGAGATCGAGATTGCCAAACGTATTGAAGGCGGCCTGATGGACATGATGGAGGCCATCAGCGCATCTCCGGCCACCATTGCCGAAATTTTCGAGCTGGCCGAAGAAATTCGCAACGGCGATGTCGTCATCTCAACGGTGGTAGATGGTTTCCATGAGCCGGACCAGGCCGACGACTACGTGGCCGAAGAAGACTTCGACGAATACGACGAAGATGACGACGACGACGGCAATGGCGGCTCCAAAGCGCTAACCAAAAAAATGGAAGAGCTTAAAACCGAAGCCTTGCGCCGTTTCGATTTGCTGCGCAAGCACTTCGAATCTATGCACAAGGCCTATGACAAGGAAGGCTATGGTTCGCCTGCTTACATGAAGGCGCAGAAAAAAATCAGCGAAGAGCTGATGACCATCCGCTTTACCGCCAAAACCATCGAAAAGCTGTGCGACAGCGTGCGCGCACAGGTTGAAGAGCTGCGCAAGAGCGAACGCCAACTGCGCCAGATCATTGTTGAAAAATGCCGCATGCCGCAAGAAACGTTCATTGCGCAGTTCCCGCCCAATCTGCTGAACTTGCAATGGTCGCTGGATCAGTCCAAAGCGGGCAAGCCCTGGAGCGAGACCATGGGGCGCTATATTCCGCCCATTCAGGAGCTGCAACAAAACCTCATCAACTTGCAGGCCCGGGTGGTGATCCCGCTGGACGAGCTGAAGGCCATCAACAAACGCATGAACGATGGCGAGCGTGTTTCGCGCAATGCCAAAACCGAAATGATTGAGGCCAACTTGCGCCTGGTCATCTCCATTGCCAAAAAATACACCAACCGTGGCTTGCAGTTCCTGGATCTGATCCAGGAAGGCAATATCGGTCTGATGAAAGCCGTGGACAAGTTCGAATACCGCCGCGGCTACAAATTCTCCACCTACGCCACCTGGTGGATCCG
>CAYUAF010000019.1:0-18245 GCA_964442555.1 uncultured Allobrachymonas sp.
GTGCCTGCGGCACGCGCTCTTCAAGGCTGATGTAGCTGAACATCGCCCCCTGGAAGTCTTGGTTGCCTCTCATCTTTCTTGTCTGGGTCGTTCTTGGATGGCTTCAGATCGTAGCGGCCCACACGGGCGGCGGCGAAGGATTTTTCAACGGCCTGTTAGGGCTGGGGGTGATGGGGTACCCCATGGCCGGCCATTTGGCGCGCGCTGGGCACGCCGTTTGCGTTTACAACCGCAGTGCCGACAAAGCCGCGCAGTGGGTGGCGCAATGCGGCGGCAGCCTGGCGGCCACGCCGTGCGCAGCAGCTACCGGAGCCGAAGTGGTTTTTTGCTGCGTAGGCAATGACGACGACTTGCGCAGTGTGGTGCTGGGCGAGCAAGGCGCTTTGGCGGGCATGGCGCCAGGCGCTGTGTTGGTGGACCACACCACGGCATCGGCAGCGGTAGCGCGCGAGCTGTATGCCGCAGCTTTGGCGCGAGGCGTGCAGTTTGTGGATGCGCCGGTATCCGGCGGGCAGGCCGGCGCAGAAAACGGGGCGCTAACGGTGCTGTGCGGCGCAGAGCCGGCCGTGTTTGATCGCGTGGCCCCCGTGATGGCGGCTTATGCCAAAGCCTGCACGCGCATGGGCGATGTTGGCAGCGGCCAGTTGGCCAAAATGGTCAATCAAATCTGTATTGCCGGGCTGGTGCAGGGCTTGAGCGAGGCCATTGCCTTTGGCGAAGCCGCCGGGCTGGACATGCCTGCCGTGCTGGCGGCCATTGGCCAAGGGGCGGCGCAAAGTTGGCAAATGGATAACCGGGGCGCGACCATGCTGCAAGGGCAATTCGATTTTGGCTTTGCCGTGGACTGGATGCGCAAGGACTTGGCCATTGTGCTGGACGAAGCGCGCCGCAATGGCGCCAAACTGCCGGTAACGGCGCTGGTGGACCAGTTCTATGCGCAGGTACAGGCGGCAGGGGGCGGGCGGTGGGATACATCCAGCCTGCTAACGCTGCTGCGCCCGCAAAAGGCTTGATGCAAGCCGTCAATCAAGCGGCAGCCAGGGCTTGTTCACCCTATTTTTGAAGAGTGCATTGCGATCAAAAGGATTACTTGGCAAGGCTGGCAACGACGGCGGTAGCTTTTTTGATCACAACCCGAAGGGAATATGAGCACAAAGCTGCCACTCGTTGTTGCGTTCTTGCGCAGACACTCTGTTTGCGCATCGTCGCACGCCTCAATTGGTAGTTTTTTGCGGCTTTGTGAGGATGTTCGCTCCTCCAAAAATAAGATGAATAGGCCCTGGCACAAGTGGCGGGTGCCGCGCTCCAAACCGTTGGCGTATGTGGCGTGCAGCGGCTTGGGTGGTGGCTTGGTGTGGCGCTGCTGTGATCTGTTGTTGAAACAGTAGAACCCTGTGGCAGGGTCCGCAGCAGCGTTTGCAAGCACTGCGCTGACAAAGCCCGCGCCAACGCTAATACCAACGGCAATAGAAACAGCAACGCCAGCGCGGCTGCGCTTGGAGCTTCAGACCTTGCGTGTGGCTTGTTGCGCCAACAAGCCGGGCAGGTTTTATCAGGCTGCGTCTGCCGCAAAAACGATCTGGCCGTTGACCAGCGTATGCGTGACGCGACCGGGCAGTTCTTGCCCCTCAAACGGGGTGAATTTGCCGTGGCTGCGCAGGTTTTGTTCGCCTACGCGCCAACGGGCTGCCGGGTTGAGCGCGCACAAGTCGGCCACGCCGCCGGGCAGTAGCTGGCCGATGCTGCCGGCCTCGTCGGTCGCGCTGATTCCGTTGCCCAGAATGCGCGCCGGGCGGTGGGTCACGGCGGCTAGGGCCTGCGGCAGCGCGATTTGCTCTTGCTGCGCCCATTGCAGGGTGAGCGATAGCAAAAGTTCCAGGCCGCTGGCGCCGGGGGCGGCATCGCTGAAAGGCAGCACTTTTTCGTCGGCATCTACAGGGGTGTGGTCGCTGACCAGTGCGTCGATGGTGCCGTCGCGCAAGGCGGCGCGCAGCGCGGCGCGGTCGTTGCTGCTGCGCAAAGGCGGCGTGAGGCGGGCGCGGCTGTCGAAGTAGCCGATATCCGTTTCGCACAGATGCAAGTTGTTGATGCTGACGTCGCAGCTCATGGGCAGGCCCTGCGCGCGCGCCTGGCGCACCAGTTCAACCCCGGCCGCGCTGGAGATGCGGCAAATATGCACTTTGGCGCCGGTGGATTTCATGAGTTCCGTAATGGTCATGATGGCCAAGGTCTCGGCCAGTACCGGTATGCCTGCCAGGCCCATGCGGGTGGCCTGCGCGCCGCTGGCGGCTACGCCCGTGCCCAGCCAGGGGTCCAGCGGGTGCAGCCACACGGTGTAGCCGAAGGTGGCGGCATATTGCATGGCGCGTTGCAGGATGCGGGTGTTTTTTACGGGCACGTCGGCCTGGCTGAAGCCGATGCAGCCGGATTCGGCCAGCTCCACCATGCCGGTGAGCGTTTCGCCTTGCAGCTGCCGCGTAAGCGCCCCTAGGGGAAAGAGCCGCGCCTGCTGCAAACGGGCCGAGCGGAATTTGAGCATTTCGACCAGACCCGGCTCGTCCAGCACCGGTTCGGTATCGGGCGGGCATACCAGGCTGGTGATGCCGCCGCTGATGGCCGCGGCCATTTCGCTTTCCAGCATATGGCCGTGCGGGCCGGGTTCGCGCAGCCGCGCGGACAGATCGACCAAACCGGGCAACACCAGGCAGCCGTGGGCGGGCAGGGTGATGTCGGGGGCAAAGTCGCGGGGCGGCTCGCCTATGCTGAGGATGCGGCCATCGGCTATGGCGATGTCGGCTTGCGCGTCAAAACCGTTGGCGGGGTTGATGACACGGCCGCCTTGAATCAGGGTTTTCATACTGTGTGGCTCCTTCGGCTGCGGTGTATCAGGCGTCGTGGCTGGCAACGATGCTCATGGCGGCCATGCGCACGGCAATGCCGAAGTTGACTTGCTGCAAGATCACGCTGTGCGGGCCGTCGGCCACGGCCGAGTCGATTTCCACCCCGCGATTGATGGGGCCGGGGTGCATCACGATGACGTCGGGCTTGGCGTATTGCAAGGTGTGCGGCGTGAGGCCGAAGCGTTTGAAATATTCTTGCGACGAGGGCAGGAGCGCGCCGTTCATGCGCTCGTTTTGCAGGCGCAGCGCGATGACGACATCGCAGTCGCGAATGCCTTCTTGCAAAGTGTGGCAAACGCGCACGCCCATGCCGGCCAGGTTGTCGGGCACCAGCGTTTTGGGGCCGACAACGCGCACATCGGGGCAGCCCAGCGTGAGCAGCGCATGGATATCGCTGCGGGCTACGCGTGAATGTAAAACGTCGCCTACGATGGCGACGCTCAAATTGGAAAAATCGCCCTTGTGGTGGCGAATGGTGTACATGTCCAGCAGGCCCTGCGTGGGGTGGGCATGGCGCCCGTCGCCTGCGTTGATTACGTGCACATGCGGTGCCACATTGCGTGCAATCAGGTAGGGCGCGCCGCTTTCGCTGTGGCGCACCACAAACACGTCGGCAGCCATGGCGCTGAGGTTGGCAATGGTGTCGAGCAGGCTTTCGCCTTTTGACGTGGATGAACGCGCAATGTCGAGATTGACCACGTCTGCGCTCAGGCGCTTGGCGGCAATTTCAAACGTGGTGCGCGTGCGCGTGCTGTTTTCGAAAAAGAGATTGAAAATGCTTTTGCCCCGCAGCAGCGGAACTTTTTTGACTTCGCGCGAATTGACGCTGACAAACTGCGCCGCCGTATCCAGAATGTGGACGATGATGTCGCGCGGCAGGCCTTCGGTAGACAGCAAATGGATCAGTTCGCCATGCTGGTTGAGTTGCGGGTTGGAAGAAGCAGACATGTGCGGCAGATAAGGATGGGAGGATGCAGGCCGAAGTTTAGCGGCTGTTTAGCCCGCCCGGGCGTGGGGCGTGCAAGATGGCGGGAAATCATCTTCTTCCCCGTCTTCTTCTCCAATCACGGTGCTGGGGCCGTTGGCATCGGCATCGTTGTCGTCGCATTCGTGATCTGCATGTTCCATATTGGCGGCAAATGCCTGCTGCGTTGGCACGTGCGGGTGTCTGGCGTTTTGCAAATGGTCTGTAATGGTCTCTGCGTAGGCATACAGGCCTGGCGTGCCGCCGGAGTGGACAAAAACCACCGTGGTGTTCGCGTCCCACTGCTCTTGCCTGGCGGCAGCCAGCAGGCCGGCAAACGCTTTGCCGGTATAGACGGGGTCGAGCACAATGCCTTCGGTGCGCCCCAGCAGCTCAATGGCTTCCAGCCCGGCGGGGGTCGGCAAGCCATAGCCGCCGCCGATTTGGCCAGCGTCTATATGAACCGTGGATGCTCCCAAAGGCAAAGGAGGCTGTTGCAACAGCAGCAATACGCCGTTGGCCAAGCCGGTTACAACCGGGGTCATGTAATGGGGCGCATACAGCACGCTGATGCCGCGCACCTGCGTGTGCGAGCCGGACCGTGCAAACCCCGCCACAAGCCCGGCTTGCATGCCGCCGCTGCCCGTGGTGCAAAACACCAAATCGGCCTGTGTGTTTTGTTCGGCCAGCTGCTGCTCAATTTCGTGGGCGCAGCCGACATAGCCCAAAGCGCCTTGCGCGCTGGAGCCGCCAAACGGAATGAAATACGGCTTGTGCCCAGCTGTGCGCAACCCTTGCAACAACGTGCGGGCATATGTCTTGGCGTCTTGGCCGGGGTCTAGCACATGCAGCTTGGCGCCAAAATTGCGCATCAAAAGCACATTGCCATTGTTGGTGTAGTTTTCGCTGTTTTGTGGCACCAACTGGTTCAGCACCAGCTCGCAGCGCAAGCCGCAGCGTGCGGCTACGGCGGCAGTCAGGCGGGCATGGTTGGATTGCAGGCCGCCTGTCGTAACCAGGGTATCGGCGCCTTGTTCGATCGCTTCGGCAACCAGATATTCCAGCTTGCGCAGCTTGTTGCCTGCGCCGCCCATGGGGGCCATATCGTCGCATTTGATAAAAATGCGGGCCTTGCATCCCAAGTACTGCGGCAAATTGCGCAACTCTATCAAGGGGGTGGGACCGGCGAGCAAAGAAATCTTGGGCAGCATGAAACCTAGACGTCCGTACTTTCAGGGATAGGCTGAAAATTGCGTAAACGTGAAAAAAATCACATCTACATCAATTTATACCTTAGCTTGTTACGCAATTTACAAAAACCCTATGGCTGGAATCGGGAATGCGTCTGCTTTTTTCCATACGGCGCATGGCATGGCTTGACAGAAAGAGGAGAAATGGTGCTGGTGCAGCCTTTTGCCTCTTGGGCGCCGCTGGGCGCTGGCTGTGCTTGATCCATGGACAAGTATGGCCAACGGCAAATAAAAGCCCGAGTGCGGTGTAGTGATTTGTGGGGATATCGGCCAAAAATGTAAAAAATCTTTTCAAGCTGGTGGTGGCGAAACGGCGTTCTTTTTTTAATTCTTAGGTTGTATCTTTGGCTTTCGTTGTGCCTGAAAACAAATGACTGCCTTGTCGTCTGAAAAAGTGCATGTTGCCGAGGCTTTCGCCAATGAATAGACAGTTTTCTGTAAGTCGTGCTGTTTGTTTATCTTATTGATTCCTTTGAAAAATCTGTCAGTTTTCTGAGCGTGTTGGGCGTGACAAAAACAAAAGCCGGTGCTATCCTGCCGCCACTTTTCTGGCAAAAAGTGGCTGTGCCCGTTTTTTGACAGATCTTCAACAGGCGGCAGATTTGGCATTATTTTGCTGTGATCTTTGTTGAAAAAAACACAGATACAAATATCTTTCGGTCGGATTTTTTTATGTCCTCTTTCGATCACCCTACCGTTCTGGTCGTCAGCGCGGATCAGACGCAGACAGTTTCCATTAACCCGCGCCTGCTGTTCATCATCAAGCCGTTGCTGGCGGTGCTGGCGCTGGTCGTTACCTTGCTGCTTGCCGCGCTGAGCGTGCTGGGCGTGCGTTATTTCAACGAGCGCCAGCAGTTCGCCACCACCACACGCGAGCTGCAACAGCAGGTGCTGGATTTGCAAAACTACACGTCGGCAGAAATCAGCAACAAGCTGGCGGCTCTGCAAAAGTCGGAAAAACTGGTGCTGGATTTGCAGAACTACCTCAAAGACCGTGGGGTAGCGATCAAACCCGCGAAAATTGAATCGCAGCCAGGCAAGCCGATCGCTTCGGCTGGTGGCCCGGTACTGGCAACGCCTGTGCAGAGCATGCCTTTCAGCCACAGTTTTTCTGAAAGTGCGGAAACCCTGTTGCAAGCCTTGCAGCGCACGCCGCTGGGCATGCCGCACAACGGGCCGCTGACTTCCCGCTTTGGCAATCGCTCCAACCCGTTTACGGGGCAAGGTTCCGAAGACCATGGCGGCCTGGATTTCAAAGGCAATACGGGTGACGACATTCGCGTAACCGCCAACGGCAAAGTGACTTTTGCCGGTGTGCAAGGCGGCTATGGCAATGTGGTGCGCGTGGCGCACGGCTATGGGTACGAAACTGTGTACGGGCACCTTTCCCGCATCGATGTCAAGACCGGGCAGACTATTCAGGCGGGGCATGTCGTGGGGTTGCTGGGCTCGACAGGCCGCTCGACCGGCCCACATCTGCACTACGAAGTGGTGCGCAATGGCGAGCGTCTGGACCCGGAAAACTATCTGAATCTGGATGTGTCGCTGTTAAAGGCGGCCAAATAAACAGACAAACCCGCAACGGCCAGGCAGGCCAAGCGTACAAGCCCCAAACCAGCGCCTGAAAACGCTGGTTTTTTTACTGGGCGCGCGGTTTTCATACGAAGAAAAAGCGTTATCCTTGCCAGATGCCGCTGGGTGGCAGCGCATGCTGGCAGGCACAGCCGATCGCATGGCGGCAGCCGTTGCGGATGCTTGGCATGCTAGATGGGGCATTGAGCCTTCATGTAAATGGCAGTCCATGCAGCCAAATCCGCGTTTTTGATCTTTCAGTTTTGATGGTGCTTGCATGTTTGGCAGCAAAAAACAACCCGCTTATCAACCCGCATCCAACCAGCCGGTAGACACGCTCATTTCCCAGCATTGCACCATAGAGGGCAATTTGGTCACGCAAAATTCGGTCAAGATGGATGGTCGCATCCAGGGCAATTTGCGTGCCGAGGGGCAAGCCATCATCGGCGAGCATGGCGTGGTGGTGGGCGATGTGGAGGCTACCGATTTGCTGGTCTTTGGGCGTCTGGAGGGCAATATCCTGGCCAAAACGGTGCAGCTCAAGCCCAGCGCGCGCATTCTGGGCAATATCGATACGGAAACGCTTCTGGTGGACCCAGGCGCTTTGTATCAGGGCAGCGTAGTGATGCGCGGCGCGAAATCCGTAGTCGATCCGGCCTTGCTGACCCATTCCGTGATCGACGAAGACGAGACATAAATCAACAAGACGCGAAAAGAGAACAAACGGCAGGTACCCCCTGCCGTTTTGCGTTTTATGTTTGGAATCGGTATTGGCGTGTCGGGGCGCTGCTTTTTGCGCAGCGCCTTTGCGTTTGCCATTTGGCTAGGGTCTGTTCACGCTATTTTGGGGCGCAACCCGAAGGGAAGCAGCTTGCCGGAGCGCCACTCTTTGTTGTGCTTCTTGTGCAGACACCCGGCCTGCCCTGCGGCGCACGCCTCGATTGGCACTCTGGCAGGCAGCTTCGCATGATCAAAAATAGCGTGAACAGACCCTTGTTCTATCGGGCCGTGCGGCAGCGCGGCACATTGCCAGGCCAGCGGGCGGTCTGGTAGCTGCGCCTCAGATTGACAGAACGCGGCAGGCCGCGCCAGCCGTGGGAAAATGGTGCCCATGTTTGCACTTTTTGAAGACAGCGGCAAATTTCTGGGCGGCCGCATCCTTTCCGAAGCCGAAACCTCAGCACAGATCGAACTTGAATCGGGCAAGCGCGTCAAAGTCAAGCGCGCGCAGATCGTGCTCAGTTTTGACAAGCCCACGCCAGCCGAGCTTTTGCAGCAAGCTGCACAGCTTGCAGCAGAGGTGGATGTGCAGTTGCTATGGGAATTTGCGCCCGAAAACGAGTTCTCTTTCCAGGACGTTGCCAAGGATTATTTTCAAGACCCCGCCAGCCTGGAGCAGCAGGCGGCCACTTTGCTGGCGCTGTTTCAGGCACCGCATTATTTCCGGCGGGCGGGCGGTGTAAAAGGCTGCTTCAAGAAAGCCTCTGCCGAAGTGGTGCAGCAGGCGCTGGCGGCCATTGAGAAAAAAGCGCGCATTCAAGCGCAGATCGATGCCTGGGCAGATGCCTTGGCACAAGGCAGCACCCCGCAGCCGATTCAAGACCAGCTTTACAAAATCCTGTTCAAGCCCGACAAAAATGCGCCCGAATACAAGGCCGTGGTGCAGGCCAGCAAAGCCACGCGCCTGTCGCCGCTGGATTTGTTGCAGCAAGCCGGGGCGATTCATTCGCCCTACGAATTTCATTGGCAACGCTTTTTATTCGAGTTTTTCCCGAAGGGAACGGGCTTTCCTGCGGTGCAGGCCGTGCAGGCGGCTGAAGAGGCGCTACCGCTTGCGCCTTGCGAAGCGTTTTCACTGGATGATTCCAGCACCACCGAAATCGACGACGCCCTGTCGCTCGCCGGCCTGGGCAGCGGCAGCGTGACCCTGGGCATTCACATCGCAGCGCCCGGCCTGGCCGTGCAGCCTGGGGATGCCATCGATGCGATCGCCCGCCAGCGCCTGTCTACCGTGTACATGCCCGGCTACAAAATCACCATGCTGCCGCATGAAGTGGTGCAGCACTACACGCTGGAAGCGGGGCGGCCCCGCGCGGCGCTATCGTTTTACGCCACGTTTGACGAGGCCACGCTCGAATTGCAAAGCGTGCGCAGCGCCATTGAGCGCGTGGCGGTGCGCGACAATTTGCGCACGGATGCGCTGGAAGCCATCGTCACGCCCGCCTGGCTGGAAGCGGCGGGCACAGGTGCGCAGACGCCTGATGCAGCGGCTCCTGATGCATTGGCTCCTGATGTGCCATCGCAGTTGCAACACTACCGGGCCGATCTGGCCTTTTTGTGGCGCCTGGCGCAGCAACTCAAGGCGCGGCGCGAAACGGTGCGCGGCAAGCCCGAAACCTTTACGCGGCCAGACTTTACCTTTCGCCTGCTGCGCGACGAAGCGCAGGCCAACACCCTGCCCGATGGCAGCGAGACGGTGCAAATCGACATCCGCCAGCGCGGCGCGCCGCTGGATCTGATCGTGTCGGAGATGATGATTCTGGTGAACCACCACTGGGGGCAAATGCTGCACGATTACGGCGTGCCCGGCATCTACCGCAGCCAGGCTGCGCTGTTGCCCGGCGTCAAGGTGCGCATGGGCACCAAGCCCTTGCCCCATGCGGGCTTGGGGGTGCCTTGCTACACCTGGAGCACATCGCCCCTGCGGCGTTATGTGGACTTGCTCAACCAGTGGCAAATCATCGCGGCCATTCGCCACGGCGCTACGGCTGCGCTGGCCGCGCCCTTCAAGCCCAAAGATGCGGCGCTGTTTGGCATCATCTCGGCGTTTGACGCGACATACGCCGGCTACAACGCTTACCAAGCCAGCATGGAGCGCTTCTGGACGCTGCGCCATGTGCAGCAAAACGGCATCACCGAGCTGGAGGCCAGCGTCATCCGCGAAGGGCTGGTGCGCGCCAACACCCTGCCACTGGTCGTGAATGTGCTGGGCGCAGATCACTTGCCGCGCAATGCGCAAGTGCGCATCCGGCTGGGCGGCATCAATCTGATGGCGCTGGATGTCAGCGGCACGGTAGTGGCCTTGCTGGATGATGCGGCAACCGCGCAGGCCGATGACGAGGCGGAAGAAGGCGACGAAGAAGCCTTGGCCGCAGGCCCCTTGGTACTGGCGGTGGATACGGACGAGCCGGCGCCCGAACCACAAGCGCCCGTTGCGCCAGCCGCCGATTGAGCCTACCTGGCGCACGCGGATTGCGCCTCAATAGCCCGATCAAGCGATCGGGCTTTTTTTATGCACGGTAATACACATGACGCCCGTGGTGCGCATGATCGGGGGCTGGTGGATGTCCGAATGCCCGGATACAGAGGCCGTGCGGGCATGGGCAGGCAAATGGATGAGCACGCTAAAAACACGAGCAAACCAATGCGTGCATGCATCGTTTGGCGGGCGAAAAGCGGGCTTTTGATGCACGGCAGGGCAGTACCGGATGCACCATAATTTTTATTAATTATTTTAGCAAATCGTTGCAACATAAGATTTCATGCTAGCATTCTCTCATTCTGTTGAAATGGAGAAATCCTCTTATGAAAGATTCTTTTTCCCACTCTGTATTGGTAAAAGCGTGTGCGGTGGCATTTGCAGGATCCGTGTTTTCTTTGGCGGGCTGCTCGCAACAGTCTGCGCCTGCCAAAACCGATGCGTCTGCGCCGCAAGCGCCGGCAGCTTCTGCGGCAACCGCTGGCAGCACAGCCACAGGCAAGCGTTTGGTGCTGGCCATTCGCGGCGAGCCTGATCAGGGCTTTGACCCCATCAAGGGCTGGGGTCAGTATGGCAACCCGTTGTTCCAGTCCACCTTGCTCAAGCGCGATGAAAAACTCGCCGTGCAGGGCGATTTGGCGACCAAGTGGGAGCTTTCGCAAGATGCCAAAACCTGGACGATCACGCTGCGCGACGATGTGAAATTTTCCGACGGCCAGCCGCTGACGGCTGATGACGTCGTCTTCACCTACGAGCAAGGCCAAAAGGCTGCCGGCACGGTGGATATGGGTGAGTTCGAGAGCATCAAGGCCATCAACCCCACTACGGTGGAAATCAAGCTCAAAAAGACGCACATCACGTTTGTGAACACGCTGGTGACCTTGGGCATTGTGCCCAAGCATGCCTATCAAGAAGGTTATGCCGATGCGCCCATGGGTTCTGGCCCCTTCAAATTTGTTTCGTGGAGCAAGGGCCAGCAAATGATTGTGGAGCCTAACCCCCACTACTACGGCAACAAGCCGGCGTTTGAACGCGTGACCTTCCTCTACACCGCAGAAGACGCCACCGTGGCAGCCGCGCGCGCAGGGCAGGTGCAAATGGCTGTGGTAACGCCTGCCACGGCTGGCAATGTGCCCGAGAAAATGCAACGAATCGCGGTGGACTCGGTCGATAACCGCGGCATCATGTTCCCGACGGAGCCATCGGGCAAGAAAACCGCCGCAGGCCGCCCCATTGGCAACGACGTAACGGCAGATGTGGCCATTCGTAAAGCCATCAATATTGCGGTAGACCGCAAAAAACTGATCGAAGGCGTGCTGGGCGGCTACGGCACGCCCGCTTGGGGCGTGGCTGATGGCCTGCCTTGGGATAACCCGGAGCAGCGCCTGCCCGACAACGATATGGAAGGCGCCAAGGCCATGCTGGATGCAGCCGGCTGGAAAGTGGGCGCAAACGGCGTGCGCGAGAAAAACGGCAAGCCGGCGCGGTTCACCATGCTCTACCCCGCGCACGACAACACGCGCCAGGCGCTGGCGGTAGCCGTGGCCGACATGCTCAAGCCGCTGGGCATTCAGGCCGATGTATCGGGCAAGAGCTGGGACGATATCGAGCGCGACATGCACAGCACCCCCGTGCTGATGGGCTGGGGCTCGCATGACCCGATCGACCTGTACCGCGTGTACGCCTCCAAATTCGCCGGCGTGGAGTTTTACAACCCCGGCTTCTACAAAAACGCGACAGTTGATGCGCATATGGATGCCGCGCAAGCCTCCAACAGCGTAGATGCCTCTTTGCCGCACTGGAAAAACGCGCAGTGGGACGGCAAAACCGGCTTCGGCATGAAGGGCGATGCCGCCTGGGCATGGCTGGTCAATTTGCAGCACATCTATTTCGTGGACAAATGCCTGGATATTGGCCCGCGCCAGATTGAGCCGCATGGTCATGGTTACCCCATCACTTGGAACATGCAAGACTGGAAGTGGACATGCCAGTAACACCCGGCACCCCGGGGGATGAGCAGCACTCACACCATAGCCCGCATCACCACCCGCACCACCGCCATGCAGGCCCTGCGCCGCATGGCGATGTGGATGCGCACCGCCCGCGCGATCACGCCCACATACACAGCGGCGATCACGACCACGGGCTGGCGCATGCCCATGTGCACCCGCAGGCCGAAGTGGCGCAACTCACTCCCACTGCGCAACACACCCACGAGCATGAACATGAAGATGGGCTCAAGCACAGCCACGCCCATGTGCGCGGCCATTCCTGGCCGCGTTTTTTCTGGAACAGGCTGCGCCGCTTCGTCGTGCTCATCACCTTGGTGGCGGTGGCATCGTTCACCTTGGTGGCGGCTTCGCCGGTTGATCCGGTTGCGGCCTTGTTCAAAGCCGAGGTGCTGCGCCTCAGCCCCGAGCAACGCGAGCGCATCGCCGAGAAATGGGGGCTGAACGACCCCGCGCCCGTGCGCTTTGGCAAATGGGCGGGCAACGCCGTCAGGGGCGATCTGGGCCGATCCATGGTGTACGACGCGCCCGTGGCCCAAGTCATTACCGAGCGGTTTACCAACTCTTTCATGCTCATGCTGTTGGCTTGGGCGCTGGGCGGCGTGGCAGGCTTCGGCCTGGGGTTGCTGGCTGGCGCGCGAGAAGGCAGCTGGCTAGACAAAATCATTCGCGGCTACGCCATGGTGCTGGCATCGGCTCCTACATTCTGGGTAGCCATCGTGCTGCTGCTGGTATTTGCCGTGCGCCTGGGCTGGGCGCCCGTGTGCTGTTCGGCCCCGCCGGGCTATTTGCCGCATGAAGTCAGCCTGTGGCAGCGCATGCACCACCTGGCCTTGCCTGTGCTTACCCTGTCGATGCTGGGCATTGCCCAAGTGACGCTGCACACGCGCGACAAGGTGCGCGAAGTGATGGAAAGCGATTACGCCGTGCTGGCGCAGGCGCAGGGCTTGGGCAAATGGGCGCGCGCGTGGCGGCACGGCCTGCGCAATGGCGCCTTGCCTGCGCTGACCCTGCACTTTGCCCATGCGGGCGAGCTGTTTGGCGGCTCGGTGCTGGCAGAAACCGTGTTTTCCTACCCCGGCCTGGGGCAGGCCACGGTCGAGGCGGGCACGCGCGGCGATGCGGCTTTGCTGCTGGGCATTTCGCTGTTTGCGGCAGTTTTTGTTTTTGTCGGCAATACGCTGGCCGATGTGTTTGCCCGCTTGGTTGATCCGCGCATGGATCGTTTGGAGATGCACCATCATGGACATTAACGGTACATCTTCCCCCGCCAGCGCCGCGCCCGGGCAAGCGCCCGCCTGGCCCCCGACCTGGACGGAGCGCAGCAAGCTGCCTTGGTGGAGCTCGCGCCTGTTCACCTTGGTGGCCGCAGGCCTTGCCTTGTTGATCTTGGTGGCGATAGCCGTGGCCGCCGCCCTGCTGCCGGATAGCGGCCTGAGCACCCAGCTGGATGCGCGCATCCAGCCGCCTTCTGCTGCGCACATTTTCGGCACAGACCCCCTGGGGCGCGACATGTTCACCCGCACCATCAAAGGGCTGGCCGTGAGCATGCGCGTAGGCATGCTGGCCTCGATCGGCGCGACCGTGATTGCCATCGCGCTGGGCGTGCTGTCGGCGCTGAGCAAGAAGCTGGATATGGTCATCGGCGTCCTGATCGACCTGACCATGGCTCTGCCGCACCTGGTGCTGGTCATCATGATCTCGTTCGCGCTGGGTGGCGGCACCCGGGGCGTGATCATCGCCGTGTGCGTTTCGCACTGGCCGGGGCTGGCGCGGCTGGTACGCGCCGAAGTGCGCCAGGTGCTGTCGGCAGACTATGTGCACGTCTCCCGCCTGCTGGGCCGCACGGGCTGGCAGGTGGCGGCCAGGCATGTGCTGCCGCATGTGTTGCCGCAAGCCTTGGTTGGGGCGGTGCTGCTGTTTCCGCACGCCATCCTGCACGAATCGGCGCTGACCTTTCTCGGCTTCGGGCTGGAGCCGCACTTGCCCGCCACGGGCGTGCTGCTGTCCGAATCCATGCGCTACATCACGGCAGGCTGGTGGTGGCTGGGCGCCTTGCCCGGCTTGTGTTTGTTGCTCATGGTGCTCACGTTCGAGCAGGTGGCGCTGGGCTTGCGCCTGATGCTTGACCCGCGGCGGGCGCAGGAATGAAACAGGAAGGGCTGGCAATGGTTTTGGCGTTGCATGCCGGGGCGCGTGCCCTTTGCGCCCCGCGTGCAACAGCGCAACGCACACAGGCACAGGGGTGCAGTACCCAAAAGCGCATCGGCTTGATTCGGGTGGCCTCTGGTGCTTCAACAGCGCGCCATGGCAAATATGCGGGCAGACTCTTGGGTCTTGATGGCGCGGCACTTCCGGCAGAGGTTGCAGGCAGATGTTTGCACAATCCCCGTGCGCTACCCACGGGGGCAACAATGGCTGGTGTGCGCCCCTGTGCCTGTGTGTATTGCGGGGTGCGGCGGCAAGGCGGGCTGCGCCTTGTTGCAACGGGCGGCGCGCAACACGCGGTTGCTGCCATCCGCTTATGCCACCCGTGCAGAAAGTGAATTTATGCTTGAAGTTCAAGACATGCATTTGAGCTTTGCGCGCTACAGCAGCCTGCTGCGGCGCGAATGGCTGCCGGTGCTCAACGGCGTCAGCTGCAATGTGCAGCGTGGCGAAATGGTTGCGCTGATTGGCGCAAGCGGCGCAGGCAAAAGCCTGCTGGCGCACGCAGTGCTGGGCATTTTGCCGCGCACGGCCAAGCTGCATGCCCACATGGTGTTTGACGGCCTGCCGCTCACGCCCGAGCGGCAGGCCGCCCTGCGGGGCAAGCGCATGGCCCTGGTGCCGCAGGCCGTTACCTATCTGGATCCCACAGCGGTTGCGCAGCGGCAAGTCGCCTGGGCGGCGCTGGCCGCGCAGCGCGTGCAGGGCAAGGCGGCCGCCCAGCAAGAAGCCAGCGCCGAACTGCTGCGCTATGGCTTGCCGCAGGCCGCGCACCGGCGCTACCCGCACCAGCTGTCGGGCGGCATGGCGCGGCGCGTGCTCACGGCCATTGCTACCGTATCGCACGCCGATTTGCTGATTGCAGACGAGCCTACTTCGGGGCTGGACCCCGAGGTGTGCCAGATGGCCTTGCAACATTTGCGCAGCCTGGCTGATGCGGGTCGGGCCGTGCTGGTCATTACGCACGATCTGGACGCCGTGCGCCACTTTGCCGATCGCATCGTGGTCATGCAGGCGGGGCGCACCGTAGAAACGGTGGATGCCGCCACATTCGCCAGCGGCCAGGCGCAGCACCCGTTTACCCGCGCCCTGTATCGCGCCTTGCCGCAAAACGGCTTTCACGATTACGCCGAAGCTGCCGCGGAGACCGCCCATGTTTGAAGTCAAGCACCTGCAATTTCGCTGGCAGGCCGACAGCCCCTGCATGCTTCAAGACATCAATCTGCGCATTGCCGCAGGCGAAACGGTGGGCATCATGGGCCATTCCGGCTGCGGCAAATCCACCCTGGCGCGGCTGCTGACGGGGCATATGCCGCTGCAAAGCGGCGAGCTGCTGCTGGATGGCAAGCCCGTGCCCACAACCGGCGCGCGCCCCATCCAGCTGGTGATGCAGCATGCCGAGCTGGCGCTCAACCCGCGCTGGCGCGTGGGCGATTCGCTGCGCGAAGGCTGGCAGCCCGATGCCGCTACCTTGCGCAGCTTTGGCATCCGCGAAGAATGGCTGCGGCGCTACCCGCATGAACTATCCGGCGGCGAGATGCAGCGCATCTCCATCGTGCGCGCGCTCATCCCCCAATTGCGCGTGCTGGTGGCCGATGAACTCACCACCATGCACGACCCCATCACCCAGGTGCAGATATGGCGCGCCTTGCAGGCGCAGGCCAGCCAGCGCGGGCTGGGGCTGCTGGTCATCAGCCACGATGCCGCCTTGCTCAAGGCGCTGGGTGCGCGCGTGCTGCACATGCGCGACGGCGTGCTGGTTGAATAAGCCGGTCGTGCTCCGGCATGGCGTAGATTCAACAGTACTGGACTTTGCCAGTTGCCCGTTACGCGCACCCTGCCTGCCCGGCAGCTGCGGCGAGCCAGCCAGCGGCGTACATTTGCGGCATGCATCAGCGATCAATCAGCGATACATCTGCGGCACGCTCTCGTGGCATGCCCATGCACGCTTCACGTACGATATCGCCTGGTGCCGCATGGCTTTGCACATTGGGATTGTGCGTTGGAAAGTTGGAAATATGGCCGCTGCGGCCTGCCGGTTCAGCCGGGCCGGGCGGTAGCGCCCTATAGTGCCCCATAGCGTCCCATAGCGCCCAATAAGCGCCCAATCGGCGCGGTGCGCAGGGCATGGCACATCGCACCCACCGCACCGTTTGGGCTGTGTCGGGTACAGCAAACACATTCACATATGGCGTCATACACAGGCCGTTTTGCCCCTTCTCCTACAGGGCCGCTGCATGCAGGCTCGCTGGTAGCTGCCTTGGCTAGCTGGCTGGATGCGCGCGCGCATGGCGGCAGTTGGCTGGTGCGTATCGAAGATGTGGATACCACGCGTTGCAGCGCACAGGCGCAAGCCACCATCCTGCGGCAGTTGCAACAGCACGGCCTGGTGCCAGATGCCGACGGCGCAGTCGTGGTGCAATCGCAGCGGGGCGCGCTATATCAGCAAGCCTTGCAAGCGCTGGTGGCACAAGGCTTGGCCTACCCTTGCACCTGCTCGCGCCGCCAGATTGCGCAGGCTTTGCACAACCAAGGCGGCACGCGCGCGCGGCATGGGGAGCTGGTTTACCCCGGCACATGCCGGCCAGCGGCAGGGTGTGCATGGGGTGTGGCGGCAGCGTCTGCACCCAGCCAGCCGCTCCCTGGGCAGCCGCTCCCTGGGCAGCCGCATGCGTGGCGCTTGCACGTGGCCGCCTGCCTGCAACGGCAAGGCTTGGCGCAAGATGCCGCTACCGTTTGGTACGACCGCCACATGGGTGCACAGCAGCAAATCGTGGCGCAGGCCGTAGGAGATTTTGTTTTGCGGCGTGCCGATCTTTTGTGGGCCTACCAGCTGGCCGTGGTGGTGGATGATGCCGCGCAGGGCATCACCCACGTGGTGCGCGGCAAAGACCTGGCCGATAACACCCCGCGGCAAATCGTGCTGCAACAGGCCTTGGGCCTGCCTACGCCGCGCTATCTGCACACGCCGCTGGTGCTGGGTGCCAATGGCGAAAAACTCTCCAAGCAAAGCGGCGCTTTGGCCCTGCCGGATCACGATGGCGCGCAAATCTTGCGCAATTTACAGGCCGCCGCCCAAGTGTTGGGCTTGCCTGCTGCAAATGCCGCAACGCCGCAGCAGGCTTTGGCGCAGTGGGTGCCCGCCTGGTGGGCGCGCTGGGGCGGCGCGTGAAGTAACGCATGTACGTGGTGCGTCAAGTGGCGCATGAAGCGGGCATTTGCCGTGTTCTCGCCCGGCAAGCACCAGAGAGAGCGCTTGTGCGCAAGCCGGTGTGCGCAGCCGGCCTGCGCCAGCGCCGCATCACCAGCTTTTCTTGACGATGTTGCCGTTTTCGTCCAGCGTCATGCTGTAGTGCTCGACGCCGGGCTTGCCTTCGCCCGTGGTTCGGATGTCATAGCGTTTTGACTTCGCGCTGAATTTGATCATGTAGATATAGCCCACGGTTTCGGGCGGCAGGGCCTTCAGGGCTTCGTCGGCTTTGGCAAAAGCCATTGCCAAATCGGGCTTCACGTCCGACCAGGGCGCGTCCATGGGGATGTCTTTGTCCTTGCCGCCGCCGACCACATTCACGGGTTTGGGGTCCAGCCATTTTTTATCGGTGCTGAAGTCATAGCCCTGCAACTTGTCTGATTTGCTGCTGCGAACCACCAGCTCGATGGTGCCGCTGTCCGTATCAAAATTCACCGCGCTGGCGGGGCCAAACTCCGCGCCCTGCAACTCGGGGCGTTCCGCCAAAGCGGCCAACACTTTGTGCAGCTCTGGCGTGTTGCTGAAAAAGGCGCGTACTTCTTGGCGCTTTTCGGCTTGCTGCGCCTTGGCTTGGGCAATAATTTCCTCGTTGCTCAGCTTGGGTTTCTTGTCGCAGGCAGCCAGCGGAATGGCAGCCGCCAGCACAGCGGCCAACAGGGTTTTGTTCATGTGTTGCTTCCCAGGTTGTGAAAAGCCCGGGAGTTTACTTGCCCGCACACTTCGGCCAACAGCGTGTTGGGGCAGGCATATGTTGCAGTTGGTGAACCAAAAAGGCGCCTGATGGGCGGTTCGGAATGGCGCTTTGCATGTTGCGCAAAAGGCCGATAAAAAGG
>CAYUAF010000019.1:18345-20383 GCA_964442555.1 uncultured Allobrachymonas sp.
AAAAGGCCGATAAAAAGGGCTTTCAAAAGGACGTTATGGCCCAATCGGCAGAGGCAATCTCTTTGTAAAATCCACCGACTTTTTGCAGACCCGCCCAACCCGCTTTAATCGAGCAACCGCCATGACCAAGCCTTCCGAACCCGTATCCGCCACGCCGGCTGATGTACCCCATCCGCGCGTAGTGCGCAGCTTCGTGCGCCGCGCAGGCCGCGTCACCAGCGGGCAGGCCAAAGCCTACGAGGCGTGGGGCGGGCAGTACCTGCTGCCGTTTGCGCAGCAGCCGCTTGATGCAGCGCAGGCGTTCGGGCGCGAAGCGCCACTGGTGCTCGAAATCGGCTTTGGCATGGGCGAAGCCACCGCGCACATCGCCGCGCTGATGCCGCACATCAATTTTCTGGGCTGCGAAGTGCACGACCCCGGCGTGGGCGCGTTGCTCAAGCGCATTGGCGAGCAAGGGCTGCAAAACATCCGCATCTGCGCGCACGATGCCGTGGAAGTGCTGCAACACATGCTGCCGCCCGCCAGCTTGCACGGCGTGCACGTGTTTTTTCCAGACCCCTGGCACAAAAAACGCCACAACAAACGCCGCCTGATTCAAGCGCCGCTGGTACGCGAGCTGGCCTTGCGCTTGCAGCCGGGCGGCTACATCCATTGCGCGACCGATTGGCAGCCCTATGCCGAGCAGATGTTGCAAGTGCTCTCGGCCGAGCCGCTGCTGCGCAACACCGCCGCAACGCCAGACGGCTATGCCGAACGCCCGCACTACCGGCCATTTACCAAATTCGAGCAGCGCGGCATGCGCCTGGGGCATGGCGTGTGGGATCTGGTATTTGCCCGCACCGAGCAAGCCGCGCCGTAGTGCCGGCGCTTGCGAGCCAATGCCAGGGTGCCTGGCGCAACGCTGGCGTTGCAAGGGCGCTTGGTGAAAGGGGGCACGCGGCTGGCTTGCCGTGTGTATCCGATCATTGCTCTGCCCAAAACAAGAGCCTGTGCTGCACGCCTTGCCAGCCGGGCCGAAAGAACATATGAACGACTTTCATAGATGAACCGTTGCCTGCCGTCCGCATGCATATACATGCGTACATGCCATAGTCGGGCGATGGCGTGCCTTGCCTGCTGTGTAAGGCCACTGCATGCAGCGTGGTTTCTGCCCGGGCGGGCTGCTGATCTTGCTGCACGCGTGCGAAAATTTGCAGCACACTGATTGGGGCGCTTATCAGGGCGCTGATAAAGGTGCAAAAGGCAGGGCATTGCGCTTCTGCCACAATCGCGGGTACGGGAATCGTCCGCTATTGCCTTGGGGCTGTGCGCCCAGGCCCGGTGTAAAATCCGTGTTGGCGCAGCCCGGCAAAACCCGACAGAACCCCACAGATTGTTGCCGCCAACAGCGGCATGTGATTTTTCTTTTTAGGAGTGTCTTATGGCCAGCCACCTCATCATCCAAACTACCGACGCTACTTTTGCCAGCGATGTGACGCAGTCCGACATCCCCGTGCTGGTGGACTTTTGGGCGGCTTGGTGCGGCCCCTGCAAGGCCATTGCCCCCGTGCTGGATGAACTGGCCGGCGTGTACGAAGGCAAACTCAAAATCGCCAAAATGGATGTAGACGCCAACCAGGCCGTACCTGCCCAGTTCGGCATTCGCAGCATCCCTACGCTGATTCTGTTCAAAGGCGGCCAGGCCGTTGCCACCATCAGCGGCGCACGCCCCAAGGCGCAACTGGCCGCTTTCATCGACCAGCACTTGGCCGCCTGATCTGCCGGATCTTCTGATCCGGCCTGCCGACGCCCGCCCGCGCAACCTGCCGCACAACTCCGTTTTGCACAGGCAGGGTCGCGCATCAGCGTATCAGGCGGGCGGCTTGGCGGTATACTCATTCGCACCACGCGCCGATTTGCTTCCAGCTTGCGGGCGCGGGGAATCTGCCCAACATGCCACGCGCATGGCCGCAGGTTCTCAACAAGTTCAGCTAAAACGGAGCACAGGCTCAACAACCCGGCATCCGTTTTGGAAACCGGGTTTTTTTTTGCCAATGTC
>CAYUAF010000020.1:0-17114 GCA_964442555.1 uncultured Allobrachymonas sp.
CACGACCCTGGCGCGTTCGATGAGCATTTTTTCAACGGCCTGTTAAAGGGAACGAGAAAGAGCCGCCATGCAAGACCTGAATGACCTCGCCTACTTCGCTGCCGTGGCCGATCACGGTGGCTTTGCGCCTGCCGGGCGCGCGCTGGGCATCCCCAAATCCAAACTCAGCCGCCGGGTTGCCCTGCTGGAAGAACGCCTGGGCGTGCGCCTGCTGCAACGCACCACCCGGCGCTTTGCCGTCACCGAAACCGGCGCGGCCTACCTGCGCCACTGCCACGCCATGCTGGCCGAAGCGCAAGCCGCAGAAGCCCTCATCGCCGAACAATCGGCCGAGCCGCGCGGCAGCGTGCGCCTGTCTTGCCCGCCCGCCCTGATGCACGCCGCCGTGGGCGACATGCTGGCGCGCGTACTCAACGCCTGGCCCAAAATCCAACTGCATGTGCAAGCCACCAACCGCGCGGTAGACGTGTGGGAAGGCGGCGTGGACTTCACGCTGCGCGTGCGCTCGCCCCATGCCCCCCTGCCGGCGGAAGAAACCGTCAAACCCTTGGCCACCAGCCCGCATCTGCTGGTGGCTGCCCCGGCCTTGCTTGCCAACGCCGCCCCGCCCGCTGTTTTTCTGGAATCTGTCCATGCGCCTTAAATCCAATGCCACCACGCGCGCTGCTGCGCGTGCTGAACGACGCTATCCGTCTGATGCTGGCCCGCCCTTGGCCGTGCGCGCTGCACGCGCCAGTGTGGCCCGCATGCGGCAGGCCATGAACCATGCCGTGGCACGCTCGCCCAAAACCCTGTTTCTGCGCGCCCTGGTGGCCCAGCCAGGCACCGTGGGCGCCATCTGTGCCAGCTCACCCCGCCTGGCTGCACGCATGGCCGCATGGGTGGACACGGCGCGCACCGGCCTGGTGGTGGAGCTGGGTGGCGGCACCGGTGTCATTACCGCGGCGCTGCTGGCGCGTGGCGTGGCGCCAGAGCGGCTGGTGGTGGTGGAACAATCGCCCGCCTTGGCCGCACACCTGCGCCAGCGCTTTCCTGCCGTGCGCGTGATAGAAGGTGATGCGGCTGATTTACCGCACTGGCACGCCAGCGGCCACCTGCCTGCTGGTGCGGACGGTGGGCCGCTGCCCATAGACTGCATCGTCTCTGGCCTGCCCCTGCTGTCCATCCCGTTGCCGGCGCGCCAGCGTATCCTGCGCGCGGGTGCACAGGCACTGGCGCCGCACGGCCTGCTGCTGCAATTTACCTACGCTTTGCGCGGCCCGTCACCCTGGCAAAGTGCTGGCCTGGTTCACCAAAGCAGCGAGCGCGTGCTGGCCAACCTGCCGCCCGCCAGGGTCGATGTGTTGACGCCGCTTTGAATTCCCCCTGCCTTTGGCGTGCACGCACGCGCAAGGCTATTTCAAGCAAGAGAACGCTCCCGCTTGGATGGGCGGGGCGGGGCAAAAAAAGACGCATCAGTGCTGATGCCCATGCGCGCCATGCACGTGGCCGTGGGCGATTTCCTCAGCCGTGGCCGGGCGCACGGCCTTGACGGTGGCGGCAAAGCGAATGGCGCGGCCCGCCAGGGGCGCGTTGCCGTCCAGATGCACCACTGGGCCCTTGATCTTGACCACGCGGTAGAGCACCGGCAGGCCCGAGGGGCCTGGGCCTTGCAGCTGGCCGCCCACTTTCACGCCGGGCGGAAAGTCGGCCTTGGCCATGGTGGTGACCAGCGCCGCGTCGTGTTCGCCAAAGGCGTCGGCGGGCTCCAGCGCCACCGAAGCCAGCACGGCCGGTGGCTCGCGCCCGGCCATTACCGTATCCACAACGGGCAACACGTGCGACAGCAGCTGCGTGAAAATCAGCGGAATAGCCAGCGTCACGGTTTTTTTCAGCTCGGAAAAGATGGAGGTGCGATTCATGAATCAAGGCTTGTTTTCAAAAAACTGGGCAGACGTTGGGTTTGACAGGGCGGTAAAACGGATACACCCTCATCAGAAAATGCTGCGTACGGTGCGTTTGCTTTGCAGGTGCTGTGCCCAAGTGCGTGGATGTAGTGATTGTCGCCTTGTTGTGCAGGCGTTTGAGCATGGCAATCTCTTGCCACTGCTGCCTTGCTTGGCGCTTTGTTTGCTGAATGCCATCAGCGCAACCCGCATGCGTGGGCTGGGCTATGTTGCAAAAGTGGCGATGGAGCATGGCGGTATTGGCAACGTAGGCTGCATGGACATGCATACTGGGTCAAGCAATGCCCGGCTCCAGGTGTGGCTTGCGGTGTGGGCCAGCCAGGAAAAAAAGCAGCGCATGCATCGATGCACGCAGCCCCTGCGCGTGGATATGGGAAGAAGTGCTGTTTAGCCGCCAGCCGTGGCAGTAGTGGTAGCAGGGGCTTGCGCCGCAGGCCCCGCATGGTGCGCGGGCAGTTCTGCCACCCAGTGGCGCAGAATGGCGGCGACTTCGTCCGGGTGCGTCAGCGGCCATTGGTGGGTGCGGCGTGGCGCGGTAATGGCTTGCCCATTTGGCGCGGCAGCGGCAAAGCGTGCGGCTTGCAGGTGCAGTTGATCCCACGCGCCGCCCAGCACCAGCACGGGGCAGCGTACCTGCCGCAATTGGTGCGAGCCGCAGTTGTCCATTACTTGCGTCCAGGCGTCGCGCACGGCGCCAAAAGATTCGCCGCCTTGTGCATGGATGGCTGTCCACACGCGCCCATCGGCTGCGCGCCCCAGCGTTTGCTCGTGCAGCCACTGCACCCGTTCAGGCCCGGCCAGTTCCCACAAGCGTGCCGTGGCGCGATACAGCACGGCGCCCGGGCCGCCGGGTTCGGTGGCGCTGCCCATCAAGGCCAGCCCAAGGCCATTGCCGAAACGCTGGAAGGGCTGAAAGACGCCAGCGGCGCGGCGCGCGTGCACGGCATCTTTGCCGCCGTGCCCTACTGCATCGACCTGATCGGCGGGCCCTGCCTGCAAACCCGCGACGCGGTATGCCCGGCGTTTCGCCCCAAGAGCGCCGTGCGCCCCGCGCAGTAGCCAGCATCGCCCCCCGCGCTGTCTGACCGCCACCGCCCGCATCCGGGCCGGACGCAGGGTCCGCCCTGCGCAGGCAAGCAGAACCCCAATAGAACCGCCAGCCCCGGAAGCTACATTTTTAGTAGCTAAAATCCTTTATAAACGCGCGCAAATGCCGTTTTTTTATATGCAACCCCTGACCCTGGAGGCTCCCTGACATGCACCCGCAGCACGACTTTGATCTCTTCGTCATCGGCGGCGGCTCGGGCGGCGTGCGCGCTGCCCGCTTTGCCGCCCAGCGCGGTGCGCGCGTGGCCCTGGCCGAAAGCGCCCGCATGGGCGGCACCTGCGTCAACGTGGGCTGCATCCCCAAAAAACTCTACAGCTACGCTGCCCACTTTTCAGACGACTTTGCCCAGGCCCGCGGCTACGGCTGGCAACTGCCCGGCACGCCCACGCTCAACTGGGCCGCGCTCAAAGCCGCCCGCGCCGCTGAAATCACCCGCCTGAACGGCATTTACGAAAACCTCATGACCAGCGCCAACGTGCAGCGCCTGCAAGGCCACGGCAGCCTGCTGGATGCGCACACCGTGCAAGTGCGTGCCCCCGATGGCAGCACCAGTCGCCACAGCGCCCGCCACATCCTCATTGCCACTGGCGGCACCCCCGTTCGGCCCGAGGTGCCGGGCGCCGATCTGGCACTGGTGTCGGACGACATCTTTGACCTGCCCGCCTTTCCTGAGCGCCTGGTGGTGGTGGGCGGCGGCTACATCGGCTGCGAAATGGCCAGCATCTTCAACGGCCTGGGCGCGCACGTCAGCCTGGTGTACCGGGGCGAGCAGGTGCTGCGCGGCTTTGATGACGAAGTGCGCGACTTTGCCGCCGCGCAAATGCGCGCGCACGGCGTGGACATTCGCGTGCGCACCGACGTGGCCCGCATCGAAGCCGCTGCGGGCGGCCAGCGCCGCGTGCATCTCACCGACGGCAGCGTACTGGAGGCCGACGCGGTGCTTTATGCCACCGGCCGCCGCCCCCTGACCGACGGGCTGAGCCTGGACACGGTGGGTGTGCGCCAGGGGCGCGGCGGCGTGATTGAAGTCAACGCGCAGTTTCAAACCAGCGTGCCCAGCATCTACGCCCTGGGCGACGTGGTGGGCCGCCTGCCCCTGACCCCCGTGGCCCTGGCCGAGGCCATGGCCCTGGTCGATCACCTGTTTGGCCCCCTGCCCGGCCAAGCGCCGCGCCAGATGGATTACGACAACATTCCCACCGCCATCTTCACCCACCCGCCCATCGGCACCGTGGGCCTGAGCGAAGAAAAAGCACGCGAGCGCGGCCAGCCCATCCGCGTGTACCGAAGCGACTTCAAGCCCCTCAAGCACACCCTCTCAGGCAGTGCCGAGCGCACGCTGGTCAAGCTGATCGTGGACGACGCCAGTGACCGCGTGCTGGGCCTGCACATGGTGGGCGCCGACGCGGGCGAAATCGTGCAAGGCTTTGCCGTGGCCCTGAAGTGCGGCGCCACCAAGGCGCAGTTTGACGCCACCTTGGGCATACACCCCACCAGCGCCGAAGAGTTTGTGACCCTGCGCGAAGTCAGCCGGCGTTAAACCAGCGCACAGGCAGCGCGCTGCTGGGCGCAGCGCGCCACCTTCATGCCAAATGCCCGCCCACAATGCCCGCCAGCTTGAACATGCCCACGCTGTCGGCGCCGAAGATGGGGCGCAGCTTGTCGTCGGCCACGATGGTGCGTTTGTCTTGCGGGTCTTGCAGGCCATTGGCCTTGATGTAGTCCCACAGTTTTTTCATGACCTCGCCACGGCCAAAGGGGCCTTCGCCTATGACGGCGGCCAGCGCGGGGCTGGGCTTGAGGCTGCCAGCGCGCGGGGTTTTGGTTGCGGCAGATTTCGCGCTTGCGGCTTTGCGGGTGCCGGTTGCGGTGGCGGCGGATTTTGCCGTTGCTTTTGCCGTAGCTTTGGTTGCTGTTTTGGCGGCTGTTGCAGCCGTTTTGCGTGGCGGGTATTGGCGGGCGCCTTCGCGCGGCTCGAATTCGAAGATGACCTTGCCCTCGTCGGCGCTCCAGGCCAGGCGGGCCTTGAAGGTGCGGCGGGTGCGGTTGCTCACGAACTTGTCCAGCACGTCGGTTTTGCCTTCTTGCAGCAGCTTGTGCATTTGCTCGGGCGCCACGGGCTGTTGCAGGATGACCTGGCCGCTTTTGAAGTCGCAGCTGGGCGTGGCTTGCGCGTGGGTGGGCACGGATTTTTCGCACACGTAGTTTTTGCCAAAGGCTTTGACGGGCGCGCCGCACTTGGGGCAAGCGCCTAAGCTGGCTTCGCTGGCGAGATCGGCTATTTCGCCGGTTTGTTCCGCCTTGGCCTCGTCGCCAAAGTCGAATTCGAGCTTGTACTGGCCGCTGTCTGCGTCCTTGATCAGGGCCAGCGCGGCCACAAAGGGCCAGCCGGCCTTGCTGCGAAAGCCTTCCAGCGGGCCGATGCGGCCTTCGCGCAGGAAGGTTTCTGCCTCATCCACCGCAAAGGTGCGCCCGCCGGGGGTTTTGGTGAAAGAAAAGCCGCAGCCTTCGCTGTTGCCCTGTGCGCCGGTGCAGGCGTAGCGGCGGTAGTTTTCCTTCATCACGCCGCCGCATTGCGGGCAGGGCGCGGCCAAGGTGGCGTAGTCGCCGGGCACGGTGTCGCGGTCGTATTCCTTGGCTTTTTTGACGATGCGCTCGGTCATGGCGGCGATTTCGCGCATGAAGGCGTCGCGCGAGAGCTGGCCTTTTTCCATTTGCGCCAGCTTGTATTCCCAGTCGCCGGTCAGTTCGGGGCGGCAGAGTTCTTCCACTTGCAGGCCGCGCAGCAAGGTCATGAGCTGAAAGGCCTTGGCCGTGGGGATGAGTTCGCGCCCTTCGCGCAGCAGGTATTTTTCGGTCAGCAGCCCTTCGATGATGGCCGCGCGCGTGGCGGGGGTGCCCAGGCCTTTTTCCTGCATGGCTTCGCGCAGCTCGTCGTCGTCAATCCACTTGCCCGCGCCTTCCATGGCGCCCAGCAGCGTGGCTTCGGTGTAGCGGGCGGGCGGGCGCGTTTGCAGGTGCTTGGGTTGTACGTGTTCGTTGCGCACCATTTCGCCGGGCTTGACGGGCACGAGCGATTTGCCGCTTTCGCCCTCTTCTTTCTTGTCCATCTCGGCGTCGGCCTCTTTGCCGTAAATGGCCAGCCAGCCGGGCTTGACCAGCACCTTGCCGTTGCTCTGGAAGTGATGGCTGATGCCTTCGTGATGCGCGGTGGTGATGCGCGTGGTGACCTGGTATTCGGCGCTGGGAAAGAACACCGCCATGAAGCGGCGCACCACCAGGTCGTAGAGCTTGCGCTCGGCGTCAGATAGCGCACCCGGCTCTTGCAGCGTGGGGATGATGGCAAAGTGGTCAGACACCTTGCTGTTGTCAAAAATGCGCTTGCTGGGCCGCACATAGCCTGCGCTCAGCGCCTGCTGGGCAAAGGGCGACAGGTGGCGCTGCTGGCTGCCGGCCAGCATCTCGAAGGTCTGGCGCGCCACGCCCAGGTAGTCCTCGGGCAGCCAGCGCGAATCGGTACGCGGGTAAGTGAGCGCCTTGTGCCGTTCGTACAAGGACTGCGCCAGCGCCAGCGTGGTTTTGGCGCTAAAACCGAATTTGGCATTGGCCTCGCGTTGCAGGCTGGTCAGGTCAAACAGCAGCGGGCTGGCCTGGGTGCTGGGCTTGCTTTCTTCCTTGACGGTGCAGGCCTGGCCGCGCACGGCGTTGGCAATGGCCTGGGCTTGCTCCAGCGTCCACACGCGGTCGGCGCGCTTGTCGGCGTCTTGCGGGTCTTTTTTCCAGGCCGGGTCAAACCATTTGCCGCTGTATTCGCCCGCCTCGGCCAGAAAGCTGGCGTGCACTTCCCAATAGTCGCGCGCCACGTGCTTGCGGATTTGCTCTTCGCGCTCTACCACCACGGCCAGCGTGGGGGTTTGCACGCGGCCCACGGTGGTGAGGAAAAAGCCTCCGTCGCGGCTGTTGAAGGCCGTCATGGCCCGCGTGCCGTTGATGCCCACCAGCCAGTCGGCCTCGCTGCGGCTGCGGGCCGCGTCGGCCAGGCCCTGCATTTGCGCGTCGCTGCGCAGGTGTGCAAAGCCGTCGCGTATGGCCTGCGGCGTCATGCTTTGCAGCCACAGGCGCTGCACAGGCTTGGGCGCGTGCTTGCCGTCAAAGGCGTATTGCGCAATCAGGCGAAAGATCAGCTCGCCCTCGCGCCCCGCGTCGCAGGCGTTGATGAGCGTGCCCACGTCCTTGCGGCGCGCCTGCTTCACCACAGCGTTCAGGCGCGACTTGGTTTTGTCCACGGGCTTGAGGTCAAAGTGCGGCGGAATCACGGGCAGGTGGGCAAAGCTCCATTTGCCGCGTTTCACGTCAAATTCCTCGGGTGCCTGTATTTCCACCAGATGGCCCACGGCGCTGGTGACCACGTAGGTGTCGTTTTCAAAGTGATCGTCGTACTTGTCGAACTTGCCTGCCACGGGCGTGAGCGCGCGCACGATGTCCTGCGCGACAGAAGGTTTTTCGGCGATGACCAGTGCTTTGCTCATGATGCGTGCGGGGCGAAATATCCAGTTCTTACAATAGGTGCAGCCGCTCGGCGCGCTGGGCAAACAGCCAGGCACGAGCGAACCGTGCTTTTTTATACGCTAACACATTCTGCTGCGCTTCTTGCTTGGCGCGGCGCGTGGCAGCGTGATTCGTGATCGGAATTGTCATGCAAACCCTGGAGCTTTCCTGGCCCGTGCAGGCGCTGGAGCAGGCATTCGCCGCCTTTTGGCCTGGCCTGCAAGTCGAAGTGCTGCCGCAAATCGATTCCAGCAACACCGCCTTGCTGGAGCGTGCCCGCGCGGGGCAATACCAGCCCGCCTTGCTCGTGGCCGAGCGCCAAACGGCCGGGCGCGGGCGCATGGGCCGGCAGTGGATGAGCCAGCCGGCGGGCGGCTCGCTGACTTTTTCGTTGGGCTTTCCCCTGGGGCAGGCGGACTTGTCCGGCCTGTCCGTCGTGGTGGGCTACAGCCTGGCGCAGGCGCTGGACCCGCAGCACCGCCACGAATTGCGCGTGAAGTGGCCCAACGATCTGTGGTACCGGCAGCGCAAATTCGGCGGCATTCTGGTAGAAGTGTGCACGCAAGGTGCGCAGCGTTATGCGGTGGTGGGCGTGGGCATCAATGTGGCGCAGCCGCCCGCTTTGCCGCCTGCGGCCACGCAACAGCCACAACCGCAGCCGCCCGCCTGGGTGCAGGAATTTGAAGAACAGGCCACCGCCCCGTGGGTGCTGGAACAGGTGGCCGTGCCCCTGGCGCGCGCCATGCAACAGTTCATGCACAAAGGCTTTGCGCCTTGGCAAGAACGTTTTGCCGTGCGCGATGCGCTGCGCGGGCAGGCTGTTTGGCTGTCTGACGGCAGCACGGGCACCGCCACGGGCGTGAACGCGCAAGGCGCGTTTTTGGTCGCAAGCCAGGGCGGCGTGCGCGAAGTGCGCAGTGAAGAAATCAGCGTGCGCCCTGCCGGCATGATGCAGCAGGCGCAATAAGCAAGCCTTCAGTACAAAGGAAGATACCCATGCTACGGTGGATACTGGCTCTGGTCGTCATCGCCAACCTGCTTTTTCTGGCCTGGTCGCGGCACTGGCTGGCGCCGCTGGGTCTGGTGCCCGAATCCGAAAGCGAGCCATACCGCCTGCAACAGCAGGTGCAGCCGCAAGCCATTGTGCTGCGCCCCGTAAGCCCCCACAACACCGCAGCCCCCGTGCCAGACGGCGCGGCGTCCGGCGCATCAGCCGCAGCGCCCGATGCAGGCAGCGCACCCGGCGTTGCGCCCAATTCTTTGGCCGAAGCCGCAGAGCAACCCCCGACCGGGGCGCACTAGGGCCTTTCACGCTATTTTTGGGGCGCGGCACATGCCCGGTAAGCCGCTCCAGCCGGGCGTGGGCAAACGCCCAAACCGTGTGTTTGCACAAGGCGTGTAATAACGAATGGCGGCTTGGGGGCATATTCCCTTTGGGGGGAGATCAAAAAAGCCATCGCAAAAAGATCATTGCTGGCGTTGCCCGCCTTGCCCAATCGCGCCTTGGTGGCGTTGGTGCCTGGGTGAATGATTTTTTTCAGTGCCCTTTTTGTTCGCCACGCATCCTTCAAAATTCAAAAAGAGCGTGCGCAGACCCTGGCTGGGCAGCGTGCCGTATGCAATGGGCCGTATGCGGGATCGTGGTTGCATGCAAGGCCGTTGCGGGTAGGCGGTCTGTTTCTGTGTATCGTTTGTGTATCGTTTGTTTTTTGCGGGGGCGCATGCGCGTGGCATGCAGTGTTGCGGCAGTGGCCGTGCGCCGCTGGATTTTTGACTGAATGCTTGACTCTGGAGGCTGGCAGCATGAACGAAGTTTTCCGAACCTTTCACCGCGTGCGTTTTGGCGAGTGCGATCATGCAGGCATCGTCTTTTACCCGCGCTACGGCGAGATGAGCCACGCCGTGATCGAAACTTGGCTGCGCGAAGGGCTGGAATGCGATATGCCCACCATGATCGAACGCTACGGCGTGGTACACCCGCTGGTGAAGCTGGAGATGGAATTTCTGCGCCCCAGCCGCTACAACGAACTGCTCGAATTCACCTTGCAGGTCGTGCACCTGGGGCACACCTCGCTGACTGTGCGCATCGATGCGCGCTGCAACGACGAAGAGCGCGTGCGCATGAAACTCAAAATGGTCAATGCCAGCCTGCACCCCCTGCGGCCCGTGCCCATGCCCGACGAGCTGCGCGCTAGCTTCGCCCGTTTCTTGATCGCGCCAGCCGTGGATGTCGCGCCATAAATGTTGAGCCATCAATTCGCGCCATCAGCGCCAGGCCGCTGCCTGCGTCTTTGGCCCTTCCCTTGCGACCTCTTTTCTTGTTTCTTTGCCCCTGCCTGTGTTTATGTCCGAACCGATGTCTGAATGGATGCCCGCCCCATCTCCCCAACCCGCACTCCCCGCCACCGCGCCCGTGGCCGTGCATGCGCCCGGCTGGCAGCAGGCTTTGCTGGACTTGCCCGCATCGGCCACATCGGCGCAGTGCGATGCCACCGTGGCCGACTGGGCGCAGCGCTGCTGGCGCGACCTGTGCGCTGCCCTGCCGCAACAGCAGCACGTGGTGCTGGCCCACCCCGGGCAAGCGCAAGCGCCGGCCCGCATCTACATGGCCTCTGCGCAAGCCAGCGGCTGGCTGCATGCGCCCCTGCGCGCAACAGACCAAGCGCCCCGCTGGCAGGCCGACAGTGGCGACTGCCTGCTGCAACACGGGCAGCAAGCCGCCGCCCAAGGCTTTTGCGGCGCAGAAGCCGGCCTGCATGCCGCCGCTGCCGTATTTGCCGCGCTAGACGGCACAGCGCCCGCGCAGGCAACATCCGCAGAGCCGCCTTGCGCCCGCCCGAACGGGCCGCACTGGCAGCGCCGCCACTTTCCCCTGCTGGGCGCGCCGCGCGCGCAAGCCTTTGCCCCCATGCCCGCGGCCATGCTGCAAGCCGGCCATGCGCACGGGCTGTATGCCGTCATGGGCGATGCCGACTGGACCATCCGCTGCATGGAACTGGGCGTGCGGCTGGTGCAACTGCGCATCAAACACGCCACGCCCGAAGCCATTGATGCGCAAATCGCCCGCTGCGCGCAAGTGGCGCACGCGTGCGGCGCCCTGCTCATCATCAACGACCATTGGCAAGCCGCCCTGCGCCAGGCGCAGCGCATGCCCGGCATCTACGGCGTGCACCTGGGGCAAGACGATGCCGCCGCATTGACGGAAACAGCGCTGGATGCGCTGCAAGCCAGCGGCCTGCGCCTGGGCGTCAGCAGTCAAACCCTGTGGGAATTGGCGCGCGCCCTGCGCCTGCGCCCCAGCTACATCGCCTGCGGGCCGGTGTATGCCACCCAGACCAAAACAGATATCGAACTGCCCCCCATGGGCCTGCACAACGTGCGCTTTTGGGCGCACATTCTGCACGGCAACATCGCCGAGCAAAACGCCCCTGCCCTGCCCTTGGTAGCCATTGGCGGCATGGATGCCGAACGCGCCCGGGCCACCGCCGCCGCCGGTGCCGACAGCGTGGCCGTCGTCAGCCACATCACCCAAGCGGCCAACCCCGCACAAGCCATTGCCGACTTGCAGCAGGCGATTGCGGCGGGGCAAAGCCAGTGCCAGCCGCTGCGCAACAGCGGGCCTGTGGCATAACAGCGTGCATGCGGTGCTTGCATGGCGCTTGCAGCTGATTGCGCTGCGTCATGCAACTGCGCGGCAGCCGCATCAACCACTACAGATAACACCAGAGCAACACCAGAACAACATCAGGATTTGCCCCATGCGCAACACATACCGCAGCACCCGCAATGATCAAGACAACACCTCTGCCAACAACGCCCGCGGGGGCTGGCGTTTTGCGCCCGAAGAAGAAACCCCGGGGCCGGTTGCAGAGCCACACGCCCCCAACACCTTCAGCCTGTGGGAGCGTGCGTCCAACACCTTTTTGGCCTTGGCGCTATTGGCCTATGGCGCGCACGGCTTGCTTAGGGACGACTTGTACCTGCCCGGGCGCAGAAGCCGCGGCGTGCACTTGCACGGCACGCCGGCATGGATCATGTACGGTGCCTTTGTGTGCGCGGCGGCGGTGCTGTTGGCGTTGGTGGTCGATCATTACGACCGCCGCAACAACGAACACCATTACGACCGGTTCAAACAACTGGTTGGCAAGGCGGGCTGGGGCTTTTTCTTTGCCGCGCTGCTGTGGCATTTGGTGGCACACGTAATGCGCTAAACGGGCCATGCGGGCGGATGCATGCGGCCCGTGCGCGGCCCGTATAGCTGGCGTGCCCGGCGCAGAACAAACAGCAACGATGGTGCGCCGCTTGGGCGAATCAAAAAGCGCAGCCGCCCACATGGCTAGCCGCGCATGGCGTGCTTGGCGTGCTTGGCGCACTTGGTGAGGGCCGCCAAGGCCGTAAGCCAAAGGAATAGTTAAGTCAGGCAACCGGGGTGGCGTGCGCTGCCGTGCTGTGTTGTACGTACAGCGTTTGGCGCTTAACGCTTGCGCAAAACGTAGCCTTGGTAGGCGCTGGCGTCTTCAATATCGTCGTGGATGCCGGGCAGGCGCTCCACCATGCCGGGGCTGATGCGCAGGCGGGCGTTTTCGTCTTTGGAGGCCAGCGTAATCACCGTGCGGGTGCTGTCCCACTGAAAGCGCCCTTTGCTCACGATGGTGTAGGGCTTGCCCCGGCGTTGCACGGTGGTTTCCAGCTCGTAGGTGTTGCCCGGCAGCAGGGTCAGCGCGAGCTGCTGTGCGGTGCAGGCGGGGGTGGAAGGCGGCATGCACGGCACGGTGCCGCGGTAAGTGCCCATCCAGCCCTGTGTTGGCGCGGTGGGGCGCGGCTTGGCGGGGCGGGGCGTGGGCTTGGGGCTGGTGCCGCAACCGGCAACCAGCAGCGCGGCCAGCGTCAAACCCGCCAGATGACGCCAGGGGCGCAAGCAAATGCGGGAAGCAAGGCGGGAGGAGGGGCGAAAAGCATGCATGGGTTCAATTTGCAAAAACAGTTACTGGGCGGCGTGCCGGTTTGTGTTGCGCCATGGGTGCGGCTTGCGGGGTTTGATGCGCCGGATTCGATGCATCAGTTCGATGTACCAGTTCGATTCACCGGATTTCGGCTCACGATCGAGCCAACCCCGCGCCGTGCGCGGCAGCCGGGCGCATCGAAAAAACAGCGCAACAACATGGCAACTGCAACGGCACCGCGTTGCTCTGTGTGCATTCTAGGGCGTGCGCCTGTCAGCTATCTGTCGTTGCCGGGCCTGTGCATGTTGCTTTGATGGCGCGTTGCCCTGCCTTGCTTCGCCTTGGCATGCGAGCCGGGCGGGCTGCGGTGTGCCCGGCGTGTTGGCGCAGGCGGCAGTGGCAGTCGTAGAAGTTGTAGCGGTCTGCGCGTTGATGCTGCCGGTTTGTCGGGGCAGCGCGGCGCGTGCGTGGCGCATCTGGCCGCGCAGGCAGCCGTCTTGCATGATGCGGCAAGGGGCAGGTGGCGGGGTCGGGTCAATCGCCGGCGGCAGCCAGCAGTTTTGCCAAAGCCTGCTCCAGCGCCGCGTGGTCGGCAATGGGGGCGAGTTGCGCTTGCAGCGTGGCGAGTGCGGCTGCGCCTTCGGTTTGCAGGCGTTTGACGGCTTGCCCCGCTTCGCGCGGGTTGCCGTAGCCTTGGCTTTGCAGCAGCACGGTGCCGTCTGCCGCGGTGAGTTTGAAGTAGAACAGGCCGTCTGCCTCGCGGTATTGCTTGAAGGCGGGCAGGCTTTTTTCGTTGCTGGCGCTATGGGTGTTGCGGGCTTGGCTGGCGGCGCTGGCCAGGTTGCGCAGGCCGGCGGCTTCGCGCAGTTGGCGGATGTAGGGCGCGGCTTCGGCGCGGGCTTTTTCCGCGCCGCGCAGCAGGGTGCGCTCCACTTCGGCCGGGTTGGCAATCAGTTCGGCGTAGCGCGCGCGCATGGGGGCGATTTCGCGGTCGATGCGCTCAAACAGCGCCTGCTTGGCGTCGCCCCAGGCGATGCCGTCGGCAAAGGCCTGAGCCAAGGCGGCGGTTTCTGCGGGGCTGGCAAAAGCGCGGTAGATCTGGAACAGGGCGCTGCCTTCGGTGTCTTTGGGTTCGCCGGGGGCGCGCGAGTCGGTGACGATGCCCATGATTTTTTTGCGCAGCTCGTCCGCTGGCGCGAAAAGCGGAATGGTGTTGTCGTAGCTTTTGCTCATCTTGCGGCCGTCCAGCCCCGGCAGCAGCGCCACGTTGTCGTCTACTTGCGCTTCGGGCAGCACGAGCAGGTCTTTGCCGTACAGGTGGTTGAAGCTGGCGGCCATGTCGCGTGCCATTTCGATGTGTTGCACCTGGTCGCGCCCGACGGGCACGCGCTGCGCCCGGAACATGAGGATGTCGGCGGCCATCAGCACCGGGTACATGAACAGGCCGGCGGTGACGCCGTCGTCGGCTTCCTGCCAGGCTTCGGCGTTCTTGTCTTGCGCGGCCTTGTAGGCGTGGGCGCGGTTGAGCAGGCCCTTGCCGCATACGCAAGTCAGCAGCCACATCAGCTCGGGGATTTCGGGGATGTCGCTTTGGCGGTAGAAGGTGACGCGCTCGGGGTCTAGCCCCACGGCCAGCCAGGTGGCGGCAATTTCAAGCGTGCTGCGCTGAATGCGCCCGGGATCGCCGCATTTGATCAGGGCGTGGTAGTCGGCCAAAAAGTAGTAGCTGCGCACATCCGCGCGTTGGCTGGATTGCACGGCGGGACGGATGGCGCCCACGTAATTGCCCAGATGGGGCGTGCCGGTGGTGGTGATGCCGGTGAGGTAACGGGTGGTAGAAGTCATGGCGAACGGTCTGCAAAAAATATCCGGAGCGGGCGCTGGCCCGGCAGCAGGCTGCAAGCCTTGCGGGCGGCCGGGCGTGCGCAAAAACGGGGGGATGATGGTGATGTGATCGCGCCGCGATCATCCACCAAGCCAGCGTTGTGCAGCAGCCATTATCCGGCAGGCCCGTCGTGCGAAGATGGCGAAGAAGGGCGCTGCATGCGCGCGCTATTCAAATGGTCGTAGGCTTCCAGCAGGGCTGCGCCCACTACCAGCACGCCGCCCAGCAGCACGCGGGCGTCGATCTTGCCTGCGCCAAGCCAGGCTGCCGATACGGCGGCAAACAGCACCTCCAGCGACATCAGTAATGCCAGCGTATTGGCCGACATGCGCGCCGCGCCGTATTGCAGGCAGATGTTGCAAATCACCAGTTGCAGCGCCACCATGGCGACAAACACCGGCCAATAGCCTACGGGCTGCGGCAAGGATACGCCGCCCAGCCCGAGCTGCCACAGCACGCAGGCAATGGTGCCGCTTACCACCAGGTTGCCCGCGAACATGCCCAGAATTTTGGGCGGCGTGGCCACCTTGCCCAGGCGGTTGAGCAACACGTTGGAGCAGGCAAAGGCAAAACCGGCGATCAGCGCCAATACGTCCGACTGCGAGCGCGGCACGGGCAGCACGAACTGGTTCCAGTCGTTTTCCGGCGGCTGCAACACCAGCATCACCCCCACCAAGGCCACGGCAACGCGCAGCAGCGTAAACAGGCCCGGGCGTTCGCCAGACAGCCACCAGCTCAGCAAAACCGACCACACCGGCATCAGATACAGCAACAGCACCACGCGCACCACGTCGCCGGTGCTGATGGCCCAGTTGAAGCAGGCATTGGTCACGCCCGATGTCAGCATCAGCAGCCACAGGCGGCGATCGCCGGCCAGCTCGCCCACGGTGCGCGGGCGCCACAGCAGCACCAGCGCCACGGTGAGCATGTAGCTGAAAAAAGTGGCCCACAGGCCGTGCACGCCCCGATCGCGCAACTGGTGCAGCGGCCACCACGACAGGCCCCACAACATGGCGTTGAGGGCGATGGCGAGAATCGGCAAGGCGGTGGTCGTGGTGGTGGTACGTTGCTTCATACGCAAAAAGTCCGTGCATGCGCGGTTGGGCCGCAGCCCGCGCCGGGGCTATGCGCGCGCCGGCATCAATGCCCCAGCGGCCCTTCGTCGCGGGCCTTGCGCAGCAGGCGCAAAACCTCGGCGGGGTGTTTTTTGAGATTGCTCCAGTGCCAGAGCTGAAACAGCACCATGCAGCCGCTTACCAGCACGCCAAACACCACAATGGCGCCAAAGGCCGAAACGTTGTACTTGGTCAGCAAACTGTAGAGAAAACCCAGCCCCAGAATGCAGGCCTGCTCGTTGAAGTTTTGCACGGCAATCGAGCGCCCGGCCCCCATCAGGCTGTGGCCGCGGTGTTGCAGCAGCGCATTCATGGGCACAACCAGATAGCCGCCCAGGCCGCCCAGCAGCACAAACACCGGCACGGCCATGCCCATGTTCTTGATAAAGAGCAGCGCCAGTACCACGATGCCCATCAAAATGCCCAGCGGCATCACGCCCGTGGCGCGATCCAGCTTCACGCGGATGGACGCCCACACCGCCCCCATGGCCGTGCCCACGGCCACCACGCCCACCAGGCTGGCGGCTTGCGTCTCGCCATAGCCCAGCGCGGCAGCGGCCCAGGCCAGCACCAGATAGCGCAGATTGCCGCTCACGCCCCAAAACAGCGTGGTGGTCGCCAGCGAGATTTGCCCCAGCTTGTCGCGCCAGAGGCGGCTGTTGCAATCCCAGAAATCGGGCAACAGCGAGAAGATGTTTTTGGGCAGCGGAATCATCGCCACGCCGGTTTTGGGAATGCGCATATTGATGAGCGAGGCAATCAGATACACCCCCATGATCAGCGCAATCGCCAGTTGCGGCGGCGTGCCGAATTGGCTGGCCAGCGCGCCCAGGCTGCCTGCTTGCAGGTGATGAAACAGCTCGGGGCGAATCAACTGCCCGCCCAGCACCGTGCCCATGATGATCGAGATGATGGTCAGCCCCTCAATCCAGCCATTGGCCTTGACCAGCTGCGAAGGCGGCAGCAGCTCGGTCAGAATGCCGTACTTGGCTGGCGAATACGCCGCAGCGCCCAGCCCCACCACCGCGTACGACAGCAGAGGGTTCACGCCCGCGAGCATCATCAGGCAGCCAATGGCCTTGATGGCATTGCTCAAAAACATCACCCGCCCTTTGGGGTGCGCATCGGCAAAAGCGCCCACAAACGGCGCCAGCAGCACGTAAAAGACGGCAAAAATCGGTACCAGCGCAGCCTTTTTCCATTCGGGCTCGTGCGCATAACGCAGCAGCGCCACGGCGGCAATGAACAAGGCGTTGTCGGCCAGCGAGCTGAAAAACTGCGCCGCCATAATGGAGTAGAAACCGCGTTTCATGAATCAGGCAAGCCCCCCGGCGCATGGCAAAGCATGGCCGCAGGCATGGGTAAAAAGGTGGGTCGAATACGGAAAAAAGCTGGCAACCCCGAGGGCCTGCAAACCAAGCGCCCCCGTGTTTCCAGCAACACTGCCCGCATGGTACACCAAGCAAACGCGCCGCCTGCCCTTGAATCTGCGCCGAGAGGCTTGTTCAAACCCTGGCTGGCTCACCGGCTGGCGCGTGGGCGCACGGCACACTGCACAGGGCACAGGGC